>CAIMVD010000069.1 GCA_903844815.1 uncultured Bacteroidota bacterium | reverse complement strand
TTTTGGCAGTTATTAACAGGGTTGTCACGTGCTTACAGCAATGAAAATGCATTTTTGAAACCTTTTTCAAACTATCAATGATGGACAACCAAAAAAACGATGTGAAAGTTTAAAAAAACATGACTTTAGAGACAGACACTATTTAAGAAGTATTGACCTGTTGTTATACACCGGAAGGCGGGGATCTTCAATGTCACGGAAAGTATTTCGTCCCTCATTTAGTACAATATAGAAATCATTACCCTCAGATGGATTAAACCTCAGGCGGAAGTTAGTGATTACAGCATCCTCAGCCCCGTTATACTGTACAAAAACGCTTGCCGAAAGTTTTGTCGTAAGCATAACAAGCGCCTTGAAACCCGCAACACCCTCTTTAAATGACTGGTTGCGGTTTTTAAACTGTAAAATATTATATTCATATTTGAGCCCCAGCTGCAGGGTAGAACCAATGTTCCAAAGCGGCTCAAATCCGAATGAAAGCCGGCTTCCGCCATAGAATGATCCTCCGGTAAAATCAACTCCAAGGACAAACGGGTTCGACTGAGGCGAGTTCAGGTGGGTCTCAAACTGGTTAAATCCGTATTTGCCTGATGGTATATAAACATCATCGGACAAATTAAAGGTATCAGTTACATTTTCATACTGATGATTGAGCATAGCCACACCACGAAGACCACTCTTGAACGTGAAATCATACATTAATCCCGATTCAAAGGTCTGAACCGAGTTGTCAGCATTATCAGTATAAGCCATTGTTCTGATACCAATCTGATGACTCTGAAGCAGTGAGCTTTCACCCGGGATCCAGAAGAAGCATTAACGATTCACTGGCGGCTTCCAGTTCATCCTTTTTTTTCGAAGAAACCAGCTTCTGCGAAGGATTGGAGTCATACAAACGGGCCCCGACATAAAGAGATGAATAGACTGATAGCAAACACAAACCGGGACGGAAAACTTCGCAGGAGAGCTAATTTATCTCCCTGCTGTGGACACTTTCATTATTCATATTTGATTTGGTGTTTTTCGAAGTGCCGGTATTTCCAAAATTATAAAAGAGCCCCAGGTAAAACACTCGTGTTTCCGGCTTCCTCCAATTGTCGGCAGTAAAGTTCGCTCCCCAGGCAGTATAGCTGTTTTTCAAAGTATTGAAAATGTCAGTTACCCGTGCTGTCAGGGAGAGTCTGTTATTAAGAAGATCTCTTTTAATTGCAAGATCCACCGAGAACTGAGGCTCCATCTTTGAACTGATCGAAATAATTGGTCCTGTATACATTACAACCAGCTGAGCGGATGTTTTCTTATTAACTGTAAACAGATTATTCAGACGGGCGTTATATGAAAAGTTACTGTTTGAGACTCCCGTCGTATCAGACTTAATAATATTTCGGTAAAAACTCCCGTTAGCGCTTAATTTCCACCATTTTAATAAAGGCTGCTCATATGTGAGCTCAAATCCGTAGTTCCTGCCTGATGAAATGTTCTCAGGAAACATATGGCTAATGCCTGCACTGTCCATAACAGTCACCATGTTAATAAGGTCTGAAATATTGTTATGAAAAATAGTGAACCCGATATTAGCCTTCTTCCATTTCCCGTCGTATCCTGCTTCTGCTGAATTCACATATTCGGGTCTCAGACCGGGATTCCCGCTTCTGTACATTTCCAGGTTTGACCTGTCGATAAAAGGATTCAGCTGTCGGGCATTCGGCCTGTTAATCCTTCGCCCAAAGCTTAATTTAAATCCGTGGTTTTCACCAGGGGAATACTTAAAATTCAGTGTGGGATAAATGTTGAAATAATCCTGTTTGATTTTCTCTTGATTTACACTCTGCTCTCCATCGACGAATGTTTGCTCGAGCCGGAGTCCTGCGATGAATGAAAGTTCTTTGGCTTTGCCTGAGAAGGTGCTGTATAAAGAGTGTATTTGCTCATTATATGAAAAACTATTGCTGAACTCCTCATCTTTTATCCAAAGATCCGCCACCTGGTTATTCTGAATATAATCGATACTTGTTCCTCTTACTATGCTTTGAAATCCGCTTTCAAGTTTCGACGATTTTCCAACAGGCAGTATCCAGTTCAGTTGAAGGTTGGATTTGCCGGATTTTGAATTATTCAGAATGCGGGATGATTCGGAATTTTCAATGAAATTAAAAATCTGGAGCTGGTCCATTTTTTCGGAAGTCCCTGCATAGTTATAATCAATTGTCAGCTCTTCGCCTTTTTTGTTAAAAGTCTTCCGGTAGCTCAGCAGAAAGTCGTTTGAATTTGCATCTATATTTTCAGCATTGTCTGTGTAAATACTCTTTGTCAGGGACATGGAATTATCGAAATATTGAGAAAGGGTTGAATCAGCATCAGTTCTGACTGAAGGATTATATGAGTATGTAGCTGTCAAAGAGTTTTTTGTATTCAGAATAAAACTGGCACCAACAGTAATCTTATCTGACCTGCTATTGAGGTTTGTAATTGCATTTTGCTGCAGAAAATGCTCAGAATCGCTTACAAATGATTCCCTCAACAGATATCGTTCAGATAAGGTCTTTCTGTAAATACCGTTATATGATCCAAAGACGTTAATATTCCCGAAATTGTAGTTTAGTCCCAGACCGGCGTTATATTTTCCTCCTGTGCCGGCATTTATCATGGCGTTACCATTGAATCCCTCCGACTTCTTTTGTTTCATCCGAAGGTTAATGATCCCGCTTTTGCCTTCCGGATTGTATTTTGCTGTAGGACTGGTTATTATTTCGATACTTTCAATTTCAGCCGAGGAAATCTGGTCCAGCCTGGCAGCATCTATCGAAGTGGGCCTGCCATCGATGAGAATGCTGACATCGGTGTTTCCCCTCAGACTAACAGAACCGTCGGAGTTAACAGAGAGATTTGGCACATTTTTAAGCAAATCAATTGCAGTGCCTCCCGTCGAATTAATATCCCTTGAAACATTGATTACCTTTCGGTCAATCTTCGATTCAACGATTTTTCTTTCACCAACAACTGTAATTTCTCCCAAAACCGCAGTTGCTGACAATAATTTAATCATACCAATATCAACTTTGCTTCCAGATTTGCTGATAATAATATCCTTTACGCTATTTTTTTCATATCCCAGAGATGTTGAGACCAGATTATATTCTCCCAATGGAATTTTCGAAAGTTCAAATGAACCATCTTCTTTGCCAATAGACCATGTAACCATAACCGAATCCTTTTGTCTGTAAAGAACAACATTGGCAAAACCAACAGGTTTTCCATCGGTATTGTCAGTAACAATCCCTTTAATTATTGAGTTGGCATCAGCTGCCTGTTTCTGCTGGGCGCCCGTTTCATTAAGAAATGAAATCAGGAGCAGACTTATTAATGCTGATTTTAATGTTTTCATAATTTATTCCTCCTTTTTTTGAAGCTAAATTAGCCGATGCATCAACCGGTTACATTGGAAACAATCTGAAGCTGACGAAATGGAGGGTGAACTGACTTGCATCAGCTCTGAATTATTACTACGCTGGATAACAGTCATTTAAAGAAAACAGACAGCCCTTCGAATACCTTGATCCGAAGGGCTGCATTGTTAAATAGTTTCCTGTGAAGAGGAATTGAATTATCAGTTCCCGTGAATCATCCCGGAAACGATTCCCTTGGAATTCTTAATATCTGCAACAATTACACCGCACAGATGAATGAAAACAAAAGCGTACATACAATACTGTCCTAAACTATGGATTTCCTTTATTGTATCATGAAGTCCCCTGGAAAAGCCAAAATCCCGGCCAAAAGCCAGACCAAGCCCTGTAAGTGCCATGCAAAGCAAGAGTAAATAAAACAGCAGGTATCCAAGTTTAACCCTCAGGTAATGTATGTACTCTTTTTTATTGTTGTCATTTTTCTTCTTCAAACCCATAGCATCCTTTATCCTGGAACTAAGTTTTTCATCAGAGGGCTGAACCAGTTCCAGCAGTATTCTTGAAAGCAGAAGTATGGCAACTGCATATCCGAGTATTTTATGAACTCCCCAAAGTTTGTCTTCATACTCGCGGGTTACGGCAAAGGCCTGATCATCTGTAACAGTGACCTCTTTTGATTTCAAAACATTCTGAACCACCTTTATGTTATCACGCTGATTCATAATTGTGGAGTTTAAAAGTACAGTTACAATAATTGATGTAATTATTATAAATGTCAGCCAGTGCCAGATACGGATCACCGGGGAATGTTTCTGAATGAAATAAGAAGATCCTGTTTCCTGCTTAGTACTACTTTGATCCATTTCTGATAAGATTAAGTGTGAAAATAAATAAAAGCAAATCAACTAAAAATAATATGAATTCACATGCCTCCGAACCAGTTTTTAAATTCCGGTATCCGTGCCTTGCTTATCAGGATCTTTTCAGGAACAGTTACTTTAAGGTTTACCGACAACCGGCTGTTGAACCAGATATCAATGTCCTTTATGGCTCTCCTTGAGATAATAAACTGACGGTTAGCCCTGAAAAAATCATGAGGATCAAGCATTTCAGACAGTTCATCCAACGTATTATCGAACCTGAATATCTTTTCATCAAA
Organism: uncultured Bacteroidota bacterium; assembly: GCA_903844815.1. GTDB lineage: Bacteria > Bacteroidota > Bacteroidia > Bacteroidales > VadinHA17 > LD21. The sequence continues at coordinate 40,100 of CAIMVD010000069.1, read as the reverse complement.
CGCCTGCGCCTTTATCATACCTGCATCAATATAAATGCAGGCCAGGTCGTTTGTCTGAACAGGAATTAACTTATCGCCTTTGGCAGGGATAAGAAAGTGAGTTTTATAGTTTGAAACCTTCCTGAAGGAGGCCATTAAGTTATTAACAGCTTCCTGCATGTTGTTACCAGGTGAAAAACTTTCGAGTTTCTTTAATGCCCGGGCTACATCACCTGCATCCACAGGTTTTAGCAGGTAATCAATACTATTCACTTTAAAGGCTTTGAGAGCGTATTCATCGTAAGCTGTTGTAAAAATAACTGGGCAGGTTACCACAGTCTGGTCAAAAATCTCAAATGAAGATCCGTCGGCCAGATGAATATCGAGGAACAGAAGGTCAGGATGGGGGTTTGCCTGGAACCATTCAACGGTTTCAGCAATGCTTTCAAGAATTGCAATTACTTCTATTTTCGCAAACCCGCCCAGTATTGTATTCAGATTCCGGGCTGCCAGGGCTTCATCTTCAACTATTATGGTTTTCATTACCGGTTGATTTTAATAATGGTACTTCAACCCTGAATTCATTTTCAGAATTTGAGATCCTAACTTCCTCCCCGCATAATAATTCGTATTGCTTCACAAGATTATTAAGACCTATTCCCGTTCCGGGTTCAAGAGATACTTTCTTCTGCAAAGCATTAGTCACAATTAAACTATCCCTTTCACTGGTCATTAATGTAATATTCAGAGGATTACGCCTGCTTATCTCATTGTGCTTAACTGCATTTTCAAGGAGGGTCTGAATAACCATAGGAGGAAGCCTGTGTTTATAATAAACTTCATTTATCCTGAAATCTATTTTCAGATTGGATCCAAAGCGCATTTTGATTAGAAAAATGTACGACTTTACTGATTCTATTTCATCATAAAGGCTTACTGTCTGATTCTCATTGCTGCGGAGAGTGTACCTGAGCACCTGTGAAAGATGACTGACATATTCCCTGGCGTTCACCGGATCATCATCAATAAGCTCTTTAAGTGCCGTAAGTGAATTGAACAAAAAATGAGGACTTACCTGATTTTTAAGCGACTGATACTGGCTTTGCAGATTCTCCCTGATAAGTTTCTCATTTTCGATTAGAACAGCCTGTTTTTCATAAAACCCCTTTATAATATAAATACATATCAGAACAACTGCCGCCATGAATGAATCGCGGAAAAAGTACAACAACACGAATTTGTTAGGATTTACAGTTTGATTTATCAGACTTTTCAGTGCAAAAAACAGATCGCTCAACAGGTAAACAGAGGCAAGTGTTACCGCTATTGAAATAATGATCTTCTTTAATCCTGCTTTTTTAAAACCATCCAATGGATTTATTATATAATAATTGATGAGAAAGGTGCATAATGCTACAAAAAAGGTAACAATGATCTCCCCCATTACATGATCAATATTTTCATACCTGAAGTTTCCGCGAAAACGGTTATTGCCGGCATCAAAGATCTCAAGGACTGAATTGAAATGAACCAGCAGGCTCATCCCGATTGAAATCAGGGCCACTATTGCGATATACCGGCGAAATCCTTTCTTTATCATAGTTATCAAAGATATAAATCAGGGAACAGAAAAAATGATTTTTAAGGGGTGAAGCTGAAGAATTTAGTCTCTAAACGGAAATTTACAGCAGTGAAATTTTGTCCGGGATTTTCAAGCTTGTTAAAAATTGCAGCTGTCGGAGATAAAATACGGTATTTGGCAGAATAGTTTCCGGCATCTATTGAATTTATTTCAAACCATAACATAGCTGTACTATATTTGCACATGAAAAAATATTTGCTGGTATTCCTTATATCCCTTTTTTCATTTTCTGCCGGTGCACAAAAGGTAAATGTGCAGATAAGCAGGAAAGAAAGAGTTGCATTATCATTCTGGCAGATACTTGATGAAAATTATCAGATGGTTTTTTCAGGAAACGAGCCTCTCAACGGGGACCCGGTTAGTTTTTCACTTGAAGAGGATAAATTCTACGTTCTTCAGATTTCTTTGCCGGAAACAATAATTCGTGATTCTGTCATTTATTCTTTGCTGATTAATGGGGAACCTGTTCTTCGTATCGCTGAAGTTTTAGTCGCTGATGATAACTTTTTTAAATTTTTTACTGGCGTCAGGAAACCGGTAACAAAGATTACAGGTGGAACCGATGCTTCCATTGCAGACTTCCCCTGGCAGGTTTACATGATTGCCGGAAATTACCGTTGCGGTGCTTCTATTATCGCCCCGGGCTGGGTAATAACTGCTGCACACTGCACAGAAACTGATAACGGGGTCCCCATCCCGGCATCTCAGATGAGTATAGTTGTTGGAGCTGACAATCCGGGCTCTTCAACTCAGGGGAAGATATATCATATCAGTGAAGCTATTGTTCATGAAAATTATAATGGCGCTACCCTTGAAAACGATATTGCGGTTTTAAGGGTATCAGCAGCAATAGACTATCCGAATGCCAAACCAATTAAGCTTGTATCAGCATCCGACGTAGCGGAGGGTGCAACAGTTCCAGGGGTAATGACCTGGGTAACGGGATGGGGCTTAATAAGCGTATCGCCAGATGTTTTCCCCACAAAACTGCAGAAGGTACAGTTGCCGATTGTTACAAACAGCCAGGCCTCTACAGTATGGAGTTCAATTCCTGCATCCGACATGATGGCAGGCTATCTTAACGGGAACAAGGATGCATGCAACGGCGACAGCGGGGGACCTCTGGTTGTACCTGTCCTGGGAGAGTATAAACTTGCCGGAATTGTAAGCTGGGGAAGTTCCGCCTGTAACACCTATGGAGCATATACAAGGGTTTCAATGTTTACCGACTGGATAAAATTAAAAACGGGAATTGTTATTTTCAGTCCGGCAATTCCGACAGGTGAATCAGTAGTCTGCTCTCCTGCCCTGCCCTATTTTTATACTGTTTCTGCAGTCCCCTCGGCCTCATCATATGAATGGAAACTCTATCCTGCAAATGCAGGCAGCATTTCATGGAACTCTGTAAATGCAACAGTAATATGGAACCAGGCATATCTTGGCAAAGTATCGGTTATGGTAAGAGCTACAGTGAATACAATTGTATCGGACTGGTCGAAACTCGAAGTTACGCTCCCTCCTGAAATGAAAATGACCAGCCATTCTGCTGACACTACTCTGTGTACAGGCAATCCTGTCACTCTGCAGACCACCGCTGAAGGATATAATCTCGTGTACAAGTGGTATAAGAACAATACCCTTATCCAATCGGGCACTTCAAACGTAATGGACTTCAGCGCACCTGTTGCAGCTAACTCAGGCATCTATAAATGTGTTGTCTCAAGCTCCTGCGGCTCCTTATCATCCGGAGATATTAATCTGACTGTACTCCCTCTGACTGCGGTGAAAAGGCTATCCCCTGATACTTATGTGACCTTTGGCAAAGATGCCATACTTGAAGTAAATCCTGAAGGAGACAAACTTACTTTCCAGTGGAAAAAGGATGGAGTTGACATGATAAATGGCACGGACTCACTCCTCTTCCTAAATAATGTTGATACAAAAGATATCGGGTTGTACAAAGTCACTCTGAAAGGGACCTGTGGAATCCTTATAAGCGACAGTATTTATGTATATGTCAAAAGAACAAATCCCGACAGCATCACAGATGTTTTTGTATGGCCTACAGTTACTTCTGATGAATTCAACATCGCCCCCGATAATGATGGCTCCTATACGATAAGGTTGTACAACACAATGGGACTACTCATGAAGGAGCTTTCCAACTGCATGTACCAGACCACCTTAAACGTCAGCCACCTTCCACGTGATGTCTACATACTCACAGTCTTCAACAAGGAATACCAGAGGTCGTTTAAGGTAATAAAACAGTGAAATCTTCACGATTCTTCTCTTCGTGCCCTTTGTGTAAACCTTTCTGCCCTTCGTGTTTAAAAAGAAGTATTGTTTTCTGTTAAACTCAAAATCTGCTTTACCGGCACCTCTGCTGAAGGATTAAACTGATTGCTGTTCATATAATTAAGTACCGACATCAAAAGCTGTTTCGAAACTATTCTTTCAGCAGGAAGATTTTTCAGGTCAATGCTGCAGACCAGGAGTTTTCCTCCTCCCGTTTTTGATTCGAATGCGAGAGCAAGCCTCCTGTTTTCAAACCAGGTATCGATCATTTGTATTAATGGCTTTACTCCTGCAGGAAACCCGTTGAGTATCATGGCTTGTGAGTGAGCCACCGGGTCCCACCACTGCCAGTTGGTATGGAATTCAGTTGGGAAATCCTTGAAAAAAGGATTAAGCGGATCGCACAGTATGCCCATTGTATGAGGTGCCTGGTTGTTAGTCCAGGCAGTATTCCAGAAGATTGCAGAAAAGCCTGTTGCAACCCGGGCTCCTTTATCCTTAGCTACTCTTCCGTTAACCAACAGAAGAACCGATCCTCCTCTTCCAAGGATTTTCTCAGCCTTTTCATCGAGTTTGTCGGTAATCAGTACATTCCCGGGAATAACTGCCTGAACTTCCGGATAAACCCAGAAATCCCAGTTGTTTCTGAATACAGTATTTTTCAGCGAGACTACCAGCGAAAGTTTCTGAGGACCCGTAATGGATGAGAGTCCGTATGATAAGACCCCAACGGGAATGCAATTTCCAATCTCTATCCTGTCTTTTTTGAAAGATTCAGAGGTAAGAGTGTCACCTGCCTGGTTAGTTATGACACAGATGACTTCCTTATCTCTCAGGGGTTCTGCCCCAAAGTGAGCCAGCTCGACCGTAGCCGAGAATGTCTCATTGCTGCTGAAAACCTGTTTCTGCATTCTGGCCAGTGGAACAGTTTCAGAACAGAACCTCCTGAATTCCTCAGCAGTAATATACCCCTTAGATTCAAAAAACGGATTTAGTATACCTACCAGGGCGGAACCCTGACCAGGAAAATCATGGAGCTGCAGGAGATGAAAACCGGCAAATCCGGGGGTCCTTAAAGCTGCTTCAATATCAGCCTTGTAGCACAATGCCTGCAACTTTCCCGAAGCCTTTAAAAAATCGTCCGCCTGAGAACCCATGTTGTTATCATTAAGCGTTTCCCGGAAGATCTCAAAATTCGTTGCCTTAAGCACCCCCGTATATTTTGCTATCTCGCTGAAATCGGGATAAACACACCACTGTCCAATCTCATGCCCCACTACAGGTACAGTAAACTTCGAAACATAATCGCGGAAATCGTAGATAGTCTCAGGGGCTTTTGAATTGATAACGCTTTTCAAGCCTTCGCCCCAATGCTGAATCCTTGGTTCCGGAGAGAGGTCATAATCATTTTCAGGGATGAATGGCCAGCCTGCAGCCGAGGTATACACTCGCCTGTTATCTTTTAATTTCCAGTAATCAAGCAGCTTGCCAAGATATTCTGCCTGTTTGTCGCCTGCCGGTTCATTGCCGTAAGCCAGCATGCAGAATGAAGGATGATTTCCGTACTCCCTCATTATTCTGTCGCCCTCCTGATAAATATATTTGTCAATTGGGCTTCCATCGCCTAAGGTAGTACCCTGGTTCGCCCATGAGGCACATTCGATCTGAAAATAGAGCCCGAGTTTATCGGCGGCAGTGAATGCAGCTTCCGGAGGGCACCATGAGTGAAATCTTACTGTATTAAGACCATATTCCTTTATTTTCCCAAGGACTTTCTCCCATGATGCAACATCAGTAGGAGGATAACCTGTAAGCGGGAAAATACAGCACTCAAGTGTTCCCCTGATAAAAATCTGCTGTCCGTTGACCACAAATCTGGTCCCTGAGGTTTTAAACTCCCTCATGCCAAAATCCTCCGACTCAGAATCGATCAACTTGCCATTTTCATTTTCAAGATTCACCCTGAGCCGGTATAATGACGGGGAAAACTCGCTCCACAGCCTGATATTCTTACCCAGCTGAAAATCTGCGACTATCTCTGTGCCTGAAGCATCGCTGCTGACTTCAAATGTTTTGCTCCTGACCTGTTCCGGATCTGACGTGTTAAAACTTTCAGCACTGAGCGTCAGCTTACCGTGAAACGATGCACCAGTTTTATTTGTAAGAGCCACGATAACCTTCGCCTTTCCTTCTTTTACTTCGGGGAAGATTGTGACATTATTAATAAAAACCGGAGATGTTGCAATCAGGGATATGTTTCCCACGATCCCATTCCAGTTCGACTGAGTATGGTCGCTGACACTGTGCGAATTGACACCTACAGGGATTATCATCCTGTTATCGACCCTCACACTTATCCTGTTTTTCCCGCTGACAATAAATTCCGTAATATCATAAGTATGAGGAGCAGAAAGGCTGTTCTCGGTACCTGCATTCTTCCCGTTGACCCAAACCGATGTTTCCCAATGCGGTCTTTCCAGAAAAAGTAATACTCTTTTCTCTTTCCACCCTGCCGTGATTTCAAATTCCTTCTGATACCATGCAGCACCTTTATAATATTTAACCGGTTTAAGCCAGAACGGGATTTTGATGTTCCCCGGCTGCCTGTATTTCTCATACTTCTTTTCGGTGAAATATGACTGATCAACAATATCACCGGTCCACGGAGTTTTCAGCGATACTTCATCTCCCTTCCCGTTTTCAGCCATTGAACCCGGGAGAGTGACTGTTTCCTCAGAAAGATTCTCATACCAACTATTATTAATTCCCTGGTCGAGAGAGTCGATCAGGAATTTCCATTCGCCGGCCAGCGGCATTGTGTCCCTTACAACAGGATTCTGGTTTGTGCAGGCTGCAGCTATCAAAAGGAGAAAAAGTATTTTTTTCATAGTAAACTATATTACAGATTTTAAGCTTGATATTCCTGCCGCGAAGGCACGAATTCGCGAAGTGAGCTAATGCTTTGTGCCTTAGCGCCTTTGTGGCAAAAAAGAGCTCAGGTCAATTCCTTCTCAATCTCTTCGAGAGTCTTCCCTTTTGTCTCAGGCAGTTTTTTAAGTATAAACCAGAAACCAATCAGGCAAATCATCCCGTAAAGCCAGAATGTGCCAGAGGCTTTCAGTACAGCATTCAGCAACGGGAAGGTATAAGTCAGCACAAAACAGGCAGCCCATAGTGCAAAAGTAGCCACCGACATTGCAGCTCCACGGATCCGGTTTGGGAAGATCTCGGAGAGAACCACCCAGGTTACAGGAGCCAGCGACATGGCATAACAGGCAATGGCTGTGACAACCATTATCAGTAACGGAAGACCCTGAACATGAAAAAAGTACATTGTTCCGGTAACTGCAAATATTCCGGCAAGGCCTCCGGCACCAAAAAGCATAAGGGCCTTGCGTCCAAGCCTGTCAACCGTAAACATACCAACAAAGGTAAAGATGAGATTCACACTTCCTGTGATGACAATATTGAAAAGTATATCCGAAACGCTGTATCCCGCACCGGAGAATATCTCCTGTGCGTAGTTGAAAATAACATTTATGCCGCACCATTGCTGAAATACTGCTATGACTATCCCGACTAAAAGAATTTTGCTTATCCCTGGTTGTTTCAGAAGCGGCAGTTCCGATTTCCCGGTATCTGCCTTTAATGATTCAATGATATATTTCATCTCTGACCCGGCAAATTCCGTTCCTCCGATTTTAGTCAGAATCTTTAAAGCACGGCTTTGTCTTGCAGGGTATTTTGCAAGCCATCTGGGGCTTTCGGGAACAAACCACATCAGGATAAAAAACAGGGTTGCAGGAGCGGTACAGGCAAAAAACATCCATCTCCAGCCTGTCTGTCCATTCCATGAATTAAGAATCTCCGCAACAGTTGATCCTAAAGGTACCGGTTCGGCTATCCTCCAGTTAATAAGCTGTGCGGCAAGAATTCCGACAACTATGGTCAGCTGATTTATTGAAACAAACCTTCCCCTTACATTTGCGGGGGTTATTTCAGCTATGTACATTGGAGAAAGGTTTGAAGCAAGTCCTATTCCAACGCCGCCGATTATCCTGAAAATAACAAACGCACTGAATGTTTCTGCCGCGCCTGTCCCAAGCGAAGCCGCTATAAAAAGAGCTGCAGAAAGCAACAGTAACTTCTTTCGGCCAAACCTGTCGCTCAGCCAGCCTGAAATGACAGCACCGGCAAGGCAGCCTGCAAGAGCGCAGCTCATCGCCCAGCCCTGCAGGAAAGCACTCCCCGTAATTCCAAAAAATGGCTCATAAAACGGCTTTGCACCACCAATAACCACCCAGTCATACCCGAAAAGAAGTCCCCCCATTGCCGAAACAAGAGAAATAGCAATGAGATAATTCCAGTTATAAGATGGCACTTTCATAACTCACTCAGGGCCTCGAGCATAGCCACAACGTTTTCAAATGGCACATTGGCCTGAATATTATGAACTGTATTAAAAACAAATCCCCCGTTCCTGTTAAGGATCTCACACTGTCTCCTTACCTGCTCCTTAACTTCTGCCGGTGTTCCAAAGGCAAAAGCTCCCTGTGTGTCAACTCCTCCTCCCCAGAATACAATCTTGTCGCCATATTCCTTTTTCAGCTTCACAGGATCCATCCCGGCAGCATTTATCTGAACAGGATTAATAATATCGAAGCCGGCTTCAATGAAATTTGACATAAGGGGCTCAATTGCTCCGCAGCAATGTTTGAAAGTCTTCCATGTTGTATTTGAATGTATCCAGTCATTTACCTTCCTGTAATACGGCAGCCAGAGGCTGTCGAATGTCTCAGGCGAACAGAAAGTGGAATTCTGGGTGCCAAAATCTGTCCCGCAGGTAAAAACAACATCTACCGCGTTTCCGACAGTTTCCCAGAGCAGTTTCATGTTCTCAAGGGCAATATCTGTCTGACGGTCGTAAATCTCTCTGACGAAATCCTCACGGATCAGAGTTGAAATATACCATTCCTCAACACCTCGAATACCCTTTGGATGCTTAAGATTCATGGCAGGAACCAGGGCAATGTCGCCCAGTGCGGTACCGCCGAATGAAGCTACAACAACCTTGGATCCGTCCCGGACTGAATCCGCCTGTCGTTTCCAGTACTGAAGCTCAGCAGGTGTTATATGGCCGAATTCTTCGAGATTATCTTCAACTTTAAGGGTGGCATCATCGACCGGCTCCTGCCTGTCGAGAGCATCGAAAAAGAAGCCTGACCTGGGCATCATCGCGCTGGGAGGAACCGTAGTGTCACCTTCGGGATACATAAGGATATCCCCGTTGCTGTTGTAGGTATAGTTGAAACTTCCCGGGAAAAGGACCTCCTGGCCCCAAAGTGTTTTATGAAGCTTCCAGTCCTCATTCGGGACGCCGAACATATTCTTAGCCCCAAATAATCCAACCACGTCTATGCCCATGGCATCAATCAGATCACTTTCGACTTCACCCAGCATCTGATAAGGCTCAACAGCCTTAACAGGTCTCTTTTCAAGTCCATAGTAATTACGCAGCTTCTCAACAATGGCAATATGAATCCCGGTTACTCCCGTCGAACCAAAATCCACTACTACCCTGTCGGGCTGACGATGATTTATCGTTTCAGTAAAATTTTTCCTTGATGAAGCTGTCATATCTGAAATTTTTATCCGGCAATTAGTTTCCTAAAGTTAATTTTTTCTTCAAAACAAGCTAAATATGGACTTATATTCTTTTATGATCATTTTCTACTCGAAACTCAGGACCTGATCAGCTGTCAAAATCAATTTCAATATTGTATTTCTGCAACAGTCCGGGGACACCATGCAGTGAAAATTTCGCCCGTTTTATCCTGTTAATTTCAGGATCGATTGAATAATTGAAGGAGGTCCTAAAGTCACATTTTTCTATTACAGTATTTTCAAAAACAGCTCTTGTAAGGTCGCAACTTTCAAACAAAGAACCTGAAAGATTACATTCCGTGAAATCGGCCTCAGCAAGAAGGGAATTGACGAAACTGGTCTTTTTAATTATTATATTACGGAATGAAGAATTGCTGAGCATGCATTTTTCAAAACTGAATGAGAGGCCCGTCTTATTGCATGTACTGAAATCAATACCAAGCATCTTGCATTCAATGAATCTTACATCCCTGAAGGCAGCCATTGTAACACCTGCCAGGCTGAGGTTGCAATAAGTGAACCGGCAATCGGTAAAAATAATGCCCGACAAATCTGAAGCCGAAAAATCACAGCTGATGAAGCTGCATTCTTCATATTCTCCCTTTTCAAGCGGGGTTACTGTAAAGTCAGCTTTCTGAATCGTCGTTCCTTCAAAGAATCCTCCCTCCATAATGTTCTTTATTTCAAAATATAACTGCCTGTTTGCAAAAATTTAAAAATGACATTTCATTTTACTTTAACCCTCTAAAAAAAACCTTAAACACGAAGGTAACAAAGGTTTACTTAAGGGGCACAATGGAAAGAAAAACCAGAAGGCGATTTCTCACAAATTATTGAATTCAGCCCTCAGGTCAGCCAGCTTTTTCTGGAGTTTACTGATTTCAGGAATCCCCTGACCCTTCGTGAACCGTATGTTGTGCGCTTTCCTGCCATCATTTATGTTTATCCACTCATCGCAACCGTCAACGCAAATATTGCAGGTGTTATAGTCAAGCCTTGAAAATTCATCCATATTGAAAGCTTCAGTTATCTCATTCCATTCACTCTCAGTGACATTACGTGAGGTTCTTATCACTGCTTCCGGCGACTTTGAAGGAACAAAATATACATATTTTATTTCATTTCTTGATATCTCAAGAGAATCTTCGCCGCTACCCCAGCCACATGCAAATCCGGCCTTGATAGTTAAATTCAAACTATCATCAGTTTTTTTACAGCCGGTTGAGATGGCGATAGTTACGATCAGAATGGCAGTTGTTGTTTTTAGGTTAATTAATTTCATGAATTATCACTTTTCCCGTTTAATATTACTTTTTCTGCTCTTTTCATTATGTGGAATTTAATTCAGTATTAAACCAAAAATCATGCCGGATCTAAACCCTTCTTCACAATGAGTGTCACAAATTTCCCGATTAAGCTTCCGGTTACAAAATATGATTTTGGGGGTTTAATGGCAAATTCAAAATGTCCAAATCAGGGACATTATTCTAAATATATAAAGATCCGTTCCTAAATCCGATGTTATCAAAGTCTTTTCAAAAATATTTGGAAATTAGATTTTTATTGGTTAATATTGCTTCAGAATGGGAGAATTTATATGAAATCCGACTTCTTGACTCTTTATTAAAAAGGTATAGGGAAACCTGATTTTCTATTATGTGGTTCTAATTGAGGAGATATGACTAAATTGTATTCTGAAAAAAAAGACAATGTTGCTATGGCATCGGGGAATGTCCATAGAAACATGGCAGGGACTATTTTGGTGAACAAATCAAAATTTTCAAATTCCGGAAGCCTGCGGACAGAATTTCTGAAATTTATTTATCTGGCTTTAAGTCTGACAGGTCTTGCAGGGACACTTTTTATTATATACGATGTAATCTCTGTTCAGAAAGTCAACAGTATGTCAATGATTCTCGTTTTCCTTTTTTCCTGTTTTCCGATGGCAGTTATGATTGCAGGGCTATACGGATTTTCCAGTGTGGCTGCAAAAAAGCACGGAGATCTTAATTCAGACCCTAAAAGAATATCAACCCTTCGGCAGGGTAAAAACAAAACGGCTGCCTTCTCCGGGCGTACTGACTGCCCGAATTTCTCCTCCGTTGCGTTCAACAAAATCCTTTACCAGAACCAGACCTATTCCTGATCCTCTTTCCCCTTTAGTTCCGTATGAAGAATAATATGAACCCGGCCTGAACAGGTTCTCAAGAATATCCCTTGTCATTCCTACACCAGAGTCTGCTATTGAGACTTCTGCCTGCTCCCCGGAGTCAATTGCAGATATTTGAATGGTGCCACCTTCAGGAGTGAATTTTATCGCGTTCGAAATTAAATTCCTTAATACAAGGCTAATATTATCCTTGTCGGCAAAAACTCCAATATTCCCTTCAGCATTTAAAATTATAGTTATCCCCTTCTGTTTTGAATTAGGCTTAAGAAGATCAATGTTTTCTGAAAGAGAATCATTTAATATAAACTTTCCCGGATGAGGATTGATTATGCTTCTCTGGATCTTTGACCAGTTCAACAGGTTTTCGAGAAGGTTGAAAATATTCTTCGATGAGTTACTAAGTTCTTCCAGAAGTTCGTATTTAAGAATCTCATCCATTCCCTTTTCTGCTGTAAGCACATCAAGCACCTGGATGAAACTGCCAATTGGCCCGCGCATATCGTGAGCAATTATTGAAAGGAGTTTATCCTTTGTCGAATTCATTTCCCTGAGATTTTCAGCAAGTATCCGGTATTTTTCTTCGCTTTCAATAAGCGCTTTTTCTATCGCCTTCTTCTCTGTAATATCCTCCTTTACAGCAAGATAATGAGTAATATTACCATTCCCGTCAGTGATGGCAGAAATATTTGACGATTCCCAGTACAACTCCCCGTTTTTCCTCCTGTTATGAAACAGGCCCTTCCAGTCCTTGCCCGAGCTGATCAACCTCCATAGCTCAGAGTATTCCAAATCATTTGTTTCTCCCGATTTGAGTACCCTGGGATTCTGCCCCTTCAATTCCTCAAGCGTATAACCTGTAGTCTGTAATGTTTTGGGATTGGCATATTCAATGCAGCCTTCGGTATTTGTGATAATGATGCTGACAGGCGACTGCTCCACAGCCCTGGAAAGTTTTCGAAGTTCATCTTCTGCAATTTTCCTGTCTGTAACATCTTCAATGGTCCCTTCGTAATACAGTATAGTTCCTTCATCATCCCTTACAACCCTTGCACTCTCGCGCACATACAGAGTTGAGCCGTCTTGCTTTGTCCATTTTGATTCAAGACCGATAATTTCCCCGTCTCTTTCCATGATCTGACGAAACTCCTCACGCGAATAGGATGGCATAAAATTCCCGTTCTCAAGATTAAGATCCGCCAATTCTTCCAATGAATTATATCCCATCATCCTGCAGGCCGCGGGATTTGCCAGAATGATTCGCCCACCAGGAGTGGAATGATAAATGCCAATAGTGATCTTGTCAAATGAACTCCGGATTCGATCTTCACTACCCCTTAAAGAATCGTCCATTTCCATATTTAAAAAGCGAAAATCATTGATTAATATTCAAAAAAACCTAATACCGTTAAATTCTGGTTTGTAAGCCGAATTACTGCTGCAAGATAGTTATTCTTGAATTATTGCTGGCCCTCGTCAAGGGATTTTAACCGGCAGGATGACAAGAAGAACACGAATCGAATATTTAAAACAACATGCTATTTATACAAAACCAACTATACTGATCAGTTAAAATTAACTAACTTTATTGCTGTCAGGCAACTTTTGGGCAAATAAAAAACTAAATACATATAAAAGTGGAAACTGGAAGTAATGAGATTTATACTGGAAAGGTCAACCTCAGGGAAGGCTATGAAACAAACAGGGCATTTGATGAGCTTGAAAAGGGAATTCACGCAGCCCTGGAAACCTATTCAAACGTCCATCGGGGAAGCGGGCACTTCTCTATGGCAACGACTCAGCTGTTTGAACATGCCCGGGAAATTGTACTGGAGTACCTTGGTTTGAAAAAGGGCAAATATGTTGTCATCTTTTGTACAACCAGAAGAGCAATCGCCATTTCGGCACGACTAAATCCTGAAAGTTATAAGGTACTGACAAGCCGTGAAACAGGTCTTCCTCTGGGGGTGAGTGCCCTGGTAATCAACCGTAAGGCCTTGCCAAAAGGAGCTCCGATTCAATCAGGCGGAGGAACGACAAGGCTTGTTGCACCAACCTGGGTCATCTGGGCAAACGAGCCTGATAAATTTGAAGCAGGCACCCCTGCTATTATCAACGTGATAGCATTCGCTAAGGCTCTTCTTCTGATCAAACAATATGGAGTAAACGCGTTCAGAAACGCTACGATTGAAAAACTAACTGTGACCCAAATCCTGTATTCAGATGAATTTGAAGCCTCTGCAGGTCAGAAATTGCTTATCGAACTAAGGAAAAATATTATAGGATCAGATCTTTCAGTTCCATCAACGCAGGGAGCTGTTCCTTTCTTAAATCTCGACAACGCCGCAAGCACACCTGCACTTCTCCCGGTTTGGAAAACGGTATGCCTTACACTGCGACAACCAGTTTCGGTGCAGAAGGAGATCATAAGTGAAGTCAGGTCAATCTGTGCCCGATTCCTTGACGCCCCGTCTGATTTCTATGACGTTATCTTTACATCAAATACTACTGAGGCTATTAATCTGGCAGCCGAAAACATGAACCGTGAACCCTCTCAGCAGACGGAAACAGTGGTTCTCAATACCCTCCTGGAACACAATTCGAACGACCTGCCATGGCGCATGATTCCAGGGGTTACACTTGTCCGGATAAAATCTGATCCAGAAGGCTTTATCGATCTGAATGAACTCGACAACATACTCGGCAGTTACAACCGCGACGAAAGATACGGACAGAAGCGAATAAAGATTGTTGCCGTTTCCGGAGCATCCAATGTTCTTGGAGTATTCAACGATCTGAATGAAATCAGCAGGATTGTTCATAAGTACAATGCAAGGCTCCTGGTGGATGCGGCTCAGATGTTAGCCCACCGCAGAATCGAAATGGACCGGTGCAATATAGACTTTCTTGCATTTTCGGCGCATAAAGCCTATGCACCCTTTGGCACAGGAGCTCTGGTTGTAAGGAAGGGTCTGATGAACTTTAAAGCTGATGAACTTGAGTTGGTTAAATCATCGGGCGAGGAAAATGCAGCCGGAATTGCAGCACTCGGCAAATCGCTCTTGCTGCTGGAACGTATCGGACCTGAGGTGATCAGGAATGAAGAACAAACTCTTACACGTATGACCCTGGCAGGACTGGCCAAAATAAAAGGTCTCACCATTTTCGGAATAAAGGACCCGGTATCACCACGGCTTGACTGCAAGGGAGGAGTCATTGTTTTCAATCTGAAAGGCATTATGCCAAACAAGGTCGCAAAGCAACTTGCAGCACGGGGTGGTATCGGTGTCAGGTACGGATGTCATTGTTCTCATCTGTTAATAAAGCATCTGCTCAATGTTCCGCCGGCACTGGAGAAGTTTCAGGGAATTATGCTGCGATTGTTTCCCGGAATAGCCCTGCCCGGTGTTGTAAGAGTGAGCTTTGGCATCGGGAACAGCGAAAAGGATATCGAAAGATTAATTAAAGTCCTCAGGGATATTGCTTCCGACGTGGGTCCTAATAAAAACAAAACCTTATCCTCTGCAAAGGAAGGTACTAATCTGCTTTCTGACAAAGAGGTCAGGCAGCAAATCAAAGAATTCGTCAGTGATGTTAAAAGAAGAGTCTATTACGAGAAATAAAATTACAATAGATGCAGAGCACTGTAAAATTTATTCACATCCATGAATACCAAACAAAAGAGGAAGTCTTTCAACCTCCTCTTTAACAGCACTTTATTACATTTATTCCCAAGCTTTATTGTGATCCCGGGGCGACTCGAACGCCCAACCAACAGAACCGGAATCTGTCATTCTATCCATTGAACTACGGGACCATGTCAACTCTGCAAAAGTATAACCAAATGGCCGGTTTTACAACAAAAAGTTTCAGGCTACATCATATTGTTCAATTGCAAAATATAAGATACTGATTATCAGTATCAAAAAAATTACTCCTCATTAGAAATTAAATTACAATTCCTTATGAAATCAATTAACCACGGAGTTGCACGGTCCCGAGTACTCGGGATCAAGGAGTTGTGCACTGTTAAAACTGGAAATCATCCGGGAATAAACCTTTTTAATCAAACCGTGGAAATTCGCAAAAACTCTGTGTAACTCCGTGGTTAAATAAGTAAATTGCTTCCTTTCCGGGATGATTTTTCCCAAAGATTGCCTACTTTTGCCGCCTTATAATCAGGCTAATATTTTATCAATTAAGAGCAAGATGGATTACAATTTTCACGAAATAGAAAAAAAGTGGCAGCAATACTGGGAAGACAATAAAACCTTCAAGACTCCCGAGGACCTGACAAACCCAAAAAAATGCTATATCCTCGATATGTTCCCCTACCCTTCCGGAGCCGGCCTCCACGTCGGTCATCCTGAAGGCTACACTGCAACTGATATCTTCAGCAGATTTAAGAGGATGAAGGGATTCAATGTCCTCCACCCAATGGGCTGGGATGCATTCGGACTTCCCGCGGAACAATATGCAATTCAAACCGGAACACATCCCTCAATAACTACAAGGAATAACTGCGACACCTTTCGCCGCCAGATAAAGGAACTCGGCCTAAGCTACGACTGGGACAGGGAGATCAACACAACCGATCCGAAGTATTTCAGATGGACCCAGTGGATCTTCATCCGTCTTTATAACACCTGGTTCGATGAAACACTTCAGAAAGGGAGACCCGTTTCAGAATTGTCTGTTCCGGAAGAAATCAAGGAACTTGGACAGGCTAAAATAGTCAAATATATTGATTCAAAAAGACTTGCCTACTACGCCAATGCCCAGGTCTGGTGGTGCCCTCATTGCAGGATTGTCTGTTCAAATGAAGAGGTCCTCACCGACGGTTCCCACGAAAAATGCGGAAACCGTGTCGAAAAGAAAAACCTGAAACAGTGGATGCTGCGAATTCAACTCTACGCCGACAGGCTGCTCAAGGGAATCGACAGCCTCGACTGGCCTGAGGGAATTAAGGATATGCAGCGCAACTGGATTGGCCGGTCAACAGGCGCTGAGGTCGATTTTCAGATTGACGGGATGAATGAAAAGCTGACTGTATTTACAACTCGTCCCGATACCCTTTTCGGTGCAACCTATATGGTAATCGCGCCGGAACATCAGCTTTGCAGTGCAATAACAACTCCGGAAGAGAAAGAATCAGTGGAGAATTATGTCAAGGCTACTTCCCTCAAATCGGACCTCGACCGCACCGACCTCTCAAAGGATAAAACAGGTGTCTTCACAGGCCGATTTGCCATCAACCCGGTAAATGGAAAACCGATTCCAATCTGGGTCGCCGATTACGTCCTCACGGGTTACGGAACAGGCGCTATAATGGCCGTTCCTGCCCACGACACAAGGGACTTTGAGTTTGCAAAGAAATTCAGCCTTCCGATTGACTGTATCCAGGACCCTGACGTAACCGATACTGACCGGAAACAAAGAATCCTTGAAGGCAACGAATGCTGGACAGAAGACGGGAAGTATATAAACTCTTCCAATCCGGAAACAGGCATTGACATTAACGGACTGGCAAAAGAGGAAGGAATAGCACAAATAACGAAATGGCTTGAATCGAAGGGAATAGGTAAAGCCAGGGTCAACTTTAAACTGCGCGACTGGCTCTTCAGCAGGCAGCGCTATTGGGGAGAACCCTTCCCTGTCATTCACTGGGAAGACGGAGAGATTACCCTTGTCGATGAGAAGGAGTTGCCACTTATGCTTCCGGAACTTGAAAAATACCTGCCGGGAGAATCGGGAGAATCGCCACTGTCAAATTCCTCGGAATGGCTTACGGTAACTGACAGTAACGGGAGAAAAGGCCGTCGTGAGACCAATACTATGCCCCAGTGGGCCGGATCGTGCTGGTATTACCTTCGTTTTATCGACCCTTTGAACGATGATATGATCTTTGATGCCGCAAAGGAAAAATACTGGATGCCTGTCGATCTTTATATCGGCGGTGCCGAGCATGCAGTGCTTCACCTCCTTTACAGCCGTTTCTGGCATAAGGTGCTTTTCGATCTTGGTATCGTATCTACTGATGAACCTTACCAGAGACTGTTTAATCAGGGGATGATACTCGCATTCGCTTATGAAACAGGTGCAGGAGCCAAGGTCTCAGGTGATTTTGTCGAGGAAAGGGAAGGAAAACATTTTCATAAAGAGACAGGGGAACAACTTCGCCAGATAGTGGCAAAGATGTCAAAGTCTTTGAAAAACGTGGTCAACCCCGATGATGTAACCTCAAAATACGGCGCCGACTCATTAAGGCTTTACGAGATGTTCATGGGCCCGCTTGACGTCACTAAGCCATGGGACGACAAAGGGGTTAAAGGCGTTTTCGGTTTCCTGGGCAGGACATTCAGGTTCCTGTCCGTGAGTGAAAACATTGTTGAAGGCGATGAGGATGCCGAGGTACTTAAGGGACTTCACTATCTGATCAAAAAAGCGGAGTCGGACATTGAGAACCTGAGGTTCAATACCGCAATCTCGGCAATGATGATCTTCATCAACCTTGCTACAAAAAAAGGAAGGGTGACTTCCGAAACAGCCCGGACCTTTGTTAAAGTGCTTGCCCCTTTTTCTCCCCATATGGCTGAAGAGCTCTGGAATATGCTGGGAAATACCCAAAGCCTCGCTTATGAACCCTGGCCTCTGTTTAACGAAGAATACCTTAAGGAGGATAGCTTCGACTACCCGGTCTCCTTTAACGGCAAAATGAGGTTTAACATTACTTTTCCCGTCACAATGACTAAGGAAGAAATTATAAATATTGTCATGGCAGATGACAGGACAACAAAATGGCTTGCGGGTTCAAAGCCCTCAAATATTATTGTTGTTCTAAACCGGATTGTAAACATTGTAGTAAAAAACTAATAGAGGGGTTCTGATGTCTGTGAGGGGTAAATCGGCTGTATTCTTAATACTGGTCATAATTTCGGTTTCATGCAAAAATTCAGTCGGGAAAAACGGCTCAATTGAGTTAAGAACATTGAATGAGATTAAAAAAAACGACAGGAGCACTATACCCGTATATGGCATTCCTCCTGACTCATTCAATCAGATCTCAGGTCATATCAAACCAAATACCTTCATCTCCGAAATCCTTGTTAATCATGGCGTTTCAATGCAGGAGATCGATCAGGCCATAAAGGGTTCAATTGGGGTATTCGACGTCAGGAATATCCGCTCGGGGAATAAGTACATACTCTACTGCGACAGGGACAGTGATGCCAGGGCTCAGTACCTCGTATATGAACACACAGCCACAACCAGCTTTGTATTCAGCTTCAACGACTCGATCAACATCTCCCGGTTTACCAGGGAGGTCAGAAGAGAGATAAGGTTTGCATCGGGAACCATTGAAACTTCACTCTGGGATGCAATGATAGGAAACGGTCTACACCCAAACCTGATATCGGACTTTGAAGACATATTCGCATGGTCGGTCGACTTCTTCGGACTCCAGAAAGGTGACAATTTCAAGGTTATCTATGAAGAATTGTTTATCGATGACAAGTCGCTCGGAACAGGAAGGATTTACGGAGCCCGGTTCAATAGTTCAGGAACCATTATAAATGCAATACCGTTTATTCAGAACGGAGAGGAGTCTTTTTTCGGATCAGACGGCAATAGCCTGAGGAAAGCATTTCTTAAAGCCCCTCTGGAGTTTGCAAGGATAAGTTCACGCTTCTCCTCAAGCAGAATGCATCCCATACTAAGGATCAGAAGGCCGCATTTCGGAGTCGATTATTCCGCGCCAATAGGCACCCCGGTCCGTTCAATCGGCGACGGCAGAGTAATCTCTGCCGGGATGTCGGGAGGTTCAGGCAGAATGATAAAGATCCAGCATAACAGCATTTATGCCACAGCCTATCTCCATCTAAGTCGTTTTGCGAAGGGGATAACTGCAGGCGCTATGGTAAAGCAGGGGGAAATTATTGGTTTTGTTGGAAGCAGCGGCCTCTCAACCGGGCCACACCTCGATTTCAGATTCTACAAAAGCGGCACACCTGTTGACCCTTTCAAGGTAGAAGCCCCATCAGTTGAACCGGTATCGAATGAGAACCTCGGGAAGTTTGAAAAGATAAAAACCGTTATAATCACTCTTCTTGAGACGGCTGACTAATCAACCGGGAAGCGTCATTATTACCTTCTCAATAACTTCAGGGAAACAGGCATATTCAAGCGCATGAATCTTTTGTGCAAGCGATTCAGGAGTATCGGAAGGATCCACAGTGCAGCGCTGCTGAAATATTATGCCGCCCTTATCATAATGTTTATCAACATAATGAATTGTAATCCCTGATTCTTTCTCCCTGTTGCTTACAACAGCCCTGTGAACAACATCGCCATACATTCCTTTTCCGCCGTAATCGGGTAGCAGGGCAGGATGGATATTGATAATCCTGCCATTGTACTTTTCAAGGATATTTTCAGGTACCAGCCACAGGAATCCGGCCAGAACGATAAAATCAATTTTCTCTGAAATGAGACGGCTGAGTACAAATCCTGAATCATAAAAATCACTTCGGTCGAAAAATATCGCAGTTATCCCTAGTGACTCAGCTCTTGTAAGAACTAAAGCGTTACGGTTATTTGACATGACCAGACTAACTTTCGCCGTATTTCTGGTCGAAAAGTATTTAATTATGTTCTCTGCATTTGTGCCTGAACCCGAAGCAAAAATAGCTATATTCTTCATATTGTGATATTTAGCATTTTTACGAAAGTCGCCCTCGTTGAAAAATAAAAGTTTATTTTCCTATATATCAAGACTTTAGACACCATAGCAAATAAAAACATCAAAACTCTTGAATAATAAAGTACAAATATATTTCTTTACGGGGTCAAAAATTAATACTAATTTTAAATTTATTATTATGTCGGACATTGCCGCAAGAGTAAAGGAAATTATAGTTGACAAACTGGGTGTAGACGAATCAGAAGTAACACCAGAAGCCAGCTTCACAAACGATTTAGGAGCAGACTCTCTTGATACTGTAGAACTTATCATGGAGTTTGAGAAAGAATTTAACATTGGAATTCCTGACGATCAGGCTGAAACCATCGGAACCGTTGGTGACGCTATCAAGTACATTGAGGAGAATGCAAAATAATTTGCATTTCTAAAAAAAAATTTATGAGAAGAGTTGTAGTAACAGGATTGGGAGCACTAACCCCTATTGGAAATAATTTGCATGAATATTGGGATAACCTCATAAAAGGGGTAAGCGGATCGGGAATGATAACCCGGTTCGACACTACCAAGTTCAAGACTAAATTTGCCTGTGAAGTTAAAAACTACGACTCCGCTAACTATTTCGACAGGAAGGAAGCGAACAAACTGGATCTGTATTCCCAGTTTGCGCTTATTTCCACCGATGAAGCCATTCTCGATTCGGGACTTGATCTGAACACGATCGACAAGGACAGAGTTGGCGTAATTTGGGCTTCAGGTATCGGGGGGATTGAAACATTTTACCAGGCTATTAAAGCATATGTCCTCGGGGATGGAACTCCCCGATTTAGTCCATTCTTTATCCCCAAAATGATCGGGGACATAGCAGCCGGGGCAATTTCAATCAAATACGGTTTCCGCGGACCTAATTTCGGTACTGTATCAGCATGTGCATCATCAACAAACTCAATTATTGATGCTGTAAATTACATCAAGCTTGGGAAAGCTGATATTTTTGTTACCGGAGGATCGGAAGCAAGTATCAACGAACCCGGTATCGGAGGCTTCAATGGATTGCAGGCTCTGTCAACAAACAATGAAGAATATCAAACAGCATCCAGGCCTTTCGATCAGACCCGCGACGGTTTTGTCCTGGGCGAAGGTGCCGGAGCCCTCATTGTTGAAGAGTTGGAGCATGCCAGAGCCAGAGGAGCCAGGATATATGCCGAATTAGTGGGAACAGGACTTACTGCAGATGCTTACCATTTAACGGCTCCGCATCCCGAAGGGCTGGGAGCGCGAAATGTTATGAAGCTTGCTGTTGAGGATGCAGGCCTTAAACCCGAAGATATTGATTATATCAATGTTCACGGAACATCAACGCCTTTGGGTGATATTTCTGAAACAAAAGCAATATTATCGGTATTCGGCGAACATGCCTACAAGCTCAATGTCAGTTCAACTAAATCCATGACAGGTCACCTTCTTGGAGCTACAGGTGCTACAGAAGCTATTGCAGCCATAATGTCCGTCGTCAACGATGTTGTACCTCCAACAATCAACTTCAATGTTCCTGATCCTGCAATTGATCAGAATCTGAATCTCACAATCAACAAGGCACAGAAAAGGATAGTTAATGTAGCCATAAGCAACACCTTTGGTTTTGGCGGACATAATGCTTCCGTAGTCATCAAAAAATATGATAATTAGTGTCTTTGTTTAATAAAAGACAAAACGGCACTTTTATTCTTGAAAAGCGGGAATTTCGTTCCCGCTTGAAAAAAATACTCGGATTCACTCCGGGAAACCTTAAGTTGTATGAAATAGCCTTCATACACCGCTCTGCCACGATAACTCTTCCCCACGGAAAAAAAGTTAATAACGAAAGGCTCGAATACCTTGGCGACGCGGTACTTGATGCAATTCTCTCTGATTATCTTTTCGAGAAATTCCCCGATGCCAATGAAGGATTTATGACAAAGATAAGAAGCAGGATTGTAAACAGGGAAGTCTTGAATGAGCTTGCTGTTTCGATGGGAATAAACCTGATCCTCATCAGTAAAGTCAGCTCTTCCCACAATACAAAAAACCTTTATGGCGACGCCTTTGAAGCACTTATAGGATCAGTCTTTATCGACAAGGGTTTCAAAAAAACAAAAAAACTCTTTATTAATCATGTGCTCAACAAATACCTCGATCTGGACAAGATAGTGAAGACTGACTCTGATTACAAAAGCCTGGTTTTTGAATGGGTCCAAAAGCACAAATCAAATCTTATTTTCACCTATAACGAGGAATACGATTTCAACCTCAAGAAATCAGTTTTTTCCACGACCCTGATTATTGACAAGGAGGAGTTTGGAGTAGGACACGGAGCATCCAAGAAGGAGGCAGAACAGGAAGCTGCCTGCCAGGCATGGACGCGCCTGAAAGATATTCCTATGACATCAGGACAATAAGATCTTTTTTGATTAACTTTACAGGGAAGGCGCCTGTGATGAAGAAAAATCAAAAAATTACGAAGATTCAGCTTGATCTGAACAACCCGGATGAATTTATAATTATGGGAATTGTATCTGCTGAACCTGATTACAGGGTTTCTTTATCTATTAATAAGAAACTTGGCCTTTCATTGAAGAATATAACACCGGTTGATTTATCAGGAATCTCCTCACCTGAATTATCCTTCAGCAGGTTTTCCGATGCTTCCCGGTCTCCCGAACTTGTTTACATTCTTGTTTCTAACCGAACTGGCAATAATTTCCTTGTAAAGAAGCTTAAGAACATCGACTATCTGTTCGTTATCCACGATATGGAATCTGACACTGGAGATGGTCGCGACTCATCCCTGCTGATTTCTTCACTTAAAGAAGCTGATCATATTACTGCTGTATTCGACCTTGACATTGACATCATAGGGGAAAAATATCTGCATCATCTTATAATCTGATACCATGTAAGTAACGGTTGCGAATTCTCCATCCGGACAAAAAAAAAGAGAGCCGCCTGTTCAGCAGCCCTCCTCTTTTCGATAACCCTAAAAACTAACCTAACCTATGAAAAAAACCTATATCTTCAATAATTCAAATATCATGCCAAATCCTTTACAAATGTATGCACTGTTCCTGATATAAAAAAATAGATTATGCTAAAGAGCTGAATATTAACAATTATTTAATGAAACGTTAAAATATTTTATTTTTACAATTCATGAGTAACCTTGTTAAACAGGAAATCATCCTCTGGTAGTTAAAGTAAGTTAAAGAATGAAATAATAAATTATATACAAGTACTTTTGTATCTGAATGAAACGGAAAAATATAGCCCTTCTGGCGATCTTTTTTTTTCTATCAATCTCCGGACTGATCCTAATTCAGCTATACTGGATAAGAAATGCTGTTGACCTTACCGATCAGCAGTTTCGTTATAATGCAAATAAGGCACTTGAATCGGCTGTACTCGATCTTGAGGAACAGGAACTGTTAAAGAATATAGTGGATGAGATTGAACCCGAATCGACTGATTCGGTAACAGCAATTGTTCCTGCCAACTCTTCCCTTGCCAGGAAACTTCAGGGTGCCCAGCCTAACTCTGACCTCCTGACCATGTATGGTCTTAACAAACCCGGAAAACCTTTTTCAATTACAAGTGCCGGTCACAAGATCTTCATCTCGGAGGAAGACAGATCCCCCTTCCCGGAAGATGAATCATCTGAACCCTCGCCACAGATCTCGAATTCGGAAATATCGGGCAGGGTAAGCAATAAGATCGTTTTCCTTGAAAAGATAATGGAGAAAATTCTTCTTAACACTCCCGATATTCGTGAAAGGATAGTTCCCGAGACTCTCAACCGGCTTCTCAGGAAGTCACTAAACAATAACGGTATCTATCTCGATTTTGAATTTGCTATCCGTTCGGGTCGCTATGGTAACATCTGGAGATCCCCCGGCTATGACGATAAACCAGGCACCAACAAGTTCATTATTCAGCTATTCCCTAACGATCCCGTTCCGGGCCAGAATCAGATTGTACTCTACTGCCTTCAGGAAAAACAATATAAAATCGAAAAGATCGGCATCCTGGGCTTTGCATCTCTCCTATTGACTATTCTTATCCTTATCCTTTCCACAGGTACTTTTATTGTAATCTTCCGGCAAAAAAAGCTCTCTGAGATCCGGAATGATTTTATAAACAATATGACTCATGAACTAAAAACGCCTATTTCGACCATTTCGCTGGCCTCTCAGATGATGGGAGATAAAACCATACCATCAGATGTCAAAAACATCGACGGTCTGGCAAAGGTTATCTATGATGAAAGCATGCGACTGAAATTCCAGGTTGAAAAGGTACTACAGATGGCGATTTTTGAAAAGACAAAAATGTCGCTTAGCAGAAACGAACTCGATGTACACTTAATAATTGACAGGGCTGTTGAGAGCTTTACCCTTCAGATCGGAATCCTTAACGGAACAATATATAAAGATTATCAGGCAGCAATATCGTATGCAATGATCGATGAGACACATTTCCTCAATGCCATATCGAACCTGATCGATAACGCCATTAAATACTCAAAGATTAAGCCGGCGATCACAATAACTACGCGCAATCATAAAAAAGGCATTCAGATCTCAATTGAAGACAATGGAATTGGAATAAAAAAAGAGAACCTGAAAAGGATCTTTGATAAATTTTATCGGGTTCCTTCAGGAAATCTGCACAATGTAAAAGGATTCGGACTAGGCCTTAGTTATGTCAAAAAGATCATCGATGACCATAATGGACGTATAAAAGCTGAAAGCCAGATAAACAAAGGAACAAAATTCACTATTTTTATTCCACAAAACTATTTGAAATGAATGAGATTAAAATCCTCCTTGCTGAGGACGACAGTAACCTTGGCCTCCTGCTGAGTAATTACCTGACTGCAAAAAACTATGAGACACACTTATGCGTTAATGGGATAAAGGCGCTTGAAGTTTTTTCAGGACAACCCTTTAATATTTGCATTCTCGACATCATGATGCCTGAAATGGATGGACTTACCCTTGCAAGGGAAATAAGGCTGCTGAATCCCGATGTTCCCATTATCTTCCTGACTGCGAAAAATCAGGAGGAAGATATAATCGAAGGTTTCAGGCTGGGTGCCGACGACTATATCACAAAACCTTTTTCAATGGAGGAGTTGATATACCGCATTGAAGCTGTACTTAGAAGAGCCTCAAACCCTCCTGCCTCACCCTTGAATATGGAAATCCATAAGATTGGAATGTACACCTTTGATCCGCTTAAACAACTGCTTGAATGTTGCGATCAGACTATTAAACTGACCACAAAGGAATCGGAACTGCTTGATCTTTTATGCAGACAGGGAAGGGATCTTCTCGAAAGAAATTATGCCCTTAAATCGATCTGGATCGATGACAATTATTTCAATGCGCGAAGCATGGATGTATATATTACCCGATTGAGGAAA
The DNA here is from genome assembly GCA_903844815.1 of uncultured Bacteroidota bacterium. Classification (GTDB taxonomy): domain Bacteria; phylum Bacteroidota; class Bacteroidia; order Bacteroidales; family VadinHA17; genus LD21. The sequence goes on along the minus strand of CAIMVD010000069.1, from coordinate 14,194 downwards.
TACCTGAAGAAGGACTCCTCTGTAAAGATCCTTAATATCCACGGACGCGGATATAAACTGCTCTGTTAATAAAGAATAAGAATTCCGTGGAATTTTCCCGGAGAGACTAATCGAGTTTAAGCACGGCTAGAAAAGCCGTCTGCGGAACCTCCACATTGCCTACCTGTCTCATTCTTTTCTTTCCCTTCTTCTGTTTTTCGAGAAGCTTCCTTTTCCTTGTGATATCACCGCCGTAACATTTTGCAGTAACATCCTTTCTGACAGCCTTAACAGTCTCACGCGAGATAATCTTGGCGCCGATAGCTGCCTGAATAGCTATATCAAACTGCTGCCTTGGAATAAGTTCCTTAAGCTTCTCACACATCCTGCGACCGAAATCATAGGCATGTCCCCTGAAAATAAGGGTTGAGAGGGCATCAACCATCTCACCGTTCAGAAGGATATCGAGCCTGACAAGATCGGCTTTCTGATAGGTTGTATAATAGTAATCAAAAGAGGCATATCCTTTTGAAATGCTCTTAAGCTTATCGTAGAAGTCGAATACAATCTCGGCAAGCGGCATTTCAAAGGAAAGCTCAACCCTGTCACGGGTAAGGTAAACCTGATTTTTAAGCACCCCGCGCTTGTCGATACAAAGATTCATTATTGATCCTACGTATTCTGACAGGGTAATTACCTGTGCATGAATATAGGGTTCTTCAATACGCTCCAGATGATTTACAGGCGGAAGACCTGATGGGTTATGAACATCAATTTCCTCACCCTTTGTTGTGTAAGCTTTAAAAGATACGTTTGGAACGGTAGTAATCACATCCATGTTGAATTCCCTGTCGAGGCGCTCCTGGATAATCTCCATATGAAGAAGCCCGAGGAATCCGCATCGGAAGCCGAATCCGAGGGCAGCTGACGATTCCGGGATGAAAGTAAGAGATGCATCGTTAAGCTGAAGTTTCTCTATTGAGATCCTGAGATCTTCATAATCGTCAGCATCAACCGGGTAAATACCAGCAAAAACCATAGGTTTTACATCCTCGAAACCTGAAATGGCTTTTTCACACGGGTTTTTGACATGGGTTATTGTATCACCTACCTTAACCTCGGCTGATGCCTTAACTCCTGAAATTATATAACCTACATCCCCGGCACCTATAACCTCCCTTGGTTCCAGTTTCAGTTTAAGTACACCGATCTCCTCAGCATTATATTCATGTCCCGTATTTACAAACTTAACCTTGTCGCCTTTTCTGACAGTGCCGTTAATTATTTTTACATAAGCAATAATTCCCCTGAAAGAGTTAAATATTGAATCGAAAATAAGCGCCTGCAGCGGTTCGTCGGGACTTCCCTTTGGTGCCGGCACCCGTTTCACGATCTCACGAAGAATCTCATCGATCCCTGCTCCTGTTTTTGCGCTGGCTTCGAGTATGGCCTCGCGGCGGCAACCTACAAGGTCGACAATCTGGTCCTTAACCTCTTCAGGCATTGCGCTGGGCATATCCATCTTGTTAAGGATGGGAATGATTTCCAGGTTATGATCGATTGCCATATACAGGTTTGAAATTGTCTGCGCCTGTATCCCCTGGGTTGCATCGATCACAAGCAGGGCACCCTCGCATGCTGCTATTGACCGTGACACCTCATAAGAAAAATCGACATGCCCGGGAGTGTCAATCAGATTCAGGAAATACTTCTGTCCATCCTGGGTATATTCCATCTGAATGGCATGACTCTTTATTGTTATGCCTCTCTCCCTTTCAAGGTCCATATCGTCAAGAATCTGCGCCTGATAATCGCGTTCCGAAATGGTGTTTGTCGTTTCAAGCAGCCTGTCGGCAAGAGTGCTCTTGCCATGGTCAATATGAGCTATTATACAGAAATTCCGGATTTTGTCCATTAAAAAAAGGTTGATTTAAATCAGGTGCAAAGATATAAAAATAAAAAAAGAGTAGAGCCGTCACGGATGACGGCTCTACAAAAAATATTAATTAATTTATGTCGTAAATTACATCATTCCCGGCATTCCGCCGCCCATACCCTGTGGAGGCATACCAGAATGATCCTCTTTCACCTCAACAATAACAGCCTCTGTTGTAAGGAACATACCTGCAACTGAAGCAGCATTCTCAAGTGCTACACGTGTAACCTTAGCAGGGTCGATAACGCCCGATGCATAAAGATTCTCATATTTGTCGGTTCTGGCATTGTAACCATAGTCATCTTTTCCGCTTTTTACATTCTGAACAACAACGGCGCCTTCTTTCCCTGCATTTGCAGCTATCTGGCGAAGAGGTTCTTCAATTGCACGCTTAATGATCTCGATACCGGTATTCTGGTCTTCGTTGTCTCCTTTAAGTTTGTCAAGAGATTTAATTGCGCGGATATAAGCAACGCCGCCACCGGGTACGATACCTTCTTCAATTGCAGCACGGGTTGCATGAAGTGAATCATCAACACGGTCTTTCTTTTCTTTCATCTCCACTTCCGATGCAGCTCCGATATAAAGTACTGCTACTCCGCCTGCAAGTTTTGCAAGTCTTTCCTGAAGTTTTTCCTTATCGTAGTCAGAAGTTGTTGTCGACATTTGCTGACGGATCTGTGCAACGCGTGCCTTGATCATTTCCTTGTCGCCTGCACCGTTTACAATGGTTGTATTCTCCTTGTTTACAGTTATTTTCTCAGCGGTTCCAAGCATATCAAGAGTTGTATGCTCCAGTTTAAGGCCTTTTTCTTCTGAAACAACGGTTCCGCCGGTAAGGATGGCAATATCCTCAAGCATCTCTTTCCTTCTGTCGCCAAATCCGGGAGCTTTAACGGCACAAACCCTTAAAGAACCGCGGAGACGGTTTACTACCAGTGTAGCAAGAGCTTCTCCTTCAACATCTTCCGAGATAATAAGAAGAGGACGTCCTGTCTGTGCTGTTGCCTCAAGAACAGGAAGCATATCTTTCATTGTAGAAACTTTCTTGTCGTAGATCAGGATGAAAGGATTCTCAAGGTCAGCTTCCATCTTCTCTGCATTGGTCACAAAATAAGCAGAAATGTATCCGCGGTCGAACTGCATACCTTCAACAACCTCAACTGAGGTGGTTGTTCCTTTTGACTCCTCAACAGTGATAACACCTTCCTTATGTACTTTTCCCATAGCTTCAGCAATGAGACGACCAATCTCAATATCGTCGTTTGCAGAAATTCTTGCTACCTGCTCGATTTTGTTCAGATCATCTCCGATAACCTGTGCCTGAGCTGCAATGCTGGCCACAACCTTTTCTACTGCCTTGTCGATACCTCTTTTAATATCCATTGGGTTTGCACCTGCAGTAATATTTTTAAGGCCAACATTTATTATTGACTGAGCGAGAACTGTAGCGGTAGTTGTTCCGTCACCAGCTATATCTCCGGTTTTGGAAGCAACTTCCTTAACCATCTGTGCACCCATATTCATGTACGGATCTGCAAGTTCTATATCCTTAGCTACAGTAACACCGTCTTTTGTTATCTGAGGTGCACCATATTTTTTCTCGAGAACCACGTGACGGCCTTTTGGACCGAGGGTTACTTTTACTGCGTCAGCAAGCTGGTCAACACCTTCCTTAAGAAGACCACGAGCTTCAATATTGAATTTTATCTCTTTTGCCATGTTATTTAATGTTTATATATTTATAATATTTAAGCTATAAAAAGGATATCGGACTGTGAAATAAGCAAATAATCAGTACCATCAATAGTGAGTTCCTGTCCTGCATACTTTCCGTAAAGAACAACATCGCCGGTTTTTACTTCCATTTCTTCATCCTTCTTTGCTGAACCTACAAGAATAACTTTTCCCTGACGGGGTTTTTCCTTGGCTGAATCGGGAATTATAATTCCGCTTGCTGTTTTTTCTTCAGCTTCATTTGGTTTAACAAGAACCTTACCTGCTAAGATCTTTCCTTTCAATTCTGTCATTTTATTTAATTTTATAGTTAAACATCATTTATTGACTTCAATATTATCATATTCCATGCCAATCATTAAAAAGTGCCATTTTTGATCACATTGCCATGTTTTGGAATGACATTACTGCCAATAAAAAGCATAAAATTGTAGTGATCCGGCGTAATGTCTTAAATTACAGCGTTTTGCCATAACGAAAAAGAGTGTCAGTATGTGACAAACTGACACTCTTTTTTGTTATTTCATGACTGCAGCAACTATTTTACCGGGGCAGGTGAATTTGCCGGGGGAACAGTTGTGTTGGCGGGAGTTGTAGAACCTGATGGAGGAGCAGCTGTAGGAAGTGTCGGAATTGCATTCGGATCAACAGCATTATCAATCTGGGTCTGAATCCTTGAACGGCCTGTTGTCTCTCCCCTTGGAATTGTAGCTGTAGCAACAACGCAAAGGATAAGTATAGCAGCTGCAAGTGACCATGTTGATTTCTCAAGGAAGTCAGCGGTTTTGCGAACACCCATCGACTGCCCTGCTGAAGTAAAGTTGGCAGCCAGTCCTCCTCCCTTGGAATTCTGTACAAGGACAATCAGAATCTGAAGAAAACAAGCAACAATTACTAATACTGAAACAAAAATATATATTCCCATCTGTTCACTTTTTTAAATACTCTTTAACTTTTTCAATTTGAGTGGCAAAGTAACTACTTTTTTCCGGAAATTTCAAACTTAATTTTTCATAAATATCAATAGCCTTTGAGTAATAACTCTGTCCGATATAAATTTTTGCAAGAGTTTCAGTAACAAAACCTCCCTCCTCCCCGGTATCTGCGTTGGAAATATCCTCCAGAGGCCCGGCTACCTTTTCTCTCGACGGTTCAATACGCGGATTTGTAATAATGAATTTTTCAATCAGCTCTGCCTGAAGCTGCTTGCTGCCCGGTTTTTCCTCTAAGGACGAGGTTCCTTCTTTTGTCCCGGCTTCCTCCTCTGTTTCCTGCTGTTCAGACCCTGTCTCGAATTCAAGAAGGTCATCGGCACTTTCATGCTCGAAAATACCCGGATCGGAATAAAAAGGCTGATCTTCGCCTGAGATGTCGTTGCTTTCGTCAAGGATCATGACCTCCGATACTTCTTCAATAACCGTCTGTGCGCTATGGTCAATGGTTTCTTCAGGGACAGAATTCTCAGGCAATGATTCTTCCGGCAGGATTTCAGAGACAGAACGGGGATTAAGAATATAATAGAGAATCTCCCTGTCGGCGATTTGTATCGCTGAATTACGGAGCTGGCTTTCGAATTTCACATCCGAATTATCATGAAGCCCTTTCAGAAGCAACAGGTGAGCGCTTTGAAAATACGGGAACACCCCTATCAGCTCATACAATTCCCCAAGCACACCCCGGTTCACCGGAGCTGTCCCTCCCAACATACTCAAAAAGTCGCTTCTTCTCATGTCTGCTACCAGTTGACGAAAGCCTTATTAAAAATATCCTCCACAATCATTTCGACAATCTTCCTGGAGAGATCAGTTTCCACCTGGCTCAGATCGAGATTGCTATCGTAGTCTTCATAACGCGAAAATGTCTGCTCATAGCTATTATCAGGATCAATTGAATTGACAAATTTGACTTTAACTGTAATTGTAAACCTGTTGGTTGCAGCATTTGCATCGGCCGATACGGTGAGAGGACGGGTATTGTAATCGGTTATCTCCCCTTCAAAGCTTACATCGCCGATACCCGTAACATATTTAAGACTCGTCTGGGTCTTGCACTTATCAATTAGTTCATCAGTGATAAACTGTCCGAGCCCCGGCTGAACAAGTGGCGCCCTGTTTTGGAAATACTGGGCGCTGAAAGTCCTGACAGATGGTGAGATGCTTGCTCCTGAAAAGGAATACGACACTTTGCAGCCGTAGTTTAAAGCCAGAATGGCAGTCACAGCCAGAATGAAAACCATTTTACCGTACACGGCAGCATTGTTTTTACGATTCAATCCCATACTCTTTTATTTTTCTGTAAAGTGTCCGTTCCGAAATGCCCAGCTCAGTGGCTGCCATCTTTCTTTTTCCGTTGTATTTCTCGAGTGCTTTTTTGATCATCTCCTCCTCTTTGCCCGAAAGAGAAAGAGATTCTTCTATAATCTCTTCCGTATCCTGAATGTCGTTTCTTGTTTGGTGTTGCTGAAATTCAACAGTTTCAGTTCTGGTGTCAGTCGCAACATCTTCCCCGGGATCAGCTTCCCTGAAAAGATTCTTTATGAACCCCGGGCTTGTTTTCTGGACAGCGATATCGACCTCTCCGTTCCTTATAAGATCAAAGACAAGTTTTTTCAGGTCATTCATATCGCTCTTCATGTCGAAAAGGATCTTGTAAAGAATCTCTCTTTCGGAGGAGAACGACTTGTCTTCCTCCTTCCTTATAACTGCGGGAAGCTTGGTTTTGCCATAATCGGGAAGATAATTTCTGAGTCCGGCAACGACAATCTCTCTTTCGCTCTCTATTATGGATATCTGTTCTGTAATATTCTTAAGTTGCCTCACATTTCCCGGCCAGGAATAATCGATGAGAGCCTGTTTTGCTTCCGAATCGAGCCTGATTGCAGGCATCCGGTATTTTTCAGCAAAGTCAACGGAGAACTTTCTGAAAAGAAGAAAAATATCTTCCCCTCTTTCCCTGAGAGCAGGTATCCTGATGGGAACAGTATTCAGCCTGTAAAACAGGTCTTCGCGAAATTTACCATTATCTATTGCTCCGGGAACATCCACATTGCTTGCGGCAATAACCCTTACATTTGTCTTCTGAACCTTTGAAGATCCTACCCTGATGAACTCACCTGTTTCGAGTACCCTCAGGAGCCGGACCTGAGTAGATAAGGGCAGTTCAGCAACTTCATCGAGAAAAATTGTCCCACCGTCGGCAACTTCAAAATAGCCTTTCCTGCTGTCGGTAGCTCCTGTAAATGAGCCCTTTTCGTGACCAAAAAGCTCTGAATCAATTGTACCTTCAGGAATGGCGCCACAGTTTACTGCAATATACTGACCATGCTTTCTGGCACTATAACTGTGAATAACCTGAGGAAAGATTTCCTTTCCCGTTCCGCTCTCACCGGTTATCAGAACTGAAAGATCGGTGGGTGCAACCTGTACCGCGATGTCAATTGCCCGGTTGAGGCCTTCAAAATTGCCTATAATGCCAAACCTCTGTTTAATATTTTGTAAATCTTTCATTTCCTTTATCCAATTGTGCAAATTTAACTTTTTTTTAATTTAACGGGAAATCCATTTTTCGTAAATTCGCACCATGATAACTGATCAGATCGTCCATTTTGCAGGAATCATCCCTGCCCGTTTTGCATCATCCCGGTTCCCCGGAAAGCCTCTGGCTATGATCGGCAACAGGACAATGATACGAAGAGTCTATGAACAGGCTTCAAAACGCCTCGGGCTGGTATATGTCGCAACCGATGACAAGCGAATCTTTGATTCCGTCATAAGCTTTGGAGGAAAGGCGATTATGACAAGTCCCGATCATCAGAGCGGCACTGACCGGTGTGCTGAAGCAGCAGCTTCTATCAGTAAAGAAACCGGCAAACCGATTGATATAGTTATTAATATTCAGGGAGATGAACCCTTTGTAAGGCCGGAACAGATTGAACTGCTCATGAATTGCTTCAACGACCAAAATGTTGAAATAGCCACCCTGATCAGAAAAGTTGAAAAGGATGAAGACATTTTCAATCCGAATCAGCCTAAAGTAATCGTCAACAGGGAGGGGGATGCAATTTATTTCAGCAGGACACCGATACCTTACATAAGGGATGTGGAAATGAACAATTGGACATCGAAACATGTTTATTTTAAGCATATAGGCCTGTATGCTTACAGAACAACAGTACTTCACAGGCTTACTTGTCTGGAACAGAGCCCTCTTGAAAAAGCAGAATCGCTGGAACAGAACAGATGGATTGAAAACGGATTCAGGATCAGGACTGCGGTTACACCCTGGGAAAGCATTGGAATTGACACCCCCGCTGACCTTGAAAAAGCAAAACTAATTTTAGATCAGTTTATTTGAAATAAATGATTAACTTTAGCATAATTTTTGTTGTAGATTATTTAAAAGCAACCATGAAAAAGAGCATACTCAGTCTTATTATTTTTCTCTTTGCTTTAACTAGTCAGGCACAGAAGGATACGGTTAATGTTATCGGAGCTATTCCGCAAAAAACCATTACAAGGGAAGGTTCGGGCATTAATGTGACAATATTCCCTGTACCTGTCAGGGAGAATAGTTTTACAATAAAAGCCGACAGGGATATGTCGTATGTCAAGGTGACAAATATTATAGGTCAGGATATCCTAAGAATGCAATACAATAGTCCTCAGCAATATACAAAACTCTTTCTTGATAATCCAAAGAGAGGGATGTATCTTGTTGCAATTATTTTCAGTGACGGGACAAAAGTGGTCAGGAAAATTATGGTTGAAGAATCGGAGTAGATATATTCAACGGATACGGACACTCAAAATTAAAATGAATAAATGAAGACAGGTATTGGTAAAACTTGTTAGAGGTAAAAGGGAGATCTCGCTAATCATTTAAATAGAAATCGTGTTTAATTTTTTAATTATCTAAAATTCCCTAAACAATAGGAGAGAAAGTAATATGGAAGAAGGGGTAAACGTTTTTTCAATTAAAGATCTTGAGAATTTTTCGGGTATAAAAGCCCATACGATCAGGATCTGGGAGAAGAGGTACAAGATTCTTGAACCTGACAGAACCGATTCAAACATCAGAACCTACACTGAATCAGAGCTTAAAAAGATCCTTAATGTCGCGTATCTTAACCGTAACGGGCTAAAGATATCAAAGATAGCAAGGCTCGATGAAGATGAGCTTACACAGCAGGTAATGATGGTTAGCAGCCGTCACGACGACATCGACCAGGAGTTTCAGCCCGGAAAAATTCTTATGTCGGCTATAAGATTCAACGAGGGCGCATTCAAGGATGCTCTGGCTCCGTTTATTAAATTCCATGGCATCGAGGAGGCATATGTGAAATACCTTCACCCGCTTTTGGAAAAAGCAAGAATCTTGTGGCAGACAGGCAGCCTTTCAAGGGCACAGGAACAGTTTGTCAGGAATACTGTTAAACAGATAATAATCATAGAAGATGACCTTGTAAAACCGGTAACAGGTAAAAGCAGGATGTCAATAGCTATGATAAATACATCTGACAGCATCACTGACAACAACTTCCTTTTTTATAAATATGCCCTTAGAAAAAGAGGCTTCGATGTCATCTTTACAGGGGGTATCCTCCCTGCTTCGGAAGTGGTTGAAATACACAGGATAAAATCATTTGATTATCTGGTGGTTAACTCAAGCTCTTTCGATTTTGATGAAAAGAAAATCAATTATTTCAGTACTATCAGCAAGGAACTGATGCTGAAGAAGATAATACTATCTGATTCACCTGAGGAACCTACGCCGATAAGAAATGAGAAATTGATTATTACAAGGGATCCGTTTGACTTTTTGAAGGCTATTCAACAACTGGGCTAGTCGAATAACATTATTATCCTGGTAACAAGCCTCCTAAACAGTCAAATTATTTAGAGTTGTTATTAAATACCCTCTGTGGAACTCTGTGTAACAAAAAGTTAAGAACTGACACAGAGGACACAGAGGTTTCTCCCGCTAGCGCCGATTTGTAATCGGGGCTTATTCCTTTGTTTCGTTTCTGACTCCCTGATTAGAATTCAATGATAACTCCAATAGTCGGCAAGACTGTGCCCGACTCGGCGTTAACATATTTCAAAAGATATTTTGAAGGGTCAGCAGGATCTGTAAGAGGAACACCATTGCTGTCCTCCTGCTGATAAAGTATCGGAGGCTGATCTGCTTTATGATTATAAACATTCTGAATGTCAATATAAGCCATCAGCGACCAGTTTCTGAAAAAGTACTGCTTGTCAACACGTATATCAAGCTGATGAAAGGCCTTTAGCCGGATGGTATTGAAAAGAGAATAATCGAGATATCCCTGGCCCGTCAGATTCCACGCTTCCTTAAATGATGATTTTTCATAATCGTAAGGTGTATATGGAGCCCCTCCTACATATCTCCACTTAAAGCCTAAGTCCCAGTTATTTTTGAACTTCCTGGTACCTGTAATATTAAAAAGATGAAGATTATCCCACGCCGAAGGAATCATCTGTCCGTATAATCCCATGAATTCACTCCTCACATAGGTATAGGAAAACACAAGATTGATCTTTTTAAATTCCTTAACACGCCCAAGAAGCTCAACACCATAGGCTCTTCCATCTGATGTAGACGTCAATTCCTCATCCCCGAAAATCCCATAGCCGGTGCCTTTGCTTGACAGTGGCACTGAGTCAAGTACTGAAAACGGATAACGCGAATAATTTTTATAGAAGCCTTCCACTGTAAACTGTATATTCTCGGATGGCAAAAGTTCCAGTCCTGCCACAAAATGATCAGCTGCTATATATTTCAGATTGTTCTGCCTGTTAATATATTCAGTTGCCCCGCCTGAATACCCGAGAGAAGTATAGGGGGGAAGCTGATAATACCTTCCGGTGCTGAAATTCAGATTGAGCTTATCGGTAAGCGAATATGATGCAGAAAGCCTTGGTGAAAGCTGCGCAAGGGGATTCGACATATCCTTTGAATAAGTGTTTGCGTCGGTACGTATTCCAAATGAAATTCGCAGTTTTTCTTTCAGGAATGACCGGCTTGCCTGGCCAAATAAGCTGAACTTGCCCAGCTTTAAATCTGTATCGTAGTCAATTAAACTCTCTCCTCCTGCATAATAAACGCGTCTGAAAGTTGAGTTCCTGTAATGAGCATATTCATAACCGGCTCCATATCCGATCTTGAATCCTTTTACATTAGTCAGGTTCTTCTCGTACCGCGCTTTTATTTCTCCTTCACCCGACAGGTAATCCAGTATCTTGTTCGCGTCAGTTTCTAAATTACCCAGAAATTTGTACTGCGAATTATTAAGATAATTACGGCTGAGAACCCAGGTATCATAGCCTTTCTCACCGTAATGTTTGAAAACCAGGCCTGCCGTATAGCTGTATTGCTCCTGAATAGGAATATTATCAAGCAGATACCGCTGAAATTCAGTATCATCAGCCTTCAGGTTCAGTGTGAAATCATCCTTTGCCCCGAGGCCGATCACTGTTAATTCATTCTTTGTATTAAAACGGATCTTGTATTTTACCTGAAAATCGGTATAAGCCGGAAGAAATGGCAGTTTAAGTGCAGTAAAAAGAAACTTCAGGTACGACCTCCTTACCGACATAAGCAAGGTTCCTCTCTTACCGGCAGGACCATTAAGCGTTATGCCAAGATCGGATGCGCCAACCGTTGCACGGTATTTCATTTTATCATTATCGCCATCGATGAAGGTGAAATTAAGAATAGAGCTCAGGGTGTTGCCTTTTGATGCAGGAAAAGCACCTGAAAGGAAATCCACCGACTGTACAAAATCAACATTTATTATTCCGACTGGTCCGCCTGATGCACCCTGAGTAGAAAAGTGATTAAGGTATGGAATCTCAATATTATCAATATAAAACCTGTTTTCGTTCGGACCACCACCCCTTACTATCACATCATTCCTGAAGGCAGGCGTGGAAGCTACGCCAGGGAAAGACTGAATAACCTTTGATATATCGCGGTTCCCGCCCGGGTTCTTTTCTATTTCATCTATGCCTATGATCCTCACTGAAAGAGGCGTTTCAATCTTCTTTGTGAAGGGAGATGCCTTAATCACTACCTCTCCAATACCTATTTGCGCCTCTTCAAGCGGTATTTCAAGATTAACATGGTTGATGTTGGTTACCATAACCGCTCCCGAAATGTATGGCTTGAATCCTATCGAGGAGACTCTCATCTCCACGAAACCAGGCTTTATTCCTTTAAACTCAAATTTACCCTCAGCATCAGTCATCGACCCGATGTTTGTACCCCACACTACAATGCTTGCAAAAGGCACTCCCTCATTTGTGGTTGCATTGTAGACCCTGCCTTTTATTTCACCTGAATTCTGCTGGGCAAATGCAGCAGAAAGCGACAGATACAATACAACAAGTGATATAACACACTTCTTCATAATGGTATAGATTTTCCCTTCAAACAATCAATCTAATTTGTTTGTTCACCAGCAAGTAAAAATTAAACTAATTTCCAAGAAGGCTTCTGAAATAATTCATTTCTGCCGACAGGTCGGCTGAGGGTATTTTCTTCATGGTTTTTGAGATCTTCCTGATCATCGTCTCGGCAAATCTTGCTCGCTTTAATGCAGATCCTGTATTGAAACGATGCCCGCAGGCGCTCGTAATGTTAGTCACCTCATTAATCAATCCTATGGTTTCTTCCCGGAGATAACACGAGGAAAATGCTTGCCAGATATAATCAATGGCTGTCTCAGACGGATGAAGCATATCGTCGCAGTAAAACCTGTAGTCGCGCAAATCATCCAGAAGAATTTCGTAGGCTGGAAAATAGTGCGGTTTCGTGTGATGGTTAAGGAGCTCCTCAACTGCAAGCAATAATACGGCTTTACTTATCTGGTTACCGTGCGCCCCATCCTTCCAGTGTCGTACAGGGCTGATTGTGAATACTACCCTCACCTCAGGAAACAGAGTATACAGCCTGTCGAGCTGGGCGGTCCATACCTCAACAATGTCATTAACAGTAAGCAATTCGCGATGAAAAGAGTCAGCCGGAACTTTGTGACAGTTTGAAACTATTTTCCCTGTATCAATGAACCTGAAGACCCTGGCAGTACCAAATGTAATAAAAAGGAATCTGGCTTTTCTGAAAAAAGCCGACGCTTCTATTGATTTGCTGTTTATCTTCGCAAGCAAACCATTCGGATCCTCATCAGAAAAATCTGTATGATGGCTAAAGCTTAACCATTCTCCATCGTAATAATAAAGATCTTCCTGAACAAACTCCCGTCCTGAAACAACATTATCAAGAGTCAGACTAACCGAAACCGGATTATAAACCGCTCCGGCCGGGTTAATCATCACGGGCAAACGGCCTCTTAACAGCTTCATGCCGACAGATGTGGCAAAACACGATCCCAGGAACATTACAGGATGATCATAGGTGATCTTATCAGCCGAAGGCTCTAGACGGAAAGTGGTTCTTAGTTCCAATTAATGTTTTTACAAAAAAGTATTAACTGATCTGTTTGTTTATCCAGTCCTTTATTAAGGTGAAAATCTCCTCGCGGAAAGGCTCATTATGCAATTCATGAAATCCGCCTTCCCTTATTTTAAGTTCGGCAAAACTGGTTTTCGATGCAAATTCCCTGCTGCCTTCCGGTGAACATATCATATCGTTGCTACCGTGAATCAATAAGGTATTTACTTTCAGATCTTTTGCGTGATCAAGAGAGTAAGCTGCGGCACTCATTGTGCTATGAAACAGGCCTACGGAAATCTTACCATGCACAAGCGGATCCTTTTTGTATAATTCAACAACATTCGCATCCTGTGAAATATGGTCTACAATCAGGCCGGAAGGCTGAGTGAGGCCAGGCAACAAAAATTTCATGACAGACGCCAGCAAAACCTTGGCGCGAGCAGGTTCAAAGGAGAGTCTGAGCCACGGTGACGTAATTATTGCCCCCTTTATTCTTGGATTTTTATGAAGGAGGTAATTAAGAACAATGCCTCCTCCAAGGCTATGACCATATAAAAACAATGGCGTCCCGGGAAAAGTCTTCCTGCAACTGTTCAAAAGAATATCTATCATCTCGAAGAGGGTGTCGTAGTTTTTAATACTTCCCCGCTTCCCGTCAGATTTCCCGTGCCCCGGAAGATCGACACCTGCAAACCCGATACCTTCCCTGCTGAACTTAGCAGCCCATTCATTATAACGATTCACATGTTCTCCAAGACCGTGAACAATTATGACAACTGCCTTCGTGTTCTCACCCGGGCTTTGTATCATACCTCTCAGTATCTGCCCGCTTTTCAGTTTAATATTAAAATCCATTGCATTTTTTCTTAAAAATACAAAAGTTGAATGTAAAATCCATAACTGAAGTAATTTTTTTCCAGCCAGCAACGACAACAGATTATTTTTCAACCTGCTTTTTGCTCCAAAAAAGACGGATTAAAGGGTAAAATAATAAAATATAATTTATATTCTATTTAGAATATTTCTGGGTTATGTGATGTAATATACTTAATATATGATAATTAACATCAA
>CAIMVD010000068.1 GCA_903844815.1 uncultured Bacteroidota bacterium | reverse complement strand
CTACTATTCTTGTGTTTTTACCCCCCAACCCCCCAAGGGGGGATTTAAGAACACCCCCCTTGGGGGGTTGGGGGGTAAAATGTGGGAGTAAGAAACTGATTACCCGGGCTTAACTAAACGACATTGAATTATGATCTTTAATCAATGGTATGTGATCCTTGAATCGAAGGAATTGAAGAAGAACAAATCCCTGAGGGTTAAACGTCTTAATACGGAAATGGCTTTGTGGCGCGATGATAATGGCCAGGCCGGCTGTATCGATAACAGGTGCTGTCACAGGGGAGTTTCCCTTTCATGCGGAAAAGTTGTAAATGGCATGCTTGAATGTCCCTTTCATGGTTTTCTTTACGATCAGTCAGGCAGGGTTAAGGTAATTCCGGCTATCGGCAGGAACAGGCAGCCGCCTGAGACAATGAAGGTACCTGCCTTTAAAACCTTTGAATCGTATGGACTGATCTGGATCTGGTGGGGCGATGAAGAGAAGTGTACTGCTGAACCATTCTTCTTTAAGGAACTTGCCGGATTTTCTTTTGCCAGTTTCAGAGACCCCTGGAATGTTCATTATTCCAGGGCTATAGAGAATCAGCTCGATGTGGTGCATCTTCCTTTTGTGCACAGGACAACCATAGGCAGCGGAAATAAAACTCTTGTTAACGGACCTGTTGTGATCAGGGATAATGAGATGATTACTTTTTATGTAAAAAACGTCGTTGATGACGGAAAAGCAGTTCCTCAGAAGCCTGATGAGATTGAAGATTATGAAAAGCTTTTCCATTTACAGTTTCATTATCCTAATATCTGGCAGAACTTCATCTCCGATAAAATACGGGCCTTTGCTGCATTCGTTCCTGTTGATGACGAGAACACCATCGTAATCATAAGATATTATCAGAGAATGTTTTTGATTCCTTTTCTGAAGCAACTTGTCAACCTTATCGGAATATGGGTAAGCATTATCATTTTGCGTCAGGACAAACGGGTTGTGGAGACTCAGCTGCCTAAAAAGAGCAGGATGAAAATGGATGAGCGTTTGATAATGGGTGATAAGCCGATTGTGGAGTACCGAAAGCACAGGGAGGAGATGATGGGCCAATGATTTCAAGGAAGAGCTTCATAAAAAAGACAGGGACAGCGTTGGCTGCAGCCTGCGTTCTGCCACTTTCAGGATTTTTTCCCGCTGAGATCAGAACCGGTTTGGCTCTCTACACTTTGCGCGATGCCATGTTTAAAGATCCCGACGGCACTCTGGCCAATGTCGCACGGATCGGATATAACTGGGTTGAGGCAGCCGGATATGCAGATGGCCGTTTCTGTAATCTGAAACCTTTCGACTTTCGTAACCTTGTTGAAAAACATGGATTGAAACTTGTAAGCAGCCATTCCATGGTTAATCAGGCTAACATCGACATGGTGGTAGCCGATACAGCTGAAGCAGGAATCACTTACCTGGTTATGCCTTCTCTTCCCTCACTATGGAGAAAATCGTTGGAAGGATATAAGGAAGCAGCCCGGTTTTTCAATATCGCAGGAGAAAAGTGCCGGAACGCTGGACTCCGTTTTGCATTTCATAACCATACTTCTGAGTTTAAAAAATTCAGGGGGCAGATACCTTATGACCTGCTGCTTTCGGCTACTGACCCCTCACTTGTAACCTTCGAACCAGATATCTGCTGGATGACAGCTGCAAACCAACGTGCCGCAGATTATTTTAACAAGTATCCGGGCCGGTTTGAGCTTTTTCACCTGAAAGATATGACTGTCCGTAAAAAGGATGCTACTCTTGGTGAAGGGATAATTGATTTTAAACCTATACTTGCATTATCGGAAAAAGCAGGGATGAAATATTTCTTTGTGGAACAGGATAACTGCATCACTCACAATCCGTTAGAAAGCATTAAAATCAGCCGGGATTATTTACTTAATTGTTTTAAGGATTAATAAAATTAAATCATGAGAAGCTTATATCGTTTATTTCTGACTGTGGCGCTATTGCTGCCGATGTTTGCAACGGGTATTTCAGCCCAGGATGAAGAGGGGTGGAAGGCATCTGAAAAGACAGTTCAAGAGCTTTCCAAACCCGGCAATACATTTAATTATTATGAGGCGAAAGTGCCTTCATATATTTTACCTCAGCTACTTGTTACATCAGCTGGTAAAAAGGTAGGTGATATGAATATCTGGAATGAGAGCCGGAGGCCTGAGATCCTTGAGTTATTCCGTAAGAATGTTTTCGGACGGGTTCCCGAAACTTCCTTTGAGAAAAGCTTTAAAGTTATTAGTACCGACAAGAAGGCACTTAACGGAGCCGCTACTCTTAAACTTATAGATATAAATATTTCATCGGATGAAAAGGCACTTGTTATCCATTTAACACTGTTCACGCCGAATAAAGCCGGAAAACCCGCACCTGTCTTCCTTCTGATTGACAATCGCGGGCCTGCAAATACCGATCCTTCGCGTAAGGTTAAAAGTGAGTTCTGGCCGGTGGAAGAGGCAATTGCCAGAGGCTACGGGATGGCTGTATTCAGCAATGCCGATGTTGATCCCGATAATTTCGATGGGTTTAAGAACGGAATACATGCTCTCCTTGATAAAAAACCACGCACTGGTGATTCATGGGGCGCACTCGCTGCATGGGGGTGGGGCGCCAGCAGGTGTCTCGATTATCTTATTACCGACAAAGATGTTGCAGGAAGTAAAGTGGCAGTGGTAGGGCATTCCCGGGGAGGTAAGGCAGCCCTGTGGGCAGGGGCGGAGGACCAGCGTTTTGCAATGGTAGTCTCAAATGAATCGGGTTGCGGGGGTGCTGCCCTGGCAAGGCGGCAGTATGGTGAGACAATTGAAAGGATAAGCACTTCATTTCCTCACTGGTTTTGTTCAAACTACAGAAGCTATGGAAACAATGAGGATGCCATGCCTGTCGATATGCATATGCTTCTTGCCCTCACCGCGCCCAGGGCTCTCTATGTTGACTGTGCAGCAGAAGACCTGTGGGGCGATCCCCGTGGTTCCTACCTCTCACTTTATTCTGCTGTTCCGGCGTTTAATCTTTCAGGTACTAACTGCACAATTCCCGAAAATATGCCACCGCTTAATAAACAGATTATTGGCGGCAAAGTGGGTTTTCATATACGTGATGGAGGACATAACATGTTGCTTAGCGACTGGAACCGGTTTATGGATTTTGCAGATATTGCGTTGAAATAGAAATAATATGGAAAACACTTCGCAGAATATCAGAATCACCGCTGATATAATGAAATCAGAATTCTTCAGGATTCTAAAATCTGTTGGATTTAAGGAAGACAGGGCTGAAAAATGTGCCGAAATATTTATGATCAATAGTCTGGAAGGTGTTTATTCGCATGGCGTTAACAGGTTTCCGCGTTTTGTCAAATATGTACTTGAGGGATTTGTAAAGCCTGATGCCGAGCCTTCATTTGTGTCAGGAACCGGATCACTTGAGCAGTGGAACGGGAATCTGGGTCCTGGCCCTCTAAATGCACTTCATTCTACGGACAGAGCAATGGAGCTTGCAGGTGAAAACGGAATCGGTCTGGTGGCGCTTGCAAATACAAACCATTGGATGCGTGGCGGGACATACGGATGGCAGACGGCAAAGAAGGGTTTTGTATTCATAGGATGGACAAACACCTGTCCTAACATGCCTGCCTGGGGAGCAAAAGATCCCAGGCTTGGAAATAACCCATTCGTCATGGCAGTGCCCTATAAGGATGAGGCCATCGTTCTCGACTTTGCCATGAGCCAGTTCTCATATGGGAAAATTGAGACATACAGGAATGATGGCAGACAGCTTCCATATCCGGCAGGTTATAATAAGAATAACGAGCTTACTTCCAATCCTGTTGAGGTACTTGAGACTATGAGGGCTGTTCCCGTGGGATATTGGAAAGGTGCTTCATTCTCACTGCTGCTCGACATATTTGCGACTATTCTCTCGGGAGGGCTTTCATCAAGTCAGGTAAAGAGTTGCTCTACCGAATATAATGTATCGCAGGTTTTCATAGCTATAAACCTGAAGGGTTTGCATAATTTCCCGGCCATAGAAAACTCGATATCTCAAATCATCGGTGATCTTCAAAAATCCTCGCCTGTCGATGAAAACGCTAAAATTCGTTATCCAGGAGAAAATGTAGTTCAGGTTAGAAGTGAAAATCTGAAAGAGGGAATCCCCGTTAACAGGGGAATCTGGGAGAAGGTATTAAGTTTGTAATCTGAAACAACTTTTATTGTGGCTTGTCTTTATCGGATCGCCCCTCTTTCCCTCCCCCTTTTGACCTACGAAAACAATGTCATTCCGAGCGAAGCCGCTGTAAATAATTATCAATCAGCAGGACAATATCAACTTAAGGCGGCGTAGTGAGGAATCTTATCGTGCATTTTGGATTAATGTAAACCCTTTAAAACATCTTGAGCTATTTAGATTTTTTCAGTTTTGATTTCAACAGAAATATTATTGGCATCTGAAAATCCAATAAGCTCATCCTTAATGCTCTCATTCGTCTCCTGGTACATTGCCCCGAAACGGAGCATGATCCTCTTTCTTGATTTGAGGAAGAAGATTGTATTCATTGGATAAAGCTCAATTCTTTCCAAATCTTCAGCATTTATTTCGACAGGAGGAAGAAAGGGGTTTTTCTTTAAACGAAGGCTTTTTTCACCAAACTCAATAAATGTTACTGCTTTCCCAAATCCATGCCATAACTGTATCAAACCGAAACAGGTCAGGAAAAGGGATACAACATATAGCGAGAATTTTGAAGGTACAGGTGACGGACTGAAGATTAACCAGTAGACTGCCACCAGAATACAGACCAAACCAAATAAAATGCGCAGTACCTTAATGAAAGTACCTGTTTCACCCTGCCCAAGGGAATAGTATTTTTTCTCCATCGACATTTAGATATTTGTAGCAATTTATTCTTTTTTCTTCAGAATCCAAATAACCAGAGAGGTTGCGGGGATGTAAAATTATTACCTTTGATTAAGTGAACCCGACCTAAGAAACATTTAATAAATACACTATGAAAAGAAATTACTTCATTATCGTTTTAATCTTTTTAATCTTTTTTGCGATATCCTTCCTTACTAATATTCTTGGATCTATAAATCCCAATGTAAGCGACAGTTTTGCTCTCAGTGGCACTATGACCGGATTACTACCGTTTTCGTTTTTCATTGCCTATGCACTTATGTCGATCCCTTCTGGGATGATTATTCAAAAATATGATGAGAAGAAGAGCCTTGTATTGGCATGGTTACTTGCCTTCAGCGGAGCCCTGTTAATTTCCTTCTTTCCGTCCTTTCCGGTGTTCCTGGCCTCTTTATTCCTGATAGGATGCGGGATGGCCCTTCTCCAGGTTGCCATCTATCCATTGCTTCGTGTGGCAGGAGGTGAGGAACACTTCGCCTTTAATTCTGTTGTTGCCCAGATGGTCTTTGGAGTAGCTTCCTTCTTCAGCCCTTTTGTCTATTCGTATCTTGTTTCCAACCTAAGTGCGACAGAACCACATGAAGGAATCTTTATTAAACTGATGGCTTTTCTAACTCCCGGAAACCTTCCCTGGGTTTCTATATACTGGGTCTTTGCATTTATAAGCTTCCTGATGGTTGTTATTATCTTCCTCAGCCGATTTCCGCGGGTTATCAGAAAAGAAGATGAAATAGTTGGAGCATGGGATACCCATATGGATCTGTTCAAACAAAAGACTGTGATCCTGTATTTCATAGGGATCTTTGCCTATGTAGGTGTTGAGCAGGGAATCGCAAACTGGATCTCGGAGTTCCTGCGGACTTATCATGGTTTAAAGCCCGAAACTGATGGTGCTGCAGCTGTAGGACTCTTCTGGGGAATGATGACCGTTGGCTGTGCACTTGGACTGGTTTTGGTGAAGATACTGGATAGCAAAATTGTACTGAGAATATTTACACTGGCAACACTTTTAGTATTAACAATTTCGCTTTTCGGAAATAAATCGGTCGCTATTATCGGATTTCCTGCCCTTGGCTTTTGTATATCTGTAATGTATGCTCTCATATTTTCACTGGCGCTCAACAGTGTTACAAGGTTTCATGGCTCTTTTGCAGGAATTTTGTGCACAGCTATTGCCGGAGGCGCTTTCTTCTCCCTGCTGATTGGAAAACTAAAAGATCTGATCGGACTTCAGACAGGTATGATGATTTTATACTTACCTTTATTATATATTCTGAGCATTAGTATCTGGGCAAAACCTATAATCCGGAATGCAACCGTATCAAACAAAGCAAATAATTAAAATAAAATTGCAGGACAATGAAAAACAAGACTATTAGAAAATCAGCATCATCAGTTGTAAAGCCGGTTGTACTTACAGGTATTACTTCTGTTTTATTGTTCTTTTTCACAACAATTGCCTCCGCCAGTGTTGCAGATACAAGCCAGTGGCGTCAGCTATTCAATGGCAAAGACCTTACAGGCTGGAAACAGATCGGGCCAGGTTCACATTTTGTTGAAGATGGTCTCCTAAAATCAAAAGGAGGGATGGGGCTTCTGTACTGGCCCGGCGAGAAATTCGGGAACTGCACGATCAGGGTCGTTTTCAGAATGAGGGATGAGAACAGTAATGCAGGTATATTCATAAGGGTTCCCGTAGAGCCGCGCGAAGAATGGATGCCGATACATTATGGCTATGAGGTTCAGATCGATAATAAGCCCGAACTCTCCGATGAAGATGAATATCATTATACAGGAACCATTTATTCACTCTCAAAACCTCTTGCAAAAACAGGCAAGCCGGGTCCTGAATGGAATACAATGGAAATAACTATTGACGGAACAAGGACTATTGTTTTTTTGAATGGAGTCAAAGTTACAGACTATAAGGAAGGAGATGCCGTTCCCGAGCGCAAATTTGATTTTGAACCGATACGCGGCCCCCGTCCAAATTCAGGATATATTGGAATTCAAAACCATGGTGATGCTGATGTAGTTTTCTTTAAAGAAGTTGCTGTTCAAAGTATCAAAAAAGAAGATAAAGAGGGAAAAAAGAATTCAGACGTCGGGAAAAAGGAAAATAAAACATCTAAAAAGAAATAAATTGATTAAAAGCTGAACGGTATTTAACGATTTAATACTAGTGAAATGAAAAATAAAAATCAGGAAACTACGAACCTTAATGATATTTCAAGAAGGGACTTTATGAAGACTGCTGCTTCAGGGGCAGCAGCACTTACAATACTTCCAAACTTCACAATAAGTGGTCTGGGACATATGGCTCCCAGCGATAAACTTCTCATTGCTGCTGTCGGATGCGGCGGTGAAGGCAGGGATGATATACGCCACTATTCAATAGCACCCAAGAAGAATGCTGAAATAGCATTTCTTTGTGATGTTGATGACAGGCAAAGTGCACCACGAAGGGCTGAATACCCAAAGGCAAAATACTATCACGACTGGCGGGAGATGTTTGATAAGGAAAGCAAAAACTTCGATGCTGTATCTGTCGCAATCCCCGATCATAACCATGCGGTTGTAGGTCTTGCCGCTATGCAGCTTAAAAAACACCTCTATCTTCAGAAACCTCTGACACACGATATCTACGAAGCCCGCATTCTGACCCAGGCCGCCGAGAAATACAAAGTGGTAACACAGATGGGCGATCAGGGCGCCTCCTGCGACGGTATGCGCACCCTGAGGGAATGGATCGAAGCAGATGTCCTTGGCGAAATTGAAAAAGTATATTGCTGGACCGATCGTCCCGTTTGGCCCCAGGGAATTCAGTGGCCAAAGGAGAGACCTGCAGTTCCAAAAGAACTGAATTGGGACCTGTGGCTGGGTACTGCAAAGGATGTTGGTTATATTGACAACCTTGTTCCATTCAACTGGAGAGGGTGGTGGGAATTCGGAACAGGTGCTCTTGGCGATATGGGTTGCCACATTATGGGACCACCCTTCAAACTCCTTGAACTGGGTTACCCGACTGAGGTGTCGGGCAGTGCAAGCACAGTCTACAATGGAATTTTCATAGAGGGAATTTATCCTGAAAGCGGACCTGTATCAAGTTCAATCAGATTCAGATACAAACTGAAGAATGGCAAGGATCTTGATCTGTACTGGATGGACGGAGGAATTACGCCAGAAAGGCCACTCGAACTGGAACCCGGAGGCAACATGAATGATATCATGGGTGACTGGCCTGGTTTGAATGATTATGAAGGAGCTACTTTATTTATTGGAACAAAAGGAAAAGCAGCCTGCGGATGGGGAGGACGGAATCCAATACTTCTTCCACTTTCACGCAATAAGGAAATAAATGTACCCCAGAAATATGCCCGCGTTCAGGGCGACATGGATGGCCATTGGTGGCAGTGGATCGATGCCTGTATTGCAGGCTATGGAAATATGGAAGTCGATTCACCTTTTGTTGGATATGCTGGTCCGCTTACAGAAACTGTTCTCATGGGCAATCTCCTTCTCCGAAGCTTTAATATCAGGGAAAAGATTAAGAGAAAAGATCCTGTTTACGGCGAAATGGAAGGCTTTGTATTCCCGGGACGTTACATCGATTATAAATGGGATGGCGAGAATATGCGCATCACCAACTTCGAACAGGCGAACCAGTTTGTAAAAAGAGATTACAGAAAAGGCTGGGGAGAATTAAAACTCTGATTCTTACTCTGTGGACCTCTGTGGCATCTCTGTGTCTCTCTGTGTAACTAAAAATGAGGAACTTACACTGAGTTACACAGAGGTGACACAGAGTTCACAGAGGATTTACATAACGTCTTTGCAATCCAGACAAAATATTTTCTATGAAACAAATAATTTATAATAATTACGAGGAGCTGTCTTACAGTACAGCTGAAATGATAGCAGATCTTATACGGGAGAAACCTGATGCTCTGCTATGTTTCCCTGCCGGAGAGACATCGGTTGGAACTTTTGAACATCTGATAAAGCTCAACAAGGAAGGAACGCTAAGCTTCAGCAAATGCCGGATCGTTGGTCTCGATGAATGGGCCCATCTGGGTGAGATGAAAAAGGAGAACTGCTTCTCTTTCCTGAAAAAACACTTTTTTGATCATATAGACTATTCTCCCGAGAACCTTTGTTTCTTCAATGGTGAATCGGACGACCTGGCCGCGGAGTGTGAGAAGACTGACGCTTTTCTTAAAGAATACGGTCCAATCGATATGATGCTGCTTGGTGCAGGAATGAACGGCCATCTGGGTTTAAATGAACCAGGTACTCCTTTTGACCTCTATTCTCATATTGTAGTGCTCGATGAAACAACAAGGAAGGTAGGTCAGAAATATTTTTCTGGTGATGTTACTCTCACAGCCGGAATATCTCTTGGGATTCAATATGTTCTTGAATCAAAGACTGTTATTCTGCAGCTCAACGGAACCAGGAAAGCCGGTATTGTGAAGCTTTTGGTCGAATGTGAGATATCTCCTGACGTCCCTGCCTCGGCAATCAGGTTGCACAGCAATTCCTGCCTGCTTCTCGATAAAGAAGCAGCCAGTCATCTGTAAACTTCCGGTTGTGGACAAAAGATTCATTGCCGAAATACCGGATCTGTTAAAGCAGCTCGGGTGTATGAAAGAGCCGCAATTCAACGCCTTTCTCGGCTTTGATGCCTGCATTGATACTATTGTCAGGGTAGTAAGAGAAAAGAACCTGGATAATACCGGCTCATTTTTCAACGAGAGCAGCCAGTTTGGAGAGTTTCTTACAAATCTTGATAACCACAGTTGTGGGGTTGAACTCCAGACAAGGTTCTCGAAGCCGGGAGGGAACATGGTAATTACAGGTAATGCCCTTGGTAATCTGGGTGTAATGACAGATTGCCTTGGAACATTCGGATTTCCGGAAATATTGCCCGTATTTCACTCAATGTCGCCAAACTGCAACCTTCTGACAATAGGGGAGACGATATCCGCAACCGCTCTTGAATTCGACAGTTCAAAGGTTATTATGTTCGATCCGGGTCCTTACAACAATCTGACATGGGACGCGATCAAAGAACTTACCGGAATTGAAAAGTTGAGAAAACTATTATCGGTAAAACAGCTCGCAGCATTTGTCAACTGGAGTGAGATTGAGAATTCATCACAGATATGGAACGGATTCCTTGAGGATGTTTTGCCTTATATTTCCTATCCTGAAGAGCGTCCGATTTTTTTTACCGACTTCTCCGATTGTTCCCGGCGGACAAAAGAGGAGATTAAATATGCAATCGGCCTGCTTCGACAATTTGGAGAATATTTCAGGGTTATAATCAGCCTGAACAAGAATGAAGCGGATCTTATTTCGGCAGCGCTGGGCATTCAGAAAAATTCTTCCGATGAGGAGTTTATAAAGGAGATTTACGGGTCAGCCAATGCCGATATAGTCACAATCCACAGGGTTAATGATGCCATAGCTTATGATGGAGTTTCATATGAAAGCTGTAATACTTTCATATGCAAAAATCCTGTTATATTAACCGGAGGCGGGGATAATTTTAATGCTGGGTTCTGTTTTGCGATGCTTAAAAGGCTAAGTCTGTTCCAGTCGCTGATAGTAGCAAATGCTGTCTCCGGATTGTATGTAAAAACAGGAGCGAGCCCCACAATAGAGAATCTGATTGACTTTTTGAAACAGAAATTCCATTAAAATTAAAGACCTTGGATTTATAATACCTCTGTGGCCCTCTGTGGAACCTCTGTGACTCTCTGTGAAAGTTCTTAAATTGTTACACAGAGTTACACAGAGTTACACAGAGTTACACAGAGGAACACTGAGAATTCTAAAGTAAAAATTCAGGCGTTGTAGACATCCCCCAGCGTTTAAAAAAAATCCGTGAAAACCTATCTTTGGTTTAATAGTTGAAAGATCTGCAACTTGCCGTTATTTACAGCTGAAAGAAGGAATTGTTTTCCATTTGACTTAAGCATCTGAACCCTTCTTGCATTACCCTTTATTACTAATCCGCTGTTAAGCGGTGATGCAGCAATAAAGGTTCCATCCTTCTGTCCTTTTAGAAACCACCCGTAACTCGCATCATAGCGCCCGATTGACGGGCTTGCCTGATAATCGTTTCCGGCAAGTACAATATCGTTCATACCATCGAGGTCAAAATCTTTAACAATGATATCCCGGCCAGGAGAGAACTGCGCCTGAACCGGCAGTTTTTTCGTTTTAAAAGTTCCGTCACCATTATTCATAAAGATACAACTTTCAAAAAGTACGGCTTTTTTGACAATAGACTTGTTTATAGCCTCTTTGCCAAATATCTCTGTAACGGTTTTTCCCCCGAAATCAGAATAATTCGGGAACTTCTTCTTAATTCCGTCTATCTGTCCCGCAAGTTCATCGGGGGATGCGAAGGGGTAGCTTATACCGTCTTCGTATGAGCAGATTATCTGATCGAGTGATCCGTTATTGTCAAAATCATTAAGATACATTTCAACAGGTTCCCTCACTGAAGTTTTCAGCATAGAGTTAAGGCCAAGATTCCCACAGATAAGGTCCAAATCGCCATCCGTATCAACATCCGCAGCCACAATACAATTCCACCATCCTGATGTCGAATCCATCCCGGCTGCTCTGGTTGCATCAGTAAAAATTCCTCCGTCATTTTTAAGAATTGAAATATTCATCCACTCGCCTGCCAGGATAAGATCCTGGTCTCCGTCCCTGTCATAATCCATCCAGACAGCGTCAGTAACCATTCCAATATTTTTCGCTCCCTTCAATCTGTCTTCTGTTGCATCCCTGAAATGGCCTTTGCCATCGTTCTCAAGCAATAATTGGTCGGGCGACCAGCCATAGTAGCCGGGTAGCGACAGGGTGCCAACAAAAAGATCAATATCTCCGTCATTGTCAAAGTCGCAGGGGCTTACACATGATCCGTTATAAGCAGTATAAGGGAGTGATCCCTTATCGCATGACCTGAATCCTCCCTTTCCATCATTAATGAGCAACAGGTCTTCCAGAAGCGGATTTCCAACAGACTCTTCATTCCCCCCTCGAACAACATAAAGGTCCGGATCAGAATCACCGTCGGCATCAAAAAAGGCTGCATCCACATCCTCGGTGCTGGTGTCCATCAGAAACTGAGGCACCGGGAGTTCCCTGAAGCCTCCATTTTTTTGCTGTGTAAACAATTTTGCAGCCTGCCCTTTTGCTCCGCCGATAAACACATCATCGAGCCCGTCGCCATTTACATCGTCAACTGCCAGGGCCGGACCCTCGGCGGTAAGTGAATGAGGGATTAGTTTTTCCCTGTCAAAATCTGCGTACTTATCCTCTTTGTGGACGTAATCGAGACCGGGAATATCTACACTTGAGAACACTTTCGCATTTTCCTTAATTTTTTGGTAAGCATCGGGTATTTTCTTTGCATTTTTCGAATCAAGTGTGAGAAGTTTATCTGCCGGAATATTTTTTATTATTTCCATTGATTTGTCAGGCCAGCGAACGATGATTGAATCAACAATACTTGCCTTACCAAGACCGAAATGTAACAGATCGGAAGTGGATGACAGAAATCCTCTTGTAGAATATTGCTCTGCAAGCTGCTGCTGACCCTTACTATAAATTGTTACCCTAGCACCTACGCCACGTGTATTTAGTGCAGTTCCATTTAAGGCAACTGTTAAATAGTGGTTATTCAGGAGTTTTTCAGCATTATTCCTGTATATCGATGCGTTGTCATTTATATTATTGGCAATAAGGTCGGGGTCGCCGTCGTTGTCGAGATCTGCATAGGTGGATCCGTTTGAAAATGCTGGTTTATTGAATCCCCATTTTGCGCTCAAATCAGAAAAGGTGAGATCGCCGTTATTCTTATAAATGAAGCTTGGGTTTGGATGGAGGGGCATCTTTTCGTATAAGTCCTTATCGGAAAGCTTGCTGTTGTCCTTTGTTGAAGCAAAACGGTTGCCTCCGGTAAGAAAATTAATGTAGTCCAGGTCATTAGCCCTGCGGTAAATTCCATTTGTGATGAAGAGGTCCTTCCATCCGTCATTGTCGACATCACAAAACAGGGGAGACCAGCTCCAGTCGGTGGCGTAAACCCCCGAGAGGCGTCCGATTTCGCTGAAAAGTCCTCCTCCAAGATTGAGCTGCAGTGTATTCCGGACAAACTGATAACAATAGCCCAGATCCAGTTTTATATTATAGAGTTCATAATCATCTTCTCCACCCGATTGCTTCCTGATCTTTTCCTTATCGGGGAGCATATCCACCACCATCACATCCAGGAGTCCGTCGTTGTTGATATCACCAACATCGTTACCCATCGACGATCTGCTTGTGTGCGCGAAGGCCTCGGTCATCTTCTCGGTAAAAGTGCCATTGCCATTATTGATATATAAATAGTCGTTCTCATGAAAATCATTCGAAACAAAAATATCTGGAAATCCATCGTTATTTATGTCACTTATATTCACTCCCAAACCATAACCAATCTGGCTGCTGTAAATGCCTGCTTCACCTGTAACATCCCTGAAAACCCGACGGCCCCCGACTTCATCATTCCTGTATAACCTGTCGCCCGCAAGTGAATCTTTTTCAAAACGTAAAGAGGAGAGTCCATAACTCCGTTTGGTATGTACCGAATGGTTCAGGAGGTACATATCGAGGTCGCCGTCCATATCGTAGTCAAAAAAGGCAGCCTGGGTAGAAAATCCCTTAAAATCAAGCCCATACTCATGTGCTTCATCTTTAAAGGCAAGGTGGCCCTGGTTGATGAATAACTGATTTCTGCCGCTTATACTCTTATATTCTCCAACCTGGCAAACATAAATATCCAGTAATCCATCTCCATTCACATCGGCCATCGTGACGCCTGTTTTCCAGTCACCCTTGCCTTCAACACCGGCAGATACAGTAATATCTTCAAATTGAAGATTGCCTTTGTTCAGAAAAAGTTTGTTTGGCTTTTGGTTGGAAGTGAAGTACAGGTCAACAAGGCCATCGTTGTTAATGTCTCCGGCAGCCACACCGGCTCCATTATTAAAATACAGGTATTCAATTATGTTAAACTCCTCTGTTTCAGTGAGCTTATTTACAAAGTCGATTTTGGTCTGTTTGGGTGAAAGTCTTGAAAATAAAGCATCTTTATTTTCATCCTTCGACCTGCACGAAAAAACCAGGATGATTATAAACAGGAAAAGAGGTGAATTCTTCATAGACTGAAATCACTGACCTGAAACACTGAAGACTTGCAACGGCTCATTGCTTCGTGCTATTACTATTATATTCCCTTTTGAGGTTTTAACTTCCATAATATCCCTGACTTCTCCGTCAAGATGAAATCCTGAAACTTTGGCCGGCACATTTGTAAATCCGCCTTTGCCGTCACCAATCAGCATCGATCCGTAACTTGCATCATAACGACCGACCTCAGGTTTTACATTGAAAAGGTTACCGCCAAGCAAAATATCAGGTAAGCCATCGCCATTATAGTCATTTACATTTGCCGCGAAAACGGGCGAAAATTGTACTTCTGACGGAAGGGGTTTTCTGGTGAAATTACCGGCTCCGTCATTCAGGAAAAGGGAGGTTTCAAGAAGAAAGGCCTCAAGATGAATTGTATTCTTCATTTGATCCGGAGTAAACATATCAGTAATCTGCTGATTTTTATACAGTTCATATGTGCTGTATTTTTTATCCAGCCCGGGCAACTGACTGAGCATGTCATGCTTCAAGGCAAGCGGATATGATTTATCCCCGTCGTAGGTACAAATTATCTGCTCGACAGTTCCGTTAAGATCAAAATCATTGACATACATACTTACAGGTTTCTTTTCCGATGCTTTAAACCTTGAGTTCAGTCCATGGTTTCCGGCAATGAAATCAATATCTCCGTCCCCGTCAAAATCTCCGGCGGCAAGGCAATTCCACCACCCATTGGTTTTTTGGGACCCAAAGGCATTCTTTTTTTCCTTAAAAGTACCCTTCTCATTTATGAATATTTTCAGAGGCATCCAGTCTCCAGCCAGGATTATATCTTTATCTCCATCCTTATCAACATCTTCCCACAGCATATCGTGTATCATTCCAACATTCTGCAGTTCAGGAGCAAGCTGAGAAGTAACGTCTGTAAAATTTCCTTTACCATCGTTTTCGAGCAAATAACCACTTACAGGAACGCCGTAAAGGAAGGGTTTGAGTCGAAGACCAACAAATAGTTCGGTTATTCCGTCGTTGTCGAAATCTTCAGCCCTGACACAGGATGTGCTTTCATATTTTCCGGCAGGAAGAACCTGCTGGGATTTAACAAACTGCCCCTTTCCATCGTTAATATACAAACGATCGCTAAGGGCTGATGAGCTCTCAGGAAACTCATTGCCTCCGCAGGCAACATATAAATCAAGATCCTTGTCACCGTCGGCATCAAAAAAGGCACAATCAACTTCCTCTGAGATTTTATCTTCTTCAAAGAGGGGCTTATCAACAGAAGTGAAAGTTCCGTTATTCTGTTGAATCATGAGTTCGCCGGATTGCCCCTTGGCCCCGCATATATAAATATCATCAAGACCGTCGCCGTTTACATCTCCTTTGCACATCCCGGGGCCTTCGGTCGACAGCATATGATAAAGAAGTTTGTCCCGTTCAAAATCATTAAAATCATTCTCCTTATGGGTGAAAGATATTCTGTTTTCGGCAGTAATATTTTCAAAATATTCATTCCCTGAATTGAGCGGAGCCACAGCGTGATATGAGATCTTTTGGGCCTCCTTCTGATCCATTGTCAGGGTCTGATCTGTTTTCACATTGGTCATAATAGTTGTCCTGTCATCGGGCCATTCAACGATAAGTGAATCAACGACTGTAAGACTTCCCAGGCCAAGGTTGGGACGGAAATCGACAGTTGAAAGGTAGCCGCGCATAGGCATTTGTTCAAGGTAAATAAATTTGCCCTTATTTTTTACTGTAATTTTCGCTCCTACGGCTGAAGTATTGGCGCCTTCGCCTTTCAATATTATTTTCAGATAGTGATTCCCGGGCAGTTTCTGACGTGATTCATTGCGGTAAATGTACATAGGGAGATTTACGTTATTTACAACAAGATCAAGGTCGCCATCGTTGTCAAGATCTCCGTAAGCCGCACCGTTTGAAAACCCTGGTGTCCCAAGTCCCCATGAAGCAGCCTTGTCTTTAAACTGGTAGTCACCCATGTTTTTAAAGGCATAACTCGGAATCTTCACAGAGGGAATTGCATCAATAAGTTTCCTGTAATCAACTTTGTTATTTACGATAATTGACATTACCATATCCCTGTTCGAAAAGTACTGGAGATAATCCTGATCCGTAAGGTCCTTATATATTCCGTTTGCCACAAAAATATCCTTTAAGCCGTCATTGTCCATATCGGTTATCAATGCACCCCACGACCAATCGGTCGCATATATTCCGCCCATTCTGCCAATTTCGCTGAAAGTGCCGTCGCCGTTATTAAGCTGAAGGACATTGCGGGTGAACTGGTGATGATAACCATTGTCAACACTCGATTTGTAATTCTCCCAGCTGTCGAATGTTGTTTTTGTTTTTAACCGGTCGTTATGTTCCGGAATCATGTCAGTGGCGAACACTTCAGGGTAATGGTCATTGTTTATGTCAGCGATATCTGCGCCCATCGAAGCTGCCGATATCGATCTCATCATATTTGTGATTGTCTCTTTAAAAGTTCCGTCGTGATTATTGATATAGACATAGTCCCTCTCGAAAAAATCATTTGATACATAAATGTCCATCCATCCATCCTGATTTATATCACCGACGGTTACACCCAGGCCAAAGGCAATTCTGCTTCCGTAAATCCCGGCCTTTTCGCTCACGTCGGTAAATTTATTCCCGTCGTTTCTGAAGAACTTATGACCGCCCAGGGAATCCCTGATTTCACGCTGATTCTCCTTCAGATTGAAACTTCCTATTGCTTTCGGGAAGTTTTTCAGCAGATACATATCAAGGTCGCCATCCCTGTCATAATCGAAAAATACGCCCTGGGTAGAGTTTCCCTGCTCGTTAAGGCCATATTCCTTCGCCTTCTCAGTGAATGTGAGATTCCCGTTATTAATGAATAATTCATTTTGATTTTGGATTCCTCCGGCATTTCCTGCCTTGCATACAAAAATATCCATCAGGCCATCACCGTTTATATCGGCAAAACTGATACCCGTTGACCAGCCCGTGCCCTGAACGCCTGCACTGACAGAAATATCTTCAAACTTCATATTCCCTTTGTTCAGATAGAGTACATTGGTACCCATATTTGAACCCATGAATATATCGATCAGGCCATCATTGTTTACATCTCCCAATGCTACCCCTGCACCGTTATAGAAATTCCTGAAAGTGTAAATATTAAATTTCGATTTAAGCTGCTCCTCATAATCGAGATGATTTACGAAATCAGCCTGGGTAACAGAAGCCGGCAGGAGGGTGAATAGTTTTTCTGAAGAATTGTTCCCTGACGGATCAGAACAGGCAAGAACCATAAATGGCAATAACAATCCTGCCAGCCGGAGCAAAATCTTATTTGATCGATTTCTTCTTATCATCAGGCTATTTGAGGTCTTTTAAGTTATCAATCGGATTTGTTCCAAATTTTGAAGAATCAGGTTTTTCCTGTTTGACCAGCATATCAGTAAAAACAGCCCATACATGCAGTTCATCCTCTTTGAAAATCGAAATGCGCCTGTTACCACTTATATCTACGAAAGCTTTCCCCTTTTCAGGATGCTCAACTTCTATAAATTCATCTCCAAACGACTTTTTATACCAGTTCAGGATATCGATCTGAAGTTTATCAGAGGTCAGTTCTTTATTCCATGGCGCCCATCCGCTGTAGACAAAACGGACCGGCATTTCGGAAATCTTTCCCTTAACGAAGCTGGGATAGAAATTCATTACGCACGGATATCTCAATTCGTTTCTTATCTCGTATTCGACCGTTGTGTTATTGCCACCCTGTTTGATTAATCCTTTTTTGTTAAGTTCCCAGCACCGGGTATAAAAATCCTTATCAGGCATGCCGAAGTAAAATCCCATAAATAGTGAATCAGCTCTCACTCCTGACGCCAGTTCATGCTTCAACCTGCGGTCATATTTTGTTTTTGGTGAACATCCGGTAAAATAAAATCCAATAATCATCAATGCTACGAGCAATAAAAGTGTTTTTTTCATAATTATTTGTCAAAATTTATAGAACTCCAATTTATCATTATTTCTGGCAACTGCAATAATCCTTTTTCCGTTTACTGTAATAATTTTAGTATCGCGAATCTCTCCTTTAGTAAAAAACCCTGATAAAGACGGTGAAACAGACTGAAATTTTAAATCTGTAGTACCTTTCAGGATGAGGCCATAACCGGCGTCATTTATGCCTGTTTCAGGCTTGGCTCTGTACTGGTTGCCCCCAAGCAATAAATCAATAACTCCATCATCATCAAAATCATTTGCCGATATGGAATAAACCGGTGCGAACTGAGCCTCAACAGGGAGAGGAGAGAGGCTGAAACTTTTATCGCCTGAATTGGTCATTATACAACTCTCCATTATCCTGGCATTTAAAACTACAGATCTTTTAAGTACTTCTGCAGGAAAAATATCGGTCATAGTCTGATCCTTATAATCAGCAAACTTCTTATATTTTGTTTCAAGAGAGGGAATCTGCTTCACCAGATCATCCTTCATTGCAACCGGATAAGATTTATTCCCATTGAAGGCACAAATGATCTGCTCTATGCTGCCATTAAGGTCGAAATCATTAACATACATGGTTATAGGCTTATCAGCTGAAGCTTTAAAACGTGAATTCAAACCCAGATTACCAAGAACAAAGTCAATCTTTCCGTCACCATTTAAATCTTTTGCAGTAATCGTATGCCACCAACCTTCAGTACCTGACAGATCGTACTGTTCAGATTCATCACTAAATACGTTCTTAGTATTTATCAAAATCTTTACAGGCATCCAGTCTCCGACGATGACCATATCCAAATCCCCATCATTATCTATGTCAGCCCAGACCATATCGGTTATCATGCCTATGTTCGTCAATGGAGGAGCCAGTTTCTCCGTAACATTTGTAAAAATACCATGTCCGTCATTTTCAAGTATATAACCATTGACAGGTAATCCATAGCTGAACGGGAGTAAGCGGATACCTACAAAAAGGTCAATGTCGCCATCCTTGTCAAAATCAGCAGGCTCGACGCAGGAAGTGCTCTCATATTTTCCGTCAGGCAACATCTGATCTGATTTTACGAAGTTCCCTTTTCCATCATTAATGTATAATCGGTCGGTGAGAGCAGACGAACTTGAAGGGAATTCATTGCCTCCGCTTGCCACGTACAAATCCTGATCGCCGTCTCCATCAGCATCGAAAAAAGCACAATCGGTGTCTTCCGAAATTTTGTCAGCTTCGAGTAATGGCTGATTTGTCTTTCTGAACTGCCCATTCTTATCATGAACTAACAGGGTGCCAGGGGAATCCTTTGCACCGCAGATGTAAATATCATCAAGATTATCGCCATTTACATCACCAACAGCAATATGGGGGCCTTCATTTGAGTACATCTGAAAGAGGAGCCTGTCACGGTCGAAATCAGAGAAGTCGTTTTCCTTGTGTATGAAATCGAGACCCATTATCTGATTCATTTTCTCAAAGAGAGGTGATTGTTTTTTCTCCTGAACTTCTGGACATTTGTTTTCGCTGCCTGGATGATCCAGTTTTAAAAACTGATTTACAGTCACGCTTCTTAATAAAGTGCACATGCCATCAGGCCATTTCACCTTCAATGAATCAATAAGGGTTGCTGAACCAAGTCCGAAATGGAGGCGGCTGTCGACCGACGACATAAATCCCCTGGCAGGAATAACTTCCTGATAATTAACTTTTCCGCTATAATAAAGTGTTACACAAGCGCCAATAGCTCCACTATTTTTGCCTGTCCCTTTCATCTCTGTTACGAGGAAATTAGATTCAGGATTCAGGTTTGTTTCATTTCTGTAAATGAATGGGGGCATATTCACATTGTTTACTACAAGGTCGATATCACCATCGTTATCAAGGTCGCCATATGCAGCTCCATTTGAAAAAGAGGGAGTATTGAGGCCCCATTTATCGGCAGAATTTGTAAAATTCAGATTACCATTATTGTGAAAGGCGTAATTGGGAATTTTCACGGAGGGAATCATATCGATGATTTTCAGGATAGCCTTTTCCTGAGTATTTATTATTGACCTCATCATTGAAGGATTCGAATAGATATCGAGGTAATCGCGGTCGAGGAGGTCTTTATAAATCCCATTAGCAACGAAAATATCCTTCCATCCGTCGTTATCCATATCCGTAATAAGCGCTCCCCAGCTCCAGTCGGTGGTGCTGACACCGCTTAGTCTTCCGATTTCGCTGAATGAGCCGTTTTTATTATTGAGCTGAAGCACATTCCTGGCAAACTGATGATAATAACCATTCTTAATCTTCATCTGGTATCTGTCCCAGTTTTCAAACAGCACTTTGGTTTTCAGGCGCGGATTATCCTCCGGAGTCATCTCTGTTACAAAAATATCGGGCCAGGCATCGTTATTTATATCGGCAATATCGGCGCCCATTGCGCCCAGGCTTGTTTCGCGGATCTGATCCTCGAGTGATTCAGTGAAAGTCCCGTTTTTATTGTTAATATAGAGATAATCTCTTTCAAAAAAATCGTTTGCCACGTAGATATCCATCCAGCCATCGCGGTTAACATCTGCTACGCTTACGCCGAGGCCAAAGCCGATTTTGCTTCCATAAATACCAGCTTCGCGGCTAACATCAACAAAATGACCTTCGTCATTTCTGAAAAGCATGTTTGCTTCCAGGGTATCTCTGATATCCCTTTGTCGGGGGGTAATATCAAAATCAGTTACCGATTGAAATGAATTGTTCAGGAGATAGCAATCGAGGTCTCCGTCGTTATCATAATCAAAGAAAGAAGCATGGTTCGACAACCCCATTACATCGAGACCGTACTCTGCGGCTTTTTCTGTGAAGGTAAGGTCGCCGTTATTTATAAACAATTCATTTTTCCGGTGGTTGCTTTTCGGGTCACCTGATTTACAAACATAGATATCGGGCCATCCGTCACCATTAATATCTGCAATACTGACACCGGTTGACCAGGCTCCTGCGCAGGCTGTTCCGGCTTTTTCAGTAATATCCTCAAATTGAAAGCTGCCCTTGTTAATATATAGCTTATTATCAGCGATATTTCCGCAAAAATAGAGGTCGGGCAGACCATCGTTATTGAAATCACCAATTCCCACACCAGCACCGTTATAGAAATTCCTGTAAGTATAGGTATTGAATTCTTCTGTATAGTTTACCTGGTTTACGAAACCGATATGAGTTTGTTTAGTGTCAAGAAGTGAGAATAATGGAGTATGCCCGTCACCTGGTCTGCCTTTGTTGCAGGATAGCATTAGGGCGGATATCAACAACACGGCAACGGAGGCAGGCCTTGCGAACTTAAAATAATTCATGTATTTCGACAATAAAAAAGAGAGCAGGCAAATTTAATAATTGCCTGCTCTCTAAAAAAGTTTTATTCAAATATTATTACTAGTAACCAGGGTTCTGAACCAGATTCGGGTTAGAAGCAAGATTATCTTTGTGAAGAGGAAGAATTGTGAGGTATGCACCTGTTTTGATAACATCACCTGGATTGTAGAATGGAAGCGCCCATTTGGCGATATCATTATATAATCCCCAACGTACGAGGTCCTGACGTCTGTGGTTCTCAGCGAACATTTCACGCCCTATCTCGTTGAACAATTCGTAGCCATTTCCAGCTGCTGGTGTAGCTTCAAGGTCGTAACTCAGTTTTCCGTCGAGTGTTGTAAGAGCAGATACGCCTGCACGTAATCTGATCTGGTTAACAAGTGTCAACGCTCCTGCTGTGTTACCTTTGCGGAAGAGTGCTTCAGCTTTCATTAAGAGTACATCGGCATAACGGAACACTGCAACATCATTACTCATTGCATCTGGTTTCGATCCTATGGCAATTTCCCATTTACCTACCCTGACGCCTGACTGCCTGTATGCCTGAGGACCTAATTCATTGATCTGAGGCTGGCCTGAGCCAATGTTTCCAAGGTTAAGTTTAGCGCCATCGGGGTCACCTAAGAGTGGAGCAGGAGTACGGGTAAGGTTTGGTTTCTCAAATCCGTCGTCCATAACAAATCCGCCGCTTGCTTTGTACTGATATCCGGCGATAAAATTGCCTCTTTTAGTTGCGGGGCTGACAAGTGTTCCGGCATCACCTTTTCTTAAGTCAGCATTATCGTAGGAATTGTAGAATTCTTCAAGTGTGCAGAATCCGTTCCAAGGCTGAGCTGTAAGTTTATAAGTATCCTGGCTTCCATAATGAAGTGTACGAACAGCAAGGTTAAATCCCTGGAAGAACACCTGATCGTAAGGAATCGCAAAGATGAATTCCTTCGAGCCTGAATTATTTACATTGAAATTGGCAAAGTAATCACTTTCAAGAGAGTATTTTCCTGAGTTGATAACCTCGTCGCAGGCTGTTATTACCTTATCCCACTGTGCTGTACCGGAATAAACCTGTGCATTCAGATATAATTTTGCAAGTAAGGTCTGTCCTGCATAGTAATTCATACGGCCATAGGTGGTTCCGTCAACGTTTTTTGTGAGTTTTGGAACAGCGGCTTCAAGATCTCCGATAATAAAAGCATAAACATCTTTTCTTGGGGTTGTTTTGGGAGCTGCTTCAGCCTTGGCAAAATCAGTAACAAGGGGAACGTTGCCAAATAAGTCAACAAGCTGCCAGTAGAAGAAGCCACGTACTGTCTGGAGTTCGGCAACATATGCATCAGCAACAGCCTGTTCAACCTGCTTGCTTTCAACCAGTGAAGTGAACTGGTAAATAAGCCTGTTAGCGGTATTTACACCACCGAAACCAAATTCCCATGTGCCTCTGATATATGAGTCTTCTACTCCATAGGCGTGAAGGTGAGCCCTTCTCTGGGTACCACCATCATCCCAGTCCTGTCCCCTTGTAGGGTAAACGGCCTCGTCGGAACTACATTCAATGATATTCTGGATGTCGCCTGTACCATAATTACCGAATGCGGTATAGGCAGCCCCTAAGGCTGAAATGAACTCTTCCTGGGTCTTGAAGAAATTGTCAGGAGTTACTTCGCTGTAAAGTTCTTCATCAAGTTTGGTGCATGACTGGGTAAAAAGGCCCACTGCCAGCACTGCTATTAATCCTGAGCGGATCAGTGTTTTTCTCATTATATTATTATCTTTCGTTTTCATATCTTATTCATTTTCAGGATTAGAAAATAATGTTCACACCAAAAGATACAGATCTCGTCCTGAACCATGTATTTCTTCTGTCTACCCCAGGAACAAGAGGATTGTTATCATTTTCAATATCTCCATATCTTGGGTTTGGATCTACACCTTTGTATTTTGTAATATATAACAGGTTGTTACCTGCAGCATACAGCCTGATCTTGCTGAATCCTGAAGTTTTTGGAAGTTTAATATTATAACCCAGACTCATGTTGTCGAGCGATACGAAGGAAGCATTTTCCACGTGATAGCTTGATAAAACACCCGAAGAGTTGTTCAGAAGAACTCCTGTTCCTGCGTTTCTCATGTCAGAAGCTGTTTTTGGAAGGTTATATGAACCAATCATCCTGGGAACTTCATAAAAAGCACGGTATGAATTGATAAGGTCGTGTCCGAAAACTCCGCGGAAGAAGACATTCAAATCGAAGTTTTTATAAGTGAATACGTTACCGAATCCAAGCTGCAAATCTGGCAAACCATGTCCAACAACAGTACGGTCAAGAGTATTAATTGTACCATCACCGTTTAAGTCTTCGAATATAAGATTGCCTGTAGCATCTACCTCCTTAAATTTCAGCGCCCATAGCTGGCCAATAGGCTTGCCTTCTTCTGTTCTTACAAGTGGAACATCACTCTGACCTGGAGCACCCATGCCGCCAAGGTCGCGTGTTCCATACTTAAGTTCGGCTCCATTGTATGTGCCGGAGAGTGAAACCAGTGTGTTTGAAAGATTATAGGAAGGAGTGAATGTGATGCTGTATGAGAAATCTTTTTTCTGAATGGCAGCATAGTTAAGAGTAAGTTCAAGACCGCTACTCTTTATCTCACCAAGGTTCAATATAGCATTGCTATAGAGGTTTGGAGGAGAAGGTACTCCGTATGAGAAGAGCAAATCGGTTGTTGTCCTTGTATAGAAGTCGAATGAACCGGATAATTTTGATTTCCACATTGAAAAGTCAAATCCGAAGTCCATTTCAGCTTTCTTTTCCCATTTCAGATCTGTGTTGGCGTTACTTGAAGGTGCATAGCCAGGAACAAATTTTCCGTTGTAGTAGAAGTTACCCTGTGGGGAAAGACGAAGCAGTGAAAGATAACTGCTGTTAGGCTGGTTGCCTGTTAAGCCGTAGTTACCACGGATTTTAAGGTTGTCGATAAAGCTAACATTAATCATAGGAGCAAGGTCAACACCACCACCGACTGCAGGGAACAATCCCCACTTCTGGTCAGCACCGAATCTTGATGATCCTTCATATCTTGCACTCGCAGTTACAAACCATGCACTGTTGATATTCAGGTTTACCCTTCCGAAGAAAGCGATAAGCTTGTTTGAGTTCTTATAACTGCCGATTGAGCCAAGTCCGTTTTTAAAATCGAGGGCTGCATTCAGGTTATTGTAAGTAAAGGCATCCGTAAGGAAATCACCGCCGCCGGCGTTGAAACCTTCATATTTAAAATCCTGGTAAGAATATCCGCCCATTGCACTGATGCTAACTGATGAACTTAATTCACCGTTATATTTGGCAGTGGTTTCAAAAAGAGTACTGGTTGAACTGTTTGTGTTCTGGTTAGCTAAACCATTTCTGTCTTTTCCAACCCAGAAACTGTTTTTGTCATAATACTGTGATCTAGAAGAGTTGTTTGACTGAAGTGAATAAAATGCATCAATAGTCAAGCCTTTAACAATTTCATAGGTACCTCTTACCGAAGTGTTGATAAGCCTGTCTTTTCCATCATTAGTATTCTGTTCGAGAATCTGAACAGGGTTGTAATAATCATATAATACCTGCTGGAAATATCCGTCATACTGAGTGAAACCCGCATCCTTGCTTCTTACAGGAGCAGTCGGGTTATAAATAGTTGCATACCTGAATGCATCAGAAAAACCGTACTGTGCTTCTTTTTGCGTACCACTAAGATTCACATCAAGGGTCAATTTGTCTTTCAGCGCTTTCTGAGTAATATTAATCCTGCCGTTAAGCTGGGTATAACCTGTGTTTAACTGAATACCTTCAGCATTACGGTAGTTTATTGAAGCCCTGTATGTTGAACTGTTAGTTCCACCGGACATTGACAGATTGTGTACCTGTGATATTCCTGTTTGTGTTGTTTCCTTAAACCAGTCGGTGTTTGCTCCGAAATCTGTTCCAAGACCTGTTTCAGCTGATAATGCTCTCCATTCTGTTGCATTCATCACAGGAACGGTTTTTGCAACCATCTCAGCAGTAACATAACCATTGTATTCTACAACAGATGTGCCTTTTTTACCCTGTTTGGTTGTTACAAGAATAACACCGCTTGAACCTCTGGTTCCATAAATAGCTGCAGCGGAACCATCTTTCAGGACGTTTATAGATTCAATATCATTAGGGTCAACGTTATCGAGTGAACCACCAATAACGCCGTCAATTACAACAAGCGGACCAGTATTGGCACCGACTGTACTTAATCCCCTGAGGCGAATGTTAAAGCCTTCGTTCGGGTTACCACCTGCTTTAGATATAGATAATCCGGATACTTTACCCTGGATCAGCTGAACAGGATTGTTAACATTACCTTTGTTGAATTCATCCGATTTTACACTGGCGATAGAACTGGTTACTTCCCTCTTTTTCTGAGTACCGTAACCAACTACTACTACCTCACCAAGTGCACTTGTAGCAGGAACCAGTTCCACATTTAGTGAAGTCTGAGCGCCTACAGCAACTGTCTGAGCCGTGTAACCGATGAATGTAAAAGTAAGAGATGCACCCGGACCCGGTACTACGATACTGAATTTTCCGTCAATATCAGACATAACACCTGTTGTCGTTCCCTGAACAACAATGTTTACTCCGGGGAGAGCACCCTCAGTCGCAGACGTTACTTTTCCAGTAACCGTTCTTTGCTGAGCGCTGGCCATGCTTATGGCAAAGCCGAGAAGGAAAAGCGATAATATGCCTTTCCTCCAAAGAAATAAAGAATTTCTCAAAGTTCCCATAGTCAAGTTTAGTTTTAAGGTTGAAAATTTAAATGCACAGTTTTTAATGATTTAATTATTTAATAGGTATAGCATTTTAAAAAAAAGGCAGTATTAATGCCTCCTTTTTTGATGCATGTCAAATATAGATATATTTTTTTCAAAAATGTTAATGTCTTTTAACATTTTTTATGTTTTTAAAGAAACCCATTTATGAACAACAAATTAACAGGTTAAATATCATATAAACAGTTATATAGATAGCTATTTATTATGCATCTAAATCTTTTAATTGTACAAAAAATCGTTATCCTTATTAAAAACTGATTAAGGAAATAGCATATTTTAACATTAACCATAGCATGATGGAAGTAAATCATATATTATCCCGGAGTGCAATTTTATTAACTTTCATGCTTAAGAGGCACTCTCTGCTGCATCTTCCACTTATTAGGTTTTTAAAAAATCCTGTTTTATATTTGTAAGAGACAAGGCATATTTAAAAGGAATCAATCGTGCCATTAATTTTTACTTATTCTAATACAAACTTTAAAATGAAAAAGCTATTGACATTCATTCTGGGGTTGGGTTTATGTGCTTCAGGTTTTGCACAGACCTCACCTGCATCCAAATCAGCTGCTCCCAAGCCTGCAGGACCGGAAAAAATGACTCCGGGTATGACCGAGATCTGGGATCCTGAAGTTAAAATAATTGAAGCTGGCAAGACCAACATTGAAGCCCCTTCAGATGCTATTATATTATTTAATGGTACTGATATTAATTCTGAATGGTCCGACACAAAGGGAAATCCTACAAAATGGACTGTAAAGGACGGTGAACTTATCAGTGTCAGAGGTTCAGGTATGATACAGACAAAACGCAAGTTTGGAAGCGTTCAGTTGCATATCGAGTGGAAAACTCCATCGGATGTTCAGGGTGAAAGCCAGGGCAGGGGCAACAGCGGTGTTTATCTTCAGGAATTATTTGAAGTCCAGGTTCTTGATAGCTACAACAATCGCACCTATCGTCAGGGTCAGGCGGGAAGCCTTTACAAGCAGCATGCTCCCCTTGTCAACGTTTGCAGGAAGCCTGGTGAATGGCAGGCCTATGATATCATTTATACGGCTCCTACTTTTGGCAATGACACTACCGTTTATCTTACACCCCCTCGAATTACTGTTCTTCAGAACGGAGTCCTGATCCAGAATAACGTGGTTCTCAGAGGCCCAACCGAATATATCGGTATTCCAGAGTATTTTATCAAACCTCACGGAGCAGGCAGCCTTCAGCTTCAGGATCATGGCAACCCGGTTGCATATCGTAACATATGGATAAGAGAATTGTAGCAGGTGTTGATTATATGTTAATGTCGATTAGCTAAGCCCGGGTAATTTTTTTCACTCCCACTTTTTTACCCCCCTGCCCCCCAGGGGGGGTGTTCTTAACTCCCCCCTTGGGGGGTTGGGGGGGTAAAAACACAGGGATTGTAGAGTGATTTAAGTGGTAACATACTTTTTCCATTCTTGGTAATAGTATTCCTTAATTAAACGCCATTTGATTATATGTTATTAAATATACAGGCATGGAGCATAATTTGATTTTAATTGTTTATTTTTAACAATCATTTTTATAAATATCCAACTCAACAAAAACTTAATAAACTTAAATCTAACTGACAATGGAAGAAAATTCAAAAAACATTACCCGTCGGACATTTATCGGTACTACCGGTGCTGTTGCTGCGGGTCTCACGATTGTCCCGAGTACAGTAGTCAGCGGTCTGGGCCACAAGGCTCCCAGCGATAAGCTGAATATTGCTGTAGTCGGTATAGGCGGAATGGGAAATTCAAACCTTAAAAACGTCTCCCCAACGGAAAATATAGTCGCTTTATGCGATGTTGACTGGGGATATTCAAAAAAGGTGTTTGAAGCCAACCCGAATGCAAAACGTTACTGGGACTGGCGCAAGATGTACGACGAAATGGGAAAATCGATCGATGCCGTTATCGTTGCTACTGCCGACCATTCACATGCTGTTGTTTCAGCAAACGCAATTACCCTTGGCAAGCATGTATATTGCCAGAAACCATTGACTCACACTGTTTATGAATCACGTCTGCTGACTAAACTGGCTGCCAAATACAAAGTGGCAACCCAGATGGGAAACCAGGGTTCGTCAGCTGAAGGTGTAAACCAGACTATTGAGTGGATACAGGCAGGTGAGATTGGTGAAGTAAAGAGAGTTGAAGCATTTACTGATCGTCCGATATGGCCACAAGGTCTCAACGTGCCTAAAGGTGAATGGGTTCCCGACACTCTCAACTGGGATCTTTTCATAGGCCCAACCAAGATGCGTCCTTACAATAGCCTTTATACTCCATGGAACTGGAGAGGCTGGTGGGACTTTGGTACAGGCGCTCTGGGCGACATGGCTTGCCATATCATGCATCCGGTATTTAAGAGTCTTAAATTACAGTATCCTACAAAAGTTCAGGGAAGTTCTACACTCCTGCTTACTGACTGCGCTCCAACTGCACAGGTTGTAAAACTTACTTATCCTGAAAGAATAGCACCAAAAGGCGCTAAGATTAAGTATCCTCAGGTTGAGGTTACGTGGTTTGACGGTGGCTTGCAGCCTGCAAGACCTGCTGGCTGGCCTGCCGGAAAAAGCATGAACGACAGTGGTGGCGGTGTTATTTTCTATGGTTCAAAAGATACTCTCGTATGCGGATGCTACGGAGTTAATCCATGGTTAATATCAGGACGTAAACCAGAAGTTCCGAAAACTGAAAGACGAATTG
This sequence comes from uncultured Bacteroidota bacterium, assembly GCA_903844815.1. Lineage (GTDB taxonomy): Bacteria > Bacteroidota > Bacteroidia > Bacteroidales > VadinHA17 > LD21. Next base: position 797 of record CAIMVD010000068.1, on the reverse strand, counting down.
AAAAAGCAATGCAGGGCGGACACGAAATGGATTGGGTACGCGCATGCAAGGAAACTCCTGAAAGCAGGGTAATGACAAAATCTGACTTCTCAGAAGCAGGTCCATTCAACGAAATGGTTGTTATGGGTGTTCTTGCAGTAAGGTTACAGGGACTTAACAGGGAACTTGACTGGAATGGCGAAAAAATGGAATTCACAAATATTTCCGATACCGATAACGTCAGAACTGTTATCTCCGATAACTTTACCATCACCGATGGCGATCCTAAATTCGACAAAAAATGGACCGAGCCAATTCCTGCAAAACAGTTCGCTGCAGAAATGGTTAAACATACCTATCGCAAAGGTTTTACCTTGCCTGATATGCCGGTTTAATTAACTGAAAATTTCAGAAAGATTAAAGATTCTGAATATACAACAAGAAGGCTGTTTCGGGAGAAGCAGCCTTTCTTTTTTTAAAATATTATTCGTCCTAGTTTAATACCCCGAACCCACTAAAGGGGGCTAAGACAATTTTCCCCCTCAGAGCATAGCCGTCAAGTTAAGATTTGTATTGGAAAAACACAGATTAAAAAATCTCCCCTCCTTTTAAAGATAATCTGTACTCACATTTTACTTGGTATAATACTTCGATAATCTGTTTAGAATTGGGAGATCCCTCATTCTTCCGCTTGACGGATTTCGGTTAAATAATTACTTTTTTTAGGCGCAAGAATTCGGGATGACATGGGTTTTTGGGTGGACAAGGGGGGAAGGAAGCAGCGGCGATTCACCTTAATGTTGATTTTCTGATAAAAT
>CAIMVD010000067.1 GCA_903844815.1 uncultured Bacteroidota bacterium | reverse complement strand
GTCTAGAGTGTCTAGAGTGTCTAGAGTGTCTAGAGTGTCTAGAGTGTCTAGAGTGTCTAGAGTGTCTAGAGTGTCTAGAGTGTCTAGAGTGTCTAGAGTTTGGAGTGTCTAAAGTTGGAAAAAATTAAATCCAAAACAACTTTAGGCACTTTAGGCACTTAAGGCACTCCCAACTTACTTATCGTCAGCCCAGGCTTTCGACGCATTAACCGCCCTGTGCCATTCGCTGATGAGCGAAGTTGAATCATCTTTTCCGGCAAGAGGGGAAAAAATACGGTCAACCTGCCATTGTTTTTTTACCTCCTCAATACTTTCCCAGTATCCTGTTGCAAGACCGGCAAGATATGCGGCGCCTAGTGCAGTTGTCTCGGTGATCTTTGGTCGAACTACCTTTGACTGCAAAAGGTCGGACTGGAACTGCATAAGCTGGTTATTAACCGTTGCACCACCGTCGACCCTGAGTTCCCTGATATCGATACCTGAATCATTCTGCATTGCATTAAGTACGTCAAGTGTCTGAAATGCAATACTGTCGAGAGCTGCACGGGCAATATGGGCGGCTGTTGATCCCCTTGTTATTCCAAAAAGCGACCCCCTTGCATGCTGGTTCCAGTGTGGAGCGCCAAGACCGGCAAAAGCAGGAACAAAATAAACTCCTTCACTGCCTTTAACAGTGGCTGCGAGCGTTTCAACATCTCCTGACTGTTTTATTATGCCAAGCCCGTCGCGTAACCATTGCACAACAGCACCGGCAATAAAAATACTGCCCTCCAGGGCATAACGTGTTTCGTTTCCAATCTTCCAGGCTACAGTGGTAAGCAGATGGCTTTTCGATTCAATGGGTTTGTCGCCAATATTCATCATCATAAAGCAACCCGTCCCATAGGTGTTCTTTACCATTCCCGGCTCAACGCACATCTGTCCGAAAAGCGCTGCCTGCTGGTCGCCTGCAATACCTGCTATGGGGATCCGGGAAGAGAATAAACCGTCAGTCTCGCCGTATACCTCGCTCGACGACCTCACCTCCGGCAGCATTGATGCCGGGATGCTGAAGATACGAAGAAGCTCCTCATCCCAGCTCATTGTATGAATGTTGAACAACATCGTTCTCGATGCATTTGAGACGTCAGTAATGTGAAGCTTACCCCTTGTGAGATTCCACAAAAGCCAGGAGTCTACAGTGCCGAAAGCCAGCAGACCCTCCTCTGCAAGTTTTCTTGTTCCAGGAACATTTTCAAGTATCCATCTGACTTTGGTTGCCGAAAAGTAGGCATCTATAATAAGACCTGTCTTTTCAAGTATCACCCGGCTATGACCTTCGGTTTTAAGCTGGTCGCAGAAGGCGGAGGTCCGGCGGTCCTGCCACACAATGGCATTATGAACAGGTTTTCCTGTTTTTCTGTTCCAGACGATTGTTGTTTCGCGCTGGTTGGTGATTCCAATAGCAGCAATATCAGAGCTTTCGATACCGGCCTTTGTAATAGCCTCAAGCGCCACACCTGCCTGTGTTGACCAAATTTCTTCAGGATCGTGTTCAACACACCCCGGACTTGGAAAAAACTGAGTGAATTCCTTCTGTGCAACTGTCACCGGCAGACCATCATGGCCGAAAATAATTGCACGGGAACTGGTTGTCCCCTGATCGAGAGCTAAGATGAACTTTTTCATTTTCAACTAGATATAGTTTTTAACTGTTTCCCTGTACGATTCTGTCTGTGCTGTCTGCCATTCCTGGCTATATCCCATTTCTTCTGCCATCAGCCCGGCGACTTTTTCTGAAATATCGGAGCTGGCCCTGGCATTAAGAATGAGAGCTCTTGTTCTTCTGGCTAAAAGATCCTCTAAGGTCACCGGCATTTCGTTCCGGCAAATCCATTTCAACTCAGCCGCTGTATAAGGCAGCCTGGGGTCAAAAGTATCTCCTGATGATGGATCCTCAGTAATCATCTTTTCAATTTCCTTAGCATGTCCGCCATAAATATGAAGCCGTGGGAACAAACTATTTTCCTTGCCTGAATTCAGTCTAAGAGTTGAAGTAACGCATTTTCTCTTTTCCAGGAAACCTGCTTTTATTCCCTTATTAATTGTCTCTTCAGCCATCATTCTATAGGTAGTCCACTTACCTCCTACTACCGTAAGCAGTCCCGATGATGAAAGAATTATTTTGTGACGTCGCGAAACTTCTTTGGTGGCCGTGGGATCAGAAGAATTAGCTGCCAGCGGACGTAATCCGGCAAAAATACAGAGTACGTCGCTTCTCTGAGGTGGCCTGACAAGGTATCTTCCGGCAGTTTTCAATATAAAGTCTATTTCGCTTTCCAGGGCTACAGGCTCAAGTGTAATTTCATCAAGAGGGGTATCGGTAGTTCCTGCTACAACTTCATTATACCAGGGAATAGCAAAGAGGACCCTGCCGTCATCTGTTTTTGGGATCATTATAGCAGAATCGCTTCCGAGGAATGACTTGTCAAGTACAATATGCACTCCCTGGCTGGGCCTTAAGGTGGATTTCGCTCCGGGATTGTCCATCCTTGAAATACTGTCGGCAAAAACCCCTGTGGCATTTATCACAAGACCCGCCCTGAAAGTAAATTCCTCGCCCGTGATTGATTCCTTTGCCTTTACACCATCTATTTTCCCATCGCTGTCTTTCATCAAGCCTGTAACACTGCAGTAGTTCATTACAACGCCGCCCCTTTCAACTGTAGCGCGGGCAAGGTCAATGGCCAAACGCGCATCATCAAACTGGCCGTCGTGATATACTATTCCCCCTTTTAATCCTTTTGATTTCAGAAGAGGAAGCCTTTTGACGGCCTGCCGGACGTTAATGTAAAATGATTTACCCATGCTCAGCCTTCCGGCCAGAAGGTCATAAAACTTAAGTCCGACAGTATATAAAAAGACATCCCACCAGGTGTATACAGGAATAACGAACTCCTGATTGAAAGTAATATGAGGGGCATTTTTCAGCATTATTCCCCTCTCGCGCAGAGCCTCCATTACAAGCAACAGATCGCCCTGGGCCATGTATCGTACACCTCCGTGAACCAGCTTCGTGCTTCGCGAAGATGTTGCCTTAGCGAAATCCGACTGTTCAAGCAGCAACGTTGAATATCCCCTTGAGACAGAATCAAGAGCAATTCCGAGCCCTGTAGCCCCTCCCCCGATTACAATTACATCCCATTTAAAATCCTGCTTCTTCTTAAGTTCGTCAAGCAATGCTGCACGGTTCATATTGTAAGATATTTGAAGAATAATATTACTTAAAATTTCCGATCCGCAAAAATTATTTCAGCATACCTTTTATATGAGATGGATCTCCGTCGTTCGGGGCGGGTGTAAGCTTTAATATTTTACAAACCAGATTATAAATGTCAACGTTTTTGAGTTCACTGAAACGATAATTCTTTTTGAAGGCGGGACCCGCAGCATAGAAAATTGAATACATATCGGAGTTGGAGTTATCGTATCCATGGGCTCCCCGAAGTCCGGATGCATCAGGCCTCGTACCGACACTCCACGAACTATCGGCCACCACAACTATCTCCGGGATCCTTGAATTAGTCCCATAATGCCAGCGGACGGGTAATTCGGATTTCTTCCATGCTTTTATTCCTTTTACTTTGTTATAGAGAGTTAAAAGACTGTCGCCCTTGCCTTCAGCAGGACTGACGAGGTAAACAGGGCTCCCCCCGGCCATTGAAGCTACCATCCTTTCGGGAGCTACTGATTTAAGGTTAACGTATTTCGCCGGAGTAACCGGAGCCATGCCATGGTCGGAAAGAATAACCAGATTAATTTTGTCTCCTATTAGCAAAGCAGCCAGTTTTGTTCTCAGGACACCCATCAGGCTGTCGAGCCGTTCGACAACAAGTTTTGTTTCTTTCGAAACGGGGCCGAAATCATGGCTGGTTGCATCGGGTTCATCGAAATACAGGTTTACAAGTTCAGGACGTTTCTCCTGAGGATAACCCAGCCATTTTACTACTGTGTCGATCCTTTCGCTAAAAGTTACAGCAGCATCGTATTTTTTCCAGTATGTCGGTTGTATTCCACCAACCTTTGTTTCGGATCCTACCCAGAAAAATGAAGCAGCCTTTGCACCCTGCTTTTCCGCCGTTGCCCACATAGGCTCACCGCCGTAAAATGCAGGATTTTCTACGGCTTTTCTGTCGCCAATCCTGTAAAAAAGTCCGAGGTCAGGTGCCTGGAAACTGTTATTTATCAAACCGTGATGGTCGGGATATAGTCCGGTTGCTATTGAATAATGGTTTGGAAAAGTATTTGTTGGAAACGAAGAGACCATCCTGTCGGCCTTGACCCCATCAGCTGCAATCCTGTTAAGGTTTGGAGTGTTGTAAATCTTACCGTAATCCCAGCGGAAGGCATCGAGCGATACGACAACAACGTAATTCTTAAATGCCTTTCTTTTATCGCTTTTGAAACCTGAAAGAAGAATGAGTGCCGCGACAAGGGCTGTAAATACAGTTTTTATTATTCTGTTCACTTGTTTATTTATATGAATTTAAGACAGGCAGGAGTAACTATCGGAAACTGATTTGCAGGTTCAACCGGGAGCCCTGTTTTTTTATCAAGTTTAAAAACGGATATGGTATCCGATTTCTGGTTCCCGACGATTATGTATTTTCCTGAAGGATCTAATGTAAAATTGCGTGGCCAGTCACCGCCGCATGATGAATGGCCTGCAAGGGAAAGAGACCCGTCATTTTCAATTCTGAAGGTCACAATGGTGTTCTCACCCCTGTTTGAGCCATAAAGAAATCTGCCGTCTTTTCCGACATGAAGATCGGCACAATAATTATCTCCGGTAAAATCCTTCCTGACTGTTGAGAGTGTCTGTACAAGATGAAGCCCCTTCTTTTCGTCATTATTGAATACCATAATTGTTTTACCAAGTTCATTAATAAGGTACAATTTGGTTCCGTCGGAATTGAATTCGAAATGGCGAGGGCCTGAACCCTTTGGCAGATCAATGGTTCCGGTCTCTGCTAGGGTAAGCTTCCCTGTAGTTTTATTGAAGTCGTAAACTGTTATCCTGTCGAGACCAAGGTCGGTTACATAGATCTTTTTGCCCGAAGGATCAGCCTTCATCATATGAGCGTGCGACTTATCGGGTGCATTTTTTGAAAAAAGAATAGTATCTGTTACAACCTCAGGCAATCCGTTTCCGTCGAGTTTTACTACCGAAACCGAACCGTTAGGATAACTCGCTACGAACAAAAAGCCGCTGTCGGGAGATATTGATATAAAACACGGTCCGCCATACGGGATTAGCAGTTCGTTTTTTTTCTCAAATGTCCCTCCTTTTTCATCAAAGGAGAATGTAGAAAGACCACCTCCGGAAACACCATTGAACTCCATGACTTCGTTCAACACATAAGCCAGCCTTCTCTTTTCAGAGTAACAGAAGTAGGACGGATTCGGACCAACATCCGATTGCGACACCATTTTCAGGTTGCCGTTCCTGTTGTTGAACTCAAGTACCGACATCCCTTTTGCACCGGGTTTAGTATATCCACCGACAAAAAGATGTGATTCATTGTTGCAACCTGCGAAGAAGAGCCCTATGCAAGCAATAGCCATTGTAAGATGAAAAAACCTTAACATAAGTCTTATTTGAAAAAAATTAACCACGAAATAACGCGGAGCAACACAGAGTGGAATCCGTGTTAATCCGTGTAATCCGTGGTTAAAAATAACAATTATTAAAATCTTAAACAGAAAAATTATCGGAATCGCGGTAAGCCTGCATAAGAGCTATCTCTCCCTCTTTTCCTCTCTTGCTAATCCCGTGTTCCATGCAGATCGTGCCCTGGTAATTCTTACTGTAGATAAACTTGAAAACGTTCTTAAAGTTTATCTCACCTGTACCTGGTTCATTTCTTCCCGGGTTATCACCGCAATGGAAGGCACCAATTTCACTAAAGGCAGCGTCAATATTCGGAATTAGATTCCCCTCCGTTATTTGCTGATGATAAATGTCCATGACTATTTTACAGGATGGACTATTGACAGCCCTGCAGATGGAATAGGATTGTGGAATTCCGGTCAGGAACAATCCGGGATGGTCATGAATTGTATTCAAAGGCTCAAGGACTATTGTAACTCCGGCTGGTTCCATAATATCGCAGCAATACCTGAGATTGTCAATAACATTTGCAGTCTGAAAATCCCTGTGGAGTCTCTCATCATATCTTCCCGGAACAACAAGCACTTTCTTGAATCCGGTCCTCTGAGCCACCTCAACGCCCTCCTTCATCTTCTTAATAATCATTTCCTTCACTTCAGGCTTATTGAGAACGAATGAAGTAACACTGAAATCGGCATAGAGCACAAACGGACCAAAGTCCATACCAAGCCGCTGCAATTCGGCGGCAATTTTTGCCTGCTCTGCAACCGGTCTTCCGGGAAGGCCATTGTCGAACATTGCCCGGAAGCCCATATCATGGCAAAACTTTATATTGTCGATGGGATCTTTCCCGGCATGTTCGGAGAACATACCCAGGGAAGGGGCATATTTAAGCTTAAACGGCGTTGTGGCGTCCTGGGTTTTCTGTTGCCCTGAAAAGGGAACAGTACCAAAAACTGCAGGAGCAGCTAAAATAGCGGCTCCTGTAGCAGTGGCTTTTTTTAAGAAGTCTCTTCTTGAACTTTCCATAAAAAGCTTTATTGAGAATTATTTAGTTTTTTGGTTCAGGCTCAGCTATAAACGGAAGCCCGGCCAGAGGAACTGATTTGTCGATATCAACAGGACCCATTGCATAAGTGGCAGGGCCGAGCCTAAGATCGGAGTTCATCATTTCTTCCCAGGTGGTTTCTTTTCCGGTATAAGCCGAAACACGTCCCATTATTGCAACCATTGTTGATATGGCTGTGTTTTCAGCTTCGTTGATCGGCTGATTTGTGCGAATAGCGGTAACCAGATCAATATGTTCCTGAACATAAGGATCAACCTTTACATTGTTTGATGGTTGACCCTGCTCATCAGCAGGATATTCATATTTCCATATTTGTGTTCCTGCTAAGTCAATAATCGAGTTCTGGCAGTTTGTTGATCCTTTTGAACCCTGAATTCTTTCAGATACATTATTAACACAACCATTTATCTGACGGCACATACTGTGGAAATGCGTTCCGTTTTCAAAAGTGAAATCGATACTGAAGTTGTCGTACTGGTTACCTGTAACCCTGCGGATTCTGGAACCCATACCAACGGCCTTAACTGGGTGTGAGCCTGTGAACCAGTTCATAACGTCGAGGTTATGAACATGCTGCTCAACAATATGGTCACCTGAAAGCCAGGTCCAGTTAACCCAGTCGCGGATCATCCATTCCATTTCCGACCATGAGGGGTTACTATCGCGATGCCAGAGTTTACCACCATTCCAGTAAACATTACCACCCGTAATATCGCCAATAGCGCCCTGTGCAACCTGCTGCCAGTTTGCAACATAATCGCGCTGGTGACGACGCTGGGTACCTGTAACTATGCTTAGTTCCAAACCTTTTGCTTTCTGACCTGTAGCCATAACTGATCTGGCGCCAACAGGGTCAACGCATACCGGTTTCTCTGCAAACACATGTTTTTTAGCTGCAATAGCTGCTGCAAGATGCTCAGGACGGAATGATGGAGGCGTTGCAAGAATAACCAGATCAACACCTGCGTCAATAACCTTCTGAAAAGCATCAAACCCAACAAAACATTTGTCAACAGGTACATCCTGTCCTTTTTCCTTAAGGATCTTCTCGCGGCAGGAGTCAACCCTGTCCTGAAAAGTATCGCCTAAAGCCACGATCTGAAGATTTGGACCTGCACTTAAAAAGTTAATGGCAGCACCTGAACCGCGTCCGCCGCAGCCAATGACGCCTGCTCTGATTACTGGACCATCGGGTGCCAGATCGAGCATGTTTGGAACTGCAACAACTTTTTTTGTTTCACGTGAACAACTGGTTATGATTGAGGGTACTATAACCCCTGCAACACCAACAGTCGCTGCTTTGCCAAGAAAATTACGCCTTGAAATACCTGAATTTTTCATGTTAGTTAGTTTTGTGAGAAATAATAATTATGCTATCCTTAAAGTCAGATTAGGAACCTATTCAAATGTAAATAATGACCACGAATTTAACAACTATTTAATTCTAATTAATGTTTTTTAACTTCGCAGGGCAAACCAGTTAAAAACTGCCCTTTTCAAATTTCCCCATAAACCTTTTATTTAATCCTTACAGTTAGTGGCAAAAAAGAATGTTTCTTTTTCCCTGCTCAAAGAAAAACAAATGGGAACAGAAGGGGTTTATTTCAGATTGGCTTGTTTCTCCTCAACATCTTCCTTAAAGAAGAGTGCGAATGCAACAAGAAGTACCAGCGACATAACCGAAGTTACTCCCCAGATACTGTCCCAGTCGTAGACCCTGACGCCTGTTGAATTATCGAGGAAGATATTGATGATCTGACCGTCAATAATATTACCGGCAAGCAAACCCAGACCGAAAGTTACGAGGAAAATGAAACCCTGTCCCTGTGATTTAAGCTCATCAGGAGTTCTTTTATCAATATATATTTGTCCTCCAACATAGAAAAATCCGAAAATCAGTCCGTGTATTAGAATCCCGATGTAAAACATCCATTTCTGATCGATAATTCCTCCTAAATAGAGAGCGGCATAACGCACAAGCATTGCTGCCAAACCCAGGATCATAACCTTTCTCAGGCCGAATTTCCTGATAGCAACCGGGATAAGAAGCATAAACCCTAATTCAGCGAGAATTCCCCAGTTGATTGTGATTGTAATGAATTTTGTTTTGATGTTCAGCAGGAATTCGGAGAAATATGAAAAATACATGGCAAAAGGTATCATCGACAGGAAAGAGAAGAGTATGAACAAGGCAAAGTTCTTGTCTTTCATAAGCTTCATGGTACCCAAACCCAAAAATTCAAAAGCTGAGCTTTTTTTACCCTTCCCTGCGGGCGGGGTATCGGGCAAAGTAAGATTATAAACAGAGGTAACAATTCCGACCCCGGCACCGCAATAAAAAGGCAGGTTTGTACCATCAAAATCCAAATTAAGAAGTTTAACTGCAAAGAGGCTGAAAAGACCTGATGTTACATGGCCTAGTGATCCAAACAGTCTGAATTTCGGAAAATCTTCCGAGGGAGCATGCTTCATGGCAATTGCGCTTGTAAGTGCCCAGGTTGGCATGTAAAATAACATAGTCAGAAGCAGGAAAAACAAAAGAACATTCTGATCGCCCGTTGTGCCAGCCATAAAAAGCATTATGCTGTTGATCACGTTGAGTACAAAAAGCAATTTTTGACCAGAAAGATATTTATCGGCCAGCATGCCAATGGCTGGTGAAGCAAGGCCTCCTATTGCCATAGAACTAAGGATCAGCGCTTTTTTGGCGCTTCCAACATCCATATTGGTCAGATATGCAGCCAGGGGTACCCACCATACGGCATAAATCAAATACTGAAAAAACATCATCATCGACAAACGGAATCTTATCATACAATTTTTTTTTGTTGGCAAATATATAAAAAAGGCAGAGGTACCAATCCCCCGAACTGAAGAATAGCAACTAATGGATTCAATTATTCGAATAACAATTTGCAGATTAATATTTTTGATTACCTTTTCCGTGTCATTATTATAATACCGGACATTCTATTAACCAATAATTTTTACATTTTATGAAGCCAAGAATAATTATTACACTGTCGTTCATGATGTTTCTCCAGTATTACATCTGGGGCTCATGGTATGTAACCATGGGAACCTTTATGACCGGATTCCTGAAATCAACCGGAATCCAGATAGGGGCAGTTTACAGCGCCCTCGCGATAGCTACAATGATTTCTCCCTTTTTCATAGGAATGATTGCAGACAGGTTTTTCGCAGCCCAAAGGCTCATGGGCATACTGCACATACTTGGAGGCTTTTTGCTGTTCATTGCATCAAAGGTTGATAATAATATTACTTTTTACTGGGTGATACTTTTATATTCGCTTGCCTATATGCCCACAATTGCCCTTTCAAACAGTGTTGCCTTCAGGCAGATGTCCGATCCGGGTAAAGAGTTTCCAATGGTGAGAGTCTTTGGTACTGTGGGCTGGGTGATTTCGGGCTTCATGATTGCAATTCTCGGAATTGAAAAGACTCCGGCTACCTTCTATATGGCGTCGGTTGTTTCAATTATTCTGGGACTTTTCAGTTTCGCATTGCCCAACACCCCTCCCGAAGCCAAATCAAAGTCAACCACAAAATCAATACTTGGAATAGATGCCCTTATTTTATTTAAAGAAAGATCCTATTCTATCTTCTTCATCTCAGCAATCTTTGTCTGCATACCCTTGTCATTCTATTTTGGCTTTGCAAATCTTTATCTGAACCAGTCGGGAATGGAGAATGCTGCGGGCAAAATGGTAATGGGGCAGATCTCTGAAGCACTTTTCATTCTTGCCATACCTTTTCTTTTCAACAGAATCGGAGTAAAGAAGATGCTGTTAATCGGCATGACAGCATGGATAGCCCGTTATCTCTGTTTTGCCTTTGGAAACATGGGGGCGAATCTTTGGATGCTATATGCGGGAATCATTCTCCACGGAGTTTGTTACGATTTCTTCTTTGTCACCGGTTATATGTATACCGAAAAGAAATCGAATGAGAGGATCAAAAATACGGCACAGGGGCTTTTCACCTTTGTCACCTACGGCCTGGGGATGTTTATCGGAACCTGGTTCTCGGGGTTTGTTACCAGCTATTATACAGTGAATAATGTATATCAGTGGAAGAATATCTGGTATGTGCCGGCCTATATTGCTGTTGCAGTATTAATCTGCTTCATATTCTTCTTCCGGGAAAAGAAACAGATAGAGGTGGTGAAATAATAAATGACCCTCTGAAAACCCGAAACAAATTATTCTTAACTCAGTGGAACTCTGTGCATTCTCTGTGGATCTCTGTGTAACAACATTTTAAGAACTTACACAGAGATCACAGAGGTACCACAGAGTTCCACTGAGTACTTTTCGAAGGCTCTTTGCTATTACTGATTACTGACTACTGTATTCCCGGTCTTTGCATCGTATTCACATACAACCCTGAACCCTACATTGAAGCAATCGGAATACCACCAGATACTCTTCGGCATCTGCGGGTCGGTCCTGAGCCAGGCTTCTGTACGGGTTTGATCCCTTGAAGCGCTCCTGAGAAGACCGGCAGTGCTGAGGTAAGATCCGCCCCTGATCACATGTTCTTCACCTGTTTCAGGTCCTTTCGGATCTTTTACTACCCCTGAAGGATAGAGGGCATAAGCATCCTCCTTGTACCAGTCGGCACAAAACTCCGCAACGTTCCCTGCCATATTCTTAAGTCCGAAGGGATTTGGTTTCACCCTGTCGGGTGTCTGAGTCTTTGAATTACTGTTACCCTTATATATAATGTATCTGTTAATTAAGGTGGTATCGTTTTTGGAAAGCTTAGCCCTTAACCCTGTTTTTTCGAATTTCTTCGGATCACCCGGGAAGAAATACGGAGTGGCAGAACCAGCTCGTGCAGCATATTCCCATTCGGCTTCTGTTGGCAGACGATAGGTTTTTCCGGTTACCTTACTAAGCCATCTGCAGTAAGTCTGGGCCGCATGATATGAAAATGAGATTGCCGGACGCTGGCCCATTCCCCAGCCCTGGTCAGGCTGACCGTAGGGAGGAGTTGCTCCCGATATGGCGTCGGTAGCATTTTTAGACTCCAGTTTTTTTCGCAAACCTTCGGTATCAGTTGTACGCCCTTCAGCTGCAGTCTGAACATAAAAGGCAAGATATTCATCCCAGGTTACTTCCACCTCTGCCATGAAAAAAGGACTTAATTCAACATCCCTGACAGGCCCTTCGTTTGCCTTTCTGAAAGCTTCTCCTTCGGGGCTTCCCATTTTGTAAGCTCCCCCGGGGATTGCAACCATGTTAAATGCTATGGGTGAATTAGGTATACGCTCGGTATAATTTTTAAACTCTGTTACTTTTGCCGGCTCCTTATAGATCTCTTTGGCCGCGGAAGATGCAGCTCCGAAGGTGGCATTACTGCCATGGGTATAGTCTTTAATAAAATGACCGGCATTAAGATGGCAGTTTATACAATGGAGCTCTTCCGTCTTTTTTGATTGGGTGTAATAAAGGTGAGCATTCTCTCCATCTTTCGTAAGTTTTGCAGGGAACAGGTTCGGATGACACTTTATACAGCTGCTTTCGTAAACATAGGTGCGGGCAACCTCAAGCCTTCTTCGCTCTTCCCAATTGAATGATGCGGAATCTTTCGTCCACTTGCTCCACAAATCGCGTATTCCTGTGGTTCCTTTTGCCCAAAGATAACCATGTCCTTTTGGGGGAAGATGGCAATCGACACATGCAGTCCGGAACCCTGACCTTGTATCATAATGTACCGATTGTTTCCAGGCAATATCTGCCGCGGGATGAATGTGACAGGAAACACAGTACTCATTTGTTGAGGTGCTGCTGAGGAACTTCCCGCTTCCAAGAATAATTAAAGCTCCGACAATCATGCCGGGGACAAAAATGAGAAAAATAAATCGCTTCATAGGTTTAATTTTGCGCGGATCAAGATAGAAAAATATTTTTCAAAGAAAACCCATTTTCATCATTTTTAAAAAATTTCCGTAATGAAGTTTTGCAAACCTAAACTTATTTAGATTCTGATCAGTCTCATTTATAACTTTGAGACTGATCAGAAAAGTCTTTTTTTGCCACAAAGGCGCAAAGACACGAAGACACGCCAAGGTAATTCATTAATATTAAGATTTTTGTGAACCTTAGCGTCTTTGTGTCGTTGAAACTACGTGGTAAAAAAGCTAACTTTCCCTCACCTTCTTCCTAAGGATTTGGGGTGAGGTTTACTTATTATACTCATCAAAAAAATCATTCCCCTTGTCATCGGTGATTATGAAAGCCGGCATATTCTCGACACGGATCTTTCTAATTGCTTCCATGCCAAGCTCTTCAAAGTCGACCAGCTCCACCGACCTGATATTCTCTGCTGCAAGGAGGGCCGCAGGTCCTCCGATTGAACCGAGATAGAACCCCCCGTGTTTTTTACAGGCGTCAATGACCGGTCTGCTGCGATTCCCCTTTGCCAGCATGATGAGAGAACCTCCCATGCTCTGGAAAAGATCGACATAGCTATCCATCCTTCCAGCGGTTGTCGGACCGAAGCTGCCCGAAGGCATCCCTTCCGGAGTCTTTGCAGGCCCCGCATAATAAATCGGGTGATTCCTGAAATATTCAGGCATTGGCTTGCCTTCTTCAATAAGTTTATTGATCCGGGCATGGGCAATATCCCTGGCAACAATAAGGGTTCCTGTCAAACTCAACCTGGTTTTGACTTTATATTTTGTAAGCTCTCCCAGAACTTCTTTCATCGGGCGGTCGAGGTTTATCTCTACAGGCTTTTCAAATTCAGGAGCTTTTGCAGGCATGTACTTCTGAGGGTTCTTTTCGAGTTCTTCAATGAAGATTCCCTCCTCATTAATATATGCTTTTAAATTCCTGTCGGCGCTGCAACTCACGCCCAGCCCTACCGGACAGGAGGCAGCGTGCCTCGTCATCCGTATGACCCTGACGTCATGCACAAAGTATTTTCCTCCGAACTGCGCACCCACTCCATATTCGTGGCAGATATTTTCAATTTTCTTTTCCCACTCAATATCGCGGAACGCCCTTCCTGAAGAATTACCTGTGACCGGCAGATGATCGAGATATCCTGCAGAAGCCTCTTTTACAGCCTTCATGGTTGCCTCAGCCGATGTACCCCCGATAACCAGAGCCAGATGATAGGGAGGACAGGCGGAAGTTCCAAGTTCCTTAATCTTTTCTTTTACAAATTTCACAAGCGACTCTTCATTAAGCAGCGATTTTGTTTGCTGATACAGGAAGGTCTTATTGGCTGAACCTCCTCCTTTTGTAACAAAAAGAAACTCGTAACGATCACCATCAGTGGAATATATATCAATTTGTGCAGGCAGGTTTGAACCCGTATTCTTCTCATCGAACATCGAAGAGGGAACCACCTGGGAATACCTGAGATTTTTATTCTTATAAGTCTCGAAGATCCCCCGCGAAAGGTGTTCTGCATCATGGCCCCCGGTAAAAACATTTTCTCCCTTTTTACCTATAACTATTGCAGTCCCGGTATCCTGACACCACGGAAGGTCTTCATTGGCAGAGATTGTTGTGTTTCGCAGCATCATATATGCCACGAACCTGTCATTGTCGGTGGCCTCCGGGTCATCGAGTATGGAAGCAAGTTTTTCAAGGTGCGACGGACGGAGGTAAAATGAAAGGTCCGACACTGCCTCCTGAGCCAGAAACTCGAGCCCCTTCGGATCGACTTTCAGGATATTACGTTCGCCTTCCTTCACAACTTTCACATAATCAGATGTCAGTAACCGGTATTTTGTTGAGTCCTTCTCTATCTGAAAAGGTTTTTCATAAATAAAATCTGCCATACGCACTCTGTTAAATTATTAACAATAAATGATTTCTGCCGAAAGTCGACTACTCATTATCAAATATAGGAACAAACGATTTAAAAAAAGAATAAAACCGTCATGCCGGATGAAAATAAAACTGAAACCGCTGGCGCGGATTTGCAATCCGTGACCCGTTTAAACCGCTGGCGCGGATTTGCAATCCGTGACCCGTTTAAATCGATGGCGCGGATTTGCAATCCGTGACCCGGTTACATCGCTGGCGCGGATTTGCAATCCGTGACCCGGTTACATCGATGGCGCGGATTTGTAATCCGTGACAAAACGTTCAAGCTAAACGCATTACATATACCTGGCCCCGATTGCAAATCGGCGCCAGCATCTGTTGAAACCGCTGGCGCGGATTTGCAATCCGTGACCCGGTTACACCGCTGGCGCGGATTTGCAATCCGTGACCCGGTTACACCGCTGGCGCGGATTTGCAATCCGTGACAAACCATTCAAGCTAAACGCATTACATATATCTGGCCCCGATTGCAAATCGGCGCCAGCATCTGTTGAAACCGCTGGCGCGGATTTGCAATC
>CAIMVD010000066.1 GCA_903844815.1 uncultured Bacteroidota bacterium | reverse complement strand
ATCTCATTTCTTATTCCATCATCAGGTATAATCTCATTCAATCGTAATCGCTTTTCTCTTTTCTTCGATTCTTTCTTTTCCATGGTCAAAGTTAATTATTATTACTTTTCTAACTTTGACACACTTTATTGAACAGCCTCTACAATTTTAATATCATGATGAAAATTTTACCAAATATATTCTTGTCGGTTATGGACTGGCAAAAATGTATATTATACCATACAGAAATAGGTATTTCCCTCGCTCCCACTCGAGGTCATGTTAAAGTAATTTTTAAATTCTAATTTATTACATTATGTCAATATCTATCAATTATAGAAAACGATTAGTGCCACTAGTGTTATGTGTTTTGATTTTTTTAATTCTTGTCTTAATAGGTAGAGTGA
Organism: uncultured Bacteroidota bacterium; assembly: GCA_903844815.1. Taxonomy (GTDB): domain Bacteria; phylum Bacteroidota; class Bacteroidia; order Bacteroidales; family VadinHA17; genus LD21. Next base: position 1,856 of record CAIMVD010000066.1, on the reverse strand, counting down.
TTGCATATCGGAAGGCACTTGCATCAACTACCTTTAGTAAGAACTATGAACTTCTAACCAGTCTGAAGGTCGCTGAAAAAAGAATAGAGGGATTTAAGCAGAAAGAGATTTTAGAAATTCAAACAGCGCACTCTTTTATCCCAAATCATTTACTTCATGAGATCAATTCAGGGGACAGTATATATCTTCAAAACGTTATAAAAACTACTTCACTTTTGTATCGATTTACTCAATCTTCGTGTCTTGATTGTGTGATCCAGGATATTGAATCTCTTAGCCTAATTTGTGATAGATTAGGAGTGGATAATATAATAGTCATTGGAGGATATGAATCAAACCGGGCTTTAAGAGCCGTTGTAAGCTCCCTAGATTTAAAATACAAATGTTTCAATTATTTGCCTCCTCTGGATATTCCTTTACAAACAGGAGAGAATGGCAACAATGTTCCTTTCTTTATAGTTGTAAAACCAAACCTTGAGATTTTATTCCCATACAGTAGGGATGATAAAACTCAAAATGATTTATACCTTGATCGTATATCGCTATATTTTAAAGAAACAAACAGGTCTAAAAATGAGTATTTTGAAATCAAATAAACAATTGAGCAACAGACGAAGCTGTTTTGGCAATAACTTATTCATTATTTTGTTGTTTGCTATTTTCTTTCTAACTGAATGTAAGACCAATGAAAGTAAATTCATAAAGGCTAAAACAATAGAGATAGACCTCGATAGAAAAGATGGACCAATACCATTTGTTTCAATAGAGAGGATAATTCCATTGGAGATGACAGATAATTCTATTCTTTCGGATATTTACGGTCTAAATGTCAAATATTTTGATGACAGGTTTTATATACTGGATGTATTTGGAGGCAGGTGTCTATATGTATTTAGCAATGAGGGTTTGCTAATTAACAGAACCAAGACTGGACGAGGACCTGGGGAACTAATTAATCCCTTCGCATTTGATATCGATAGAAACAAAAATCTTATTCAGCTTTGGGATCAACGTTTATCTTCCCTGTTAAGCCTTGACTTGGATTTAAATATTGTTTCATTATCTAAATTAGATACTATACGCATAACAGATTTTAGAATCCTTAATAATGATAGAGTATTAGTATATCATAATGTGAAGAAAGGTAATTTCTTAGTAAGCAGTCAACTTCATGAATACTACCAATATACATTATACGAAAAGGACTTCACTATTTCAACCAGAATGAACCTTACCGTATTTGCCGGAAATCAACCTATTACTCTTCCTAATCCTTTTAGTATTGGTGATGAAATTCTTCTTATCGCTCCAAGGGATTTAACTGTATACAAATTAAAAGATGGAATAGTAGAACCGGCTTACAGTTTTGATTTTGGGAAATATGGGTATAGTCATGATGAATTATTGAAACTGTCGGATAATGAAAAGGAATATATGGAAAACAATGGAGAGAAGACACGTAGCATAGGGAATATACAGAAAACTACTAACTTCTTAATGTGTGTCGTTGTTTTTAAAAACCAACCTGTTACAATCTTCCATTCACTTGAAACCGGCATCAACTACAACCTGAATGAGTGTTTTGATAAGAACCTTATACCATTTTGTCTTACACAATGTTCGATAGGGCAAAACAGGTTTCTGGCTTTGGTTGAACCGGGTTCACTGAAAACATTTGCAGAGTCCAATAGTGATTATGCTAGCTTAGATATTTCAGAAAATGATAATCCATATTTAATCATATATTCAATTAAAGAAAAAAAAGATATTTATTGAGAAAAAGAACTTAACTATAGATCATTTTGGCTAATCTGAATGCAAGAAAATTCAGAATTATTAAACTATTTAATCATTAT
>CAIMVD010000065.1 GCA_903844815.1 uncultured Bacteroidota bacterium | reverse complement strand
GCTTCTTCACGAAATTCATTGTTTTCATAGACTTTCTCTCTGAGGCCTATATTATACCCCTAATATAATAAACATACTCTATACTCTACTATTTCAAAGAACAATTTTTATCTTCATTCCTTAAGTCAACGACATTGATTCATATATCATAACCATTACCATGGGATCCAGTTTGCAATACCGGAGAAGTGCCTCTTTTGCCAGCTCGAAACATGATTTTGTAAGGTATCTCATATGCCATAATTCTTATAATATTTTGTAAAGAGAAATATTTTCCCTGACAACCAATACAGCCTGACAAGCTAGTTTTATTTATCCACTCTGATCAACAACCCCTTAAATAACGGCCTCATCTCCTTAAGATGATACATCTCAATTGTGTCGCCTATATTAAACAATCCCCCTTCGTGTGCATAATCCAAAAAATTCAGTTCAATTCCCTCTTTCCAGCTTGTACCCGGCCCATCCGTTACTATTTTCCATGTTTAAATCCCATATTATATTTTTCATTGATTTTATTATTAAAGATAATCATAAAAACTAAGAAATTAAATGTCAATTGATTACAAAATATATTAATAGCTCCAACGTAGCAATTTTAAGCCTGAACGTCAGGAATGACCGACTTAACGCAGGCTTTTTAAGGTTTAACGTTTTGAGAAAATAAGGTGATTAACTATGAAAATGATAAACTGAGGGGCTATAGAGCGTCAGATTTTCGCAGATTATTATACCTGCTGTCATAAAGGAATATAGAAAGTTGAACTTCATAGAAATTCTCCTTTAACCGCTTACTGTGGAGTCTACAAAAATAAATATAGGTCCATGACTTCACCGGCTGGTTGACGATCAAAATCTGAGTTTGTAAATCATGCCTTTCAGAAATTGATTTAATTTTATTTTTATAAGACGTGTCTTATAAAAAGATTTTCATGTCTGAAGGCAGCTTCAAATATTACCACATTATCATTTTCATGCAGGTCAGAAAAATCAAGCTTATACATATTTATGATCCCCTACTTTTTTTATATTTGCTTCCGAGGCCGGTTTTTAAGTACGATTCTTTCCCTTGGAAAGTGAATGTGGCTATACCCTCCTTAACCACACTCTTCAGCTCTTTCCTGTCTTTTTCAAATTTATTACTCATCTAAAAACAGTTATTCTACATAACAGACCCTGTCGCCTTCTACTTTGGCAAAACCACGGCTTACTGCCTTTTTTATTCCTTCATTCATGGCCGTTTCTACGTTCCCGCCAATGCGGTTGTATCCAAAGACCCGGGCCGACTCCCTTACCAGGTCCGCCTTGCTAAGGCTTATCATGTTTTCAAGGATCTCCCTGACTGCATTTGAGACCTCTTCAGGAGAAATATCCGAGGCATCGCGTCTTTGCGATTCGGTAGTTGCAAGCCTGTATTGAAAATATGAATCAGGATCCTGATCTGCATTCCAGTAAAACCGTTTCCCGCTATCGGTATATTTTAGTTTCATCTGCATGAAAATGGTATTGAAGTATTTATCAATCCTTGAACCCAGTTTGCTTACAGACCATGATTCCAGTATTCTTCTGCACAATACTTGACTGCTGACAGGAGCTTCTTTTTCAAGGATTTCCAGGATGTCATTCCCAACCGATGACTTAAATCTGCTACAGCTTAGCAGATCAGGATCAGGAGAATAACTGCGCGACGGAAGATTCGATGCAGTGTACAGAACCTGATATTTGGATTTTTGAGGCAGAACAAGTTTATGTTCACTATTCTCCAAAGGGTATTGACCCCCGGGTTTTTCCGGGACTATCTGAGGTTCAATGGCTTTAGACCTGAGAATCTCAGGCGATTTTGAATTTATTACAGCTAGCTTAATCTCTTCCAGTACCTTATCCCTGTTATCCCACCAGTCGCACGACCATACCCTGTGAATGTTCCATCCCAGAAGCGACAATACTTCCGACTGAATTATATCCCTGTCACCAGCTGTTTTAGAATTTTTATAGTTATATCCGTCGCACAGGATTCCCAGTAAATATTCAGAAGGCGCTTCAGGATTGGTGATCCCTATATCAATTTTAAAGCCTGAACTGCCAATGTTAGTCAGAACATTAAAACCCTGTTCTCTGAGTTTTCCTGCCAGGTGTTCAGCGAATTCACCGTTCACCTGTATCCCGTTAACCTTCAGCATGGCTGAAGAATTTTTTCCCTTTTCAGCAAATTCCAGGAAAGCCTTCAATCCTGCGACACCCTCCGATGCCGTACGGGTAATATCAATCTGATCAGCCTTAAGCGTTGAGAATATCTGCATTTCATACCTCGCCCTCGACACGGCAACATTAAGCCTCCTCCAGCCGCCTTCCCTGTTTATCGGACCAAAATTAAGGTTGACCTTCTTGTCCTTATCAGGACCGTACCCGATTGAAAAAAGAATTATATCCCGTTCATCACCCTGAACATTCTCAAGGTTTTTAATAAAGATGGGCTCTAAAGATCCGTTGGCAATCATCTCCAGATCGGGCCTTAGCCTGAAAGCATCATTCAGAGTATCATCGATAAGAATTTGCTGGGCCGAGCTGAATGTTACAACGCCAATGCTTTTTTTCGCGAGTTCAGGATCGGAAAGCCTTCGGATTATCTCTTCCGTTACTGCGGTAGCTTCAAAGCTGTTTTGCCTCGATTTGCCCCTGTCGTAAAATCCCTGAATGTGATTGAAAGTGACTTTTGTCGTAAGGTCATCGGGCGAAGGAAACGTAAGCAGCTTATTTTCGTAGAAATGAGAATTACTGAAAGAGATCAGGCTTTCATGTTTGCTCCTGTAATGCCACAACAAATGTATTGAAGGAAGTGACAGGGCAAGGCAATCGTCGAGGATGCTCTCCATATCCTCTTTCTCTATGTTCTCTTCATCGATGTTGTTTGTTGAAAAGAAATTCGTTGGCGGCATCTGCTTCGGATCTCCGACGACAATCAGATTTTTTCCCCTTGCAATCGCGCCAACAGACTCACTGGTGGGCATCTGCGAAGCCTCATCGAATATTATTAGATCAAATTTAAAGTTATTGATATCGATATACTGTGCCACAGATATCGGGCTCATAAGCATACATGGGCACATTCTGTTGATCAGAGCGGGTATTGTGTCAAACATTCTGCGGATGGTCATTCCCCTGGCTCCGTTGCGGATGTTTCGCTGCAGGATGCCTATCTCGGAGGTCTGTGCCGCTTCCTGCATGAAATTAGGGACTCTGGAAGCAAGCTTTGCAAATAACTCATCTTTAGAGAGCTTTACGAAATCCTTGCTGAACCGCCGGAATTTATGAATCTTTTCTTCGAACAATTTTCCATTGAATGCAGAAAGCCGAATATCCCTGTCGATGATGAATTCAGCGCAATTCCTGTACAGGTTCCTTGAGAAAAAATTGACGGCATCGGAACCTTTGATGTTCCCGTTTTCAACATTGATTACAAGCTGACCAAGTCCTTCTGCTGTTACTTTGATCCTGGTCTGATTCCAGCTCACCCAGTCGCGCAGTGAATCGATACCCCTTTTCCAGTTTTCGCAATGAATTATAAGATTTTCTGCATAATCCTCACTGTGAACCTCAATTCCTGCGAAATCAATTGAGAGAAGCTCATTCAGCTTTTTCTCAAAGTCAATTATGTTATTAAAATTATTTAGATAATCCTGAAGTGCTGACTTATAAACAGAAAGAAAAGCCTTGTGTCCCTCCCCGAGTGTGGCAGCAAGCAACTGTCGCGACTCTGCTCCCCTTGCCGGATCGCCGGTGCTGATCATTAACAGATCAATTGCCTTCAGTACGGTCTGGCAAACACTGCCGATTTCCTGCCAGTCGCCCTCCCCATCCTGCCATCTTAATCCCAATACATGTGCCATGAAACCGGTGTGCAGATCTATCTGATCCTGATCAGCCCTGAATACCAGAACCTCGTCAAGAATGAAAACAATTCTTTCCTTGTCGATTTTACCGTTTCGTGAAATTTTCTTTAATGCTTTGGCTATTTTTTGCTGCCCGAGGAATTTTGGGAGAAACCATTTTGTCAGGGTATCGTTCCATTCAGCCCTGAGTGCTCCTGCATCCAGACTTAAAATATCTTTTTTAAAGGTTTTAAGCAATGAATCCCTGTGTCTGTTCCTTTCGATGCCATTACGCGAAATACGAATGATCAGATTCAGAGATTCTACGGGATCAGTTAATTTCAAAAGCGATGATGGCACGTCAGGCGCAGACAGCAGAAGGCTGCAAATATCGGCGAGAGCTAAAGCCTGTGATCTTTTAACTATTGGCCCGGGAATACTTATAGCTTTGCATGCTCCGGCAATTTTGCTGCGCATCGAAATCAGGGCTTCAGAATAGCCGGCAAGCAGTTCTGCAACAATGGCCTTTGTCTGCTGAGAATAACTTACCGTATTTATACCACGCAGTGGATGACCGTTAATACTCCCGCACATCATTGCAGCGGATTTTAGTTCCTCTGCCAGCTCAAGCCAGATCCTGATCTTCTCTCTTGTAAGGGATCCAATGACATTCCCGTCAAGATTAATGCCACCTTTGAAATCGCTGTATGCAGAATAACCTGAGAATGCTTCAAACAGCGAAAATCCAAACGGATATTTTTTATGAAGCGCTTCCACATAGTCGTTCAGTTCATTTCTGACCTTGTATATCCTGTCGGCTTCAAGGCCGAAATCTTCAGGCGGTGTCCTGCGGACTATTTCAGTCGTACTCTTCAGCTGTTCAATCAAGGCCGATTTTTTCGATTTGTTGGAGTGCAGCTCAAGACAAAAAGGCGCTATGCCTATAGCTTCAAGCCTACGCTGGACAACCGAAAGTGCGGCCATTTTTTCGGCAACGAACAGTACCTTTTTACCATTGTACAGCGCGTTGGCGATGATGTTTGTTATGGTTTGTGACTTTCCGGTACCGGGAGGCCCGTGCAGAATAAAGCTCTTATCCTGACCAGAAGCACAGATGGCATCGAGCTGCGAAGAATCGGCGCTTATGGGCAAAATCAATTGCGAGGGATGATAAAGCTTGTCAAGGTTCTCAGGTACAAACTGGTTTAAGTCAACGTCCCACTGAGCTCTGCCGGTAATTAAACTTGAGACGATTTTGTTCTGTGCCAGTTTCCCGGCGTTATTGTGGATGTCGTTCCACATAATGAATTTCGTAAATGAGAACGTGCCCAGAATAGCCTGTTCCTCGATATCCCACCTGCTCTGGATCATTATGCCCTGACGCACGATGTTGAAAACCTTCCTTACATCCACCCCATTTTCATCTCTTGGCAGAGGATCAAGGCCCGGAATGCCTATCATGAAATCCTGCCTGAGCATTTCCAGCAGGGTGATATTCATTATCGCCTCTTCCTCCCTGCCCCGGATAACATATCCCCCGCAGGCGGATTTTCTTATTATCTCGACAGGAAGCAGAAGTATTGGTGAGAATCGCGGTTGCTGGCTCGCGGGTGTTTCATACCACTTTAATAGTCCCAGGGCAAGGTAAAGGGTATTTGCGCCATTTTCTTCGATTGAAAGCCTTGAGGCACGGTAAAGATTTGTGAGGCCGTGAGCCAGATCAGACTCTGACATATATGTCCTGAGCCTCTTCTGGGAGAGTTCACTTTTTACCAGATCAATTATAGGATCTGTTTGATTAATGGACTGATATACTCCTGCCATTCTTAACGGGTTGTTCCACTCGGCAGGTTTCGGGAACAGTTGAAACTCCTCCCCTGCCGCCAGCGCATCCTCGACCTTGCTCAGGCTTACCGAAATAAGCTGAATGGTGCTCTTTGTGATCCTCGTATTGAGCAAGTTATTCCGGAGGCTCAGATCAAGAAGCCTTCGCTCCCAGATCTGCTGTTTCGAAAGATCCCTGTCGCCGGAAACTGTAAGATCCTTATCAGGAAATATTTCGTCAGGCAGATCTGAAAAAGTAACCTTCTTGTCGTCATCATTAAACTCCCATCCATGATCGGTTTTGACTCTCTGCGGAAGAGGCCTGATCCCTGAAAGCCTCGATTGTGCCACATCGACAAAAAGGACAAAATCATCTCCGTTAACAAGATTGTAGTTTCCCTTTTTAATGGCATCATCAAATGAACCTGTTGTTCCTGTATTCATATGTGTAGCTTCCACTACCAGGATCTCATTTATCCCTTCGGCAATCCTCTTGGTGAGCAGGGTAAAATCATCATTTACGATGTCGGGAAAAGTGTCCTCTATCAGCCATCCACCTGCAAAAGCATGTCCTCTGGTTATTATAATCAGGGGATTAATTCCCATTGCTTCGAGGCATGAGGCATAGAGCAGCGTCATATCAAGGCAGGTGCCAAGTTTCTGGGTAATGAGCGTATCAACCAGTCTGAGCCTTTGTCCTGTGTCTTCAAAACTGGCAGGAGGAGTGCAATATGTTATATTAAGTTCCCTGACTGACTGAAAAAGGGCGGCCATCTGTTTCTTCACCCTGTCAGGGTTTTTGCTCTGATATTCATCCAGAGAAGGATCGCCGGTCCATTCATTCAAAATCTGAGATGCCCTGTGAATTATTCCTGATATCTGAGGATTATTGGGCGTTACAAAAGTAGCTATCAGTTCGGGCATGGTTGAGAAGCCCTGCCACTGGTCGAAGGCTAAGACATCGAGCAGGAAGTCATTCTGAAAATGGACGAGATTTTTGCTGCTGATGGTAATTTTCACAAAGCCCGAGACTCTTTCGGTGACTTCGGAAAGGAACCTTGGCGAAAGAATCAGATCAAAATTATCAAGCTGAAAAGATTCTCCGGCCCTGATCAGCGAGATATTTGAGGAAACAGGATTAGCGAATCCGGGCTCGAAGGTCAGGTCAACAATAATATCAGAAACATCGCATCCGGTGAAATTGGTAATGACGAACTTTCTGATCACTGGAATATGATTCTGCTGAAAGGAGAAGCTTACTTCGCGGTAATAAACAAAATCGACTATAAAACCATTACTATCCGTAGCATCCATGGTGAAAGCATATTAAATAATACCTTATGGCTGATATTTAACCACATACATAATAATACAACATTCCCCTTCCGGTGGCTAAGATAAAGATAAATATGCCATCCTCAGAATAAAATTATTGTCTTCTCAAATATGCTGATGAAAAAAATGAATTCTCACGCAAAGGGAACATTAAAGAAAATGGCACACTCATGAGAACAATCGGAAACGGGGATGCTACTGATACCGGATGGCACGGTTCAGTCCTTGCCATAACGACTAACAAGGGTAAAACGGAGCCGAGAAAAGAAAACGGAACGCTGATAAGGACATTCTAAAATGATATGGTACACAGCTCTTCACCTAACTTGTGCAGGGCCTTTTCGATCTTCATAATCTGCTGCTTTCTCGGTTTTGACCTACCGGCAGCATAATGTCCCAATTGTGCTTGATTTATGCCAGTTATCCGCTCAAGAGCTGCTTTTGTAAATATTCCTTTGTAATAGTCCAGTAAACTATCAACATCCCATTTGTAAACAAGTACATAATCCAATTTAAATACTTCAGGCACTACATCACCATCTTCCAGCAGACCTTTAATATGAAATTCAATACCCAGTACAACCTCCTTTTTTAGTTCTTCAAATGAATCAGCCGTACACACAAAACCGTCTAATCCTTCTACACAGGCTGCAAAATTGTTTTTGGTCCTTCCTATTCTTACAAAAACTTCTGTTTCCATATTTTTTTTTGATTTCTGACAGAGCTAAAATAGTAACCCCGATTGTTGTTCAATACTTCTTAATAGAGTTTTGCTAATGTCTGCCGAAGGTTTACCATTTACGGTTACTTTCCCCTTTTTTTCAGGGTGTTTAAACTGGCGGTGGCTTGACCTGTTATGCCTGTACAAATACCAACCATCCTGATTTAACCGTTTAATGATTTCACTAACCTTTACAACTTTCATACAATGTTTCAATTGTTCGGCACTTCAAAAGTAGTAAATATCCTATTATTTACGAAATATCCCAGGAAAATCCTGCCTGCCATAACTCCGGAAAAGAACCTGTCACAAAAGAAAAGCCTGATAATATAGAAGATATATTAACCGAACAGGATGTTGCGCTTCATGGCGATTACAACCTGATTCTGTGGAACGATAGTGTGAATAACATTTTTTGAAACAAACCAGGAATCCCTTACTCTGTATTTATGAATATTCTGCAAATCAAAAAAAGCAAACTCTGGTCATAACCTTTTCATCCAATCCGTGAAGAGTTCAGTAAGAATGTATATTTACTCTTTAATGTTTCAATAATTGAATTGTCTGTTGCAGGTTCAATGTGCAATCCGTTGATAATCGTCGAATCAAAAGCCTTCGAAACAGCCTCTAAAAAGGTGATATCCGTTGATGACATACCGCCTGCCTCATCCGTCGCTTTAAAAAACAGTCCGTACGACATGGCTTCAATTATCTTATCGTATGGTTTTCCGCATTGCCTTGCAAGATGTATGGATCCTATAAACCGGTCATCAACACCCAGTTTCCTTACCAGGTCCTGCCCTACCCTGAAAATTGTATCCTGAAGGGCTCTGTTCCTGAAACGATGAATCAGATCATTAATGTGATCTTCAAGGTCAGCAGCAGTAAAATCATCGGGATAAACTGTACTGAGAATATCCGCCGACTGAAGCATTACCTCTCTTGTATGCCGGAGTACTTCAGCGTCATCAAGTATTTCATACATATATATTGCATCAGCATGCAAATAATGACCATAATATGCAGCAGAAGCGTGACCAAGATTATGAATAAATGCCTTCCTGTCGACCCATGCTTTAATATTGTTTTTGGGAGCCAGGCCCGCTATCTCAGGAATTGCTGACCTGAATCCCTTTTCATCGAGAATCAATGAGTTATAAGGTTCGGCAAAGACAACTAAAGGATCCTTTTCAAGCTCGGTAAATGGAATAATAGGTACCATTTTCCCTATGCTTGTTTCAACAAGTCCCGCAAGACTATCGACAGGAAAACCGGAAGGAAGATTCTTTTTCAGAATGTCTCTTGTGAATTCAGCTGCTGATCTCATATTTTCGGCAAGGATAATATCGAGCGGCACCCCCGGACAATTATTATTTCTTTGCAGTAAACCCTCAGCAATTACAGGAATAACCTTTTCGAGTGCACTTTTTCCGACCGAAACAGCCAGGATACCGGCAGTAGCTACGGCTTCGACCACTTTGCCCTTTTCAAGTGCTGAAACAGCCTGTACATTAGGGACATTAATCTCCTCGTCGGTTTCGCCTTTTATTACAACCCGGTACCTGCCCCGCTTGTTTAACAGGTCAACCAGAATGCGATCAACATCAATAAAAACCACTTTATAACCACCACAGCCAAATAACTGGCCAATGAAAGAACGGCCAATCTTTCCTGCACCAAAAATCACAATCTTCCTATAGTCAATCTGAAATTTGCTTTCTGTAGGCATCGTAATATGGTATCATTTTAGAACGCTTCTCCCCGACTTTTTCTTCAAGATACGTTCCACCATGGTAAAAACAGGTAAACCCGCCTGAAACAACCCCCCAGCAGCAAGCTTCATTAATATCAGGATGTTTGACTCCACTCTGCAGCTGTGCCACAACAGATGCAATGACCCCGCCAGCAAAATTATCGCCGCAACCTGTAGTATCTCCACCCTGGAAAGTCTTTTTATCGTTAAGAACCTTTTGTGATACAGGCATCTCTTTTAGGACGGATGGACTAAAAAACTTTCCATCAGAGAAAAGGGAAATGTTTTTTGACCCGTTTGTAATAATGAACGATGAAACATTTTTTTCAATAAAAAACCTGATAGCGGCCTGCGGATCATTCTCCCCGCTCAGCCTGAAGGCTTCCTCCTGATCCGTAATAAGAAGATCGATGTAATCATAACTTTCATCACTTTCACCCAAGGGCCATTTTTTAAAAGGATTGGCCTTTTCGTTCCTGAAATCAAAAACAGTATTAACGATTGTAATGCATCCTTTTTCCTTGGCTTTCCTTAGTAACGATGTCAGGTTATCATGAATCTGTGGCACAAGGGCAGTACCTCCAAAAACAACAACATCCGAATTAAAGAAATCATCATCCAGGTCCTCCTGTCGAAATTCCCATGCTGCTCCAATTGAGTTAATAAACATTCTCTCTCCGTGACCATTATCGTAGGTTGGGTCTGAGAGTACCACAGTTGAAGGGGTTTGATTATCTATCAGCCGATAATCTTTAAGGATGACGGGAGTTTGCTTTAGAGCAGAGATAAGATACGAGCCTGTTTCATCGGACCCTCCCCTGCCATAAAAACGAACTTCACAGTGTTCCTGGTCGATAAGCTGTGCAGCATTTATTAATGATACAATTGAAGGTCCGCCAATGTTAATCTTAATATATGGCCTTCCATCTGTCAGTTTGCTTAGGACCTGATCGAAAGAAATATTGCAGTATTTTTCAAATTCTTCCCTGAAAACAAGATGACCGGGAGTCAGCCCCCCGTCACCCCGTTCAAGGGAAAGATATGGCTTTATTGTATCCCCGTTGAAATTAATGTCAGTATATAACAGATCAACAAGACAACAACCAATTCCTGAAATGATAATTTTTCCCGGCATAATGATTCCGGCTATTCGCCCAGCAATGATTTCATTATATAAAGATCCAGCTCCTCATAATCACGTTCCTGCTGACATTTAACAATGAAATTGTCGTCTATTTTTCTGGAAATGCTTAGTAGTTTCAGGAAGATTTCTTTACTGTTTGAAAGGTGTTTCGTGGCAACATCATCCTTCTGTGTCCGCATTGCCTTAACATCCAAACCAATAAACTCACCGTTCTTTCCATAATCGTGTTTGTCGAGTATGCGAACCTGGTTAAATGCCCTGCGTAAATCAACTGATCCGAAGGTTTTATCCTGGTCGAATTTCAATCCGTTCTGATCATTCAGGTGTACTGTCCACAGTTTGTTGAAGGTTAGTGCAAAGCCCATCTCATCGGAAGGATCCAGACCGGCAAGTATTGCATGTGCACTTTCAATGTTTACACCAACACGTTTTGAATCGTTGCATAATAAACCTAATGCAAGTGCATGGCCTGTTGTTGGTATATAGGTATGATCCATAGGTTCATTCGGCTTGGGTTCGATGCAAACCCTTACATCCGGATCGTATTCAAGCATAATATTTATCGCCTCAACGATTCTCTCTGTCGCAACCACACTATCCTTTGCTTCCCTGATATAGGTTCCTTCCCGTGCCAGCCATAACACAACAAGGTTTGTACCTACAGCATTTGCAATATCAATAGTACGTTTACTTCTCTCTATTGCAAATTTCCTGCAGACAGGGTCATTTGAAGTGTAGCCTCCATCTATTGTCCTGGCATCTTCCCATAATCTTGGAGCTACAAATTCGGCCGCCAGTCCGCTGTTATCAAGGACTTTCTTAAGCTCTTTTGCCTTGCTCGCAATCTGCTGAGGTGTCAGGTCGTTCATGTCAGGTACAGCGTCGTCATCATGAAACTGAACACCTTCAAAACCGAGCTTTTTGTAATAATTGAGTTTCTTTGAAAACTCAATAGTTTCTCTTACCGTTGGACCAAAAGGGTCCGATCCCTCATGAATATTCCAGGGACCAAATGTGAATTTAAAAATTCCAGCCATAGTAGTAGTATTAAAGTTTATGTACTCAACAATATTATTTTCAATTAAATAAATTCTTAATAAATACACCAACCTAATTCTACTTCTGACAGATCCGAAAAAACTACCAGTTTTACCCTTAATCTCTAAAAGGATCATGCGGATTTTTCAGTTTTCACCCCCGGGATCGGGGTAAAATAGCTAAAAACCCATGTACTGTTTTAATCTGTCAAAGAATTAATCATTTTGTTAAACTTACATATTTTCATTCAGATAAAATATTATTTTGCGCCATTATGATCCAATAATATTTCAATTAATTATTCAAAAACCTTGATTAAGTTTTGCGTACAGTCCCACAAGCACCGGAAGCAACTATGAAGACAGCAAAATTAAGGACAAGCACAACCCGGGGCGAAGAAAATTATTCGCGATCGCAGCAAAATATTTTGCATAAATAAATTAAATTTCTTCTCCGGATTATTAGCTTAATTTGGGATAAAAATAATTAATTTTCAGCGGGAGTATATCTTAATCAAAAGATGAAAAAAAAGATGATCAGTCTCTGTAAATGCAGTATTACTTTTTGTCCTACCATATTTCATAATCGGCTCATTAAACCAGTTCAGAAATGTTTAACAGGGAAATATTCAGAAAAGCTGCGATAGAAAAACTTTCGACTCCCGATGACCTTGATGAACTTCTTCAGGTTAATTCGGGAATATCCTGGCTTATGCTAGTGTCGGTGCTTTGCCTTATCGCTGGCGCAGTAATTTGGGGTATTTTCGGACAGATAGTGAGCAAAGTCAGTCTGACCGGAACAATTCAACCCGTAGACCCTCCTCAATCATTAATTGTGAATGAGGCGGGACAGGTCGATTCGGTTTTTCACTGGCCCGGAGACAAAGTTTCAAAAAACCAGCCCATAGTGGGATATACTCCGGATAAGAGCAGCAGTATTAAATATATTCTGTCTCCCGTCGATGGAGAACTTATTGAACTGAATGTGAGCGAGGGTCTCTTTTTGTCACCGGGTCTCACCGTTGCAAAAGTTGCATATAATCAGGGGGGGCATATTTTGCATCCTGAATTTCTATTTTTTGTTTCCGGTAATATGGTCAATAAACTATCCACCGGGATGGATGTAAGTATCCTCATCGAGGGACGAGAATCGGGCATTATCAGGGTAAATTCGCGAATAACTTACATTAGCAAATTACCCGCTTCAGAGGAATCCATAAGTAATGTCATCCTCGACAGGGGGGTTGCAGCACAACTGAAAAAAGGGAGTTACTATCTTGTCAGAACCTCCGGAGATTCATTAGCTGATAAGTCCGATCCTTTTAAAGGATATACTGCCGGTGATCTGTACGGAAAGGTCTTTTATGGCGAAGTTATCGTTTCTCAGCGCAGCCCGATAGCTTACCTTCTTTCTACTTCAAAATAAAGGTTTTCATTTATGGTATACAATCCGTTAACTTTTCTAAGTAAAAAAATTCAAAAGTACAGGAGTATAAACCGTGTCAGGACACCCACATTTCTGCAAATGGAGATGCTTGAATGCGGGGCAGCATCGCTTGGGATAATACTGTCGCATTATGGATGCCATGTTTCGCTTGAAAAACTAAGGGTCGACTGCGGTGTATCGCGCAATGGCAGCAATGCTGCTAACCTTGCGAAAGCGGGACGCACTTACGGGCTTGAAGTAAAGGCATTTAAAATGGAACCTGCCCGGTTGAGGAATATTGCTTTTCCCGCAATACTCTTCTGGCGGTTTGGCCATTTTCTGGTTTTGGAGGGCTTCGGTAAAAACAAGGTTTTTATCAACGATCCCGCAAGTGGTCCCAGGGTAATAGATAATAAAACTTTCGATGCAAATTTCACTGGTGTGGTGTTGACCATGAAACCCGGCCCTGAATTCAGGAAGTCGGGAGAGAAAGCGCGGTTCGCTCCATTGCTTAAGACGTGGCTCAGAGGGCATAACGATGATCTTCTGTTTCTCTTTCTGACAGGTATCGGACTTATGATTCCCGGAATACTGATCCCGGTATTTTCAAAAATTTTCGTCGATCAGGTTTTTATGAACGATGCATCATCCTGGTTCATTCCCCTGATAATCGGGCTTCTATTCTCGGCTCTGTTGCGCTTTCTTTTTACATGGCTCCAGCAAAGCAGTCTGGTAAGGTTTGAAGCAAGTTTAGCAATAGGCTTCAGCAGCAAATTTTTCTGGCGACTGCTCCACCTGCCTATTTATTTTCATATTCAACGGCCTCCCGGTGATCTGGCAATGCGGCTCAACTCAAACAGCGATGTTGCTCAGCAGCTAACCGGGCCGCTCGGAAATACCCTGCTTAACTTATTTACAATTGCTGTATATATTGTCATTATGGCATTTTACAGTATTCCTCTCACCATTGTGGGGATACTCCTCTCTCTTCTGAATTTCGCAGCCCTGAAATATATTTCGCGCAAAAAGACAGATATCAATTCTCAGATGATTCAGGAAAACGGGAAAATCTTCGGTTTATCCGCTGCCGGACTCAGGATGATAGAAAGTATTAAGGCAAACTCCTCTGAACAGGAATTTTTTACACGCTGGTCGGGGTACCAGACCAAGCTGCTGACCCTGCAGCAAAAGTCAGGAATATTATCACAGACTCTCCAGATTGCTCCTGTATTGCTTGGTTTGATCACCTCTGCCATAGTCCTCACGGCAGGAAGTTTCTATATAATAGGAGGAAAGATGTCTGTGGGAACATTTGTGGCTTTCCAGGCTCTGCTTGCAAGTTTTACTCAGCCAATTGTAGCGCTTGTGAACCTTGGAGGAACCCTTCAGGATGTTGAGGGAAGCATGCGCAGGATTGCCGATGTGTATAAGTATCCGTTCTCCCGGGAAGAACAGGAGAAGAGTCATGATTCCGGCAGACGGGCCATTAAAACTGAGGGATATGTTGAACTTAAGGATATAGTTTTTGGATATAGCCGTCTTGAAGCTCCGCTAATAAAGGATTTTTCACTCTATATCAATCCTGGTAACCGGGTTGCCATTGTCGGACAATCGGGTTCCGGAAAGTCAACCATGGCTGCACTTGTATCAGGATTATACCAGCCCTGGTCAGGAGAGATACTACTTGACGGAAAAAAGCCCGATGAATTATCACCTTTACTTTTCCACCAGTCGGTATCGCTCGTAGATCAGAATATTTTTTTATTTGGGGGAAGTATCCGGGAGAATCTGACCATGTGGGATCCTTCTGTTCCGGAAAAACAGATACACCAGGCTGCAATGGATGCCTGTATTTATGAAGAAATTGCTTCCCGCCCCGGAGGCTTTGACAGCGAAGTGGAGGAAAACGGCCGCAATTTCAGCGGAGGTCAGAGGCAGAGGATGGAAATTGCGCGTGCCCTTGTTCATAATCCCTCCGTAATCATCCTTGATGAGGCTACAAGCGCACTCGATTCCAAAACGGAACATCTCATTGATCTTAACCTGAGGCGGCGAGGGTGTACTTGCCTGATCATCGCACACCGGCTGAGTACGATCCGCGATTGCGACGAAATAATTGTGCTGAAACAGGGGGAAATAATCCAGAGGGGTACCCATGATTCACTCATGAACCAGGAAGGTGTGTACCGCGAGTTAATTAAAGAATAAATATTCAATTTCATCCATATGGATAAAGTCATTCATTTCTTCGAAAATGAACCACGCATAAAGGTTGAGAGCAACCATCCTTTCCTGCTTAATAAGCCTGGTTGCGGATGGTTTATCTGTGAAGGGAGAATTGACGTCTTTTCGGTGAGTATAGAAAATGGTACGGCAGAAGGAGCCCGCACTCATTATTTTACAGCTGAAAAAGGTGAAATATTGCTTTCAGTCCCACTTTTACCCGGGGCAGATCTTCATTTTCTTGCCGTAGCTACACAGAATACTACGGTTACTGAATTCAGGTTGGCTGTTTTGAAAGAATTTTCCGCAGACGGTGGTAATAATCAGGATGTAATTGCCCTTATCGAAAAATGGATAACACAGCTTGCCGCCGGTGCCTCTTTTAGCAATATGGAAATTTCGGGAAAGAACACATTTGCCGGTATCAACCAGTCATTCGCGTCGAATTCTTTTATCCATAACCGTAAGCAGGTTTTATGGCTTGCGATTTCAGAGGGCGAAGCCCTTTTACTGGGACTGAACGAGGTACAAAGAGACGGTTTAACAACACTGGTTCCTTTTACCGGTGATTTATGGCTTCAGCCACTGAATAAAGTAAAGGCAGATTGTTATATAACCGCTGATGCCTTAAATTCTCCTGCATTCTGGGATTCACTCGATCATTTTTACAACGTGCTGTTACTCTGTCTGGAGTTTAAAAATAAACTTGCCATGGTTGATGAATTAAACCTCCTGAACGAAAAATCAGGATATTCAATTCTCAGTCAGTCCGACACATTATACAGAATAGCCTCCGTTGTCAACAGCAAAATCAAAAAAAGCCATTTCGAAAGCCTCGAAGATCCAATGCTTACCGCATGTAAGCTGGTTGCAAATCATTTGGGGATTTCTGTTAAAAAACCGGTAAAACCGAGAACAGAAGATCCTCAGCCCTTTACTCTGAATGATGTACTTCATGCATCGCGCTTCCGTGCCAGGAAAGTTAAGTTAAATGATGGCTGGTGGAGAAATGAAACAGGTTCCCTTCTTGGATTCACAAAAGACGGACAAAATCCTGTTGCACTGATCCAGCAGAAACAGGGGAAGATTGAATATGTTGACACTGTAACAGGAACCCGGAAGAGGATGAATGCTTCATTGTCGGGGTTGCTGCAGCCGTTTGCCTACCAGTTTTATCCGCCGTTACCCGATAAGGTGATAAAGGGAAGTGAGCTGATCAGTTTCGGAATAAAAAACTGCCGCAGGGAGATCTTCTTTATTGCCGTGCTATCGCTGGCCGGAGGACTTCTGAATTTAATAGTTCCAATGGTTACAGGATATGTTTTCGACAGGTTAATCCCTTACAGTGAACTCAGGTTACTACCCGTTGTGGGAGCAATACTTATCCTTACTGCCATTTCGATATCTCTCTTCCAATTGATCAGGAGCATGTCGATGGTACATCTTGAAACAAAAATGGATTTCATATTGCAGGCGGCAATCTGGGACAGACTACTGAACCTGCCTGTTCCTTTTTTCAGAAAATATACTTCCGGTGAACTGACAGTGAAAACAAACAGTATCATTGCACTTCGCAAGATAATGTCTGATTCGGTAGTCTATGCCCTGATGAGTTCCGTCATGCTTATTTTCAATTTAATCTACCTCTTCTGGTTCAATTTCATGATGGGATTTATTACAGTTTCGATCTTATCAGTAAGCATGATCTTTATAGGACTTTTAGGATACCGTATGAACAAGCTCCAGACCAGGCAGATAGATTTTCAGAATAAGCTGTATGGTATAATTACCCAACTCCTGACCAGTATTTCCAAGATAAAGACCACGGGGTCAGAGATTCATGCATTTGAACAATGGGCTAATCGCTTTGCCAGCCAGAAAAGGGAAAACATCGCATTAAGAAAACTGTCAATAACACTACAGCAGATACTGGCACTGACTCCTGTTTTTGTTACAATCTTCATTTTTATTTTTATTCATCATTTTATGGTGCAAAAAATGTCGACCGGCGAATTCATGACATTTTTCACAGCGTTAACCATCACAGTCATGGGGTTCATGGGGGCATCCACTGCTATTGCTTATTTGTTCACGGCTATACCATTTTTCGATAATGTAAAAGCCATACTTGAAACACTGCCGGAAAACCATCAGGCCAAACCTTCAATAGCTCCTTTGCAGGGGGCAGTTGACATTTCAGGACTGAGCTACAGATACCATGAAAAATTACCACTTGTAATCAAAAATGTTTCGATACATATTAATCCCGGTGAATTCATAGCAATAGTGGGGCCTTCAGGTTCAGGCAAATCTACTCTTATGAGGTTATTACTTGGGTTCGATATCCCCGAAACGGGAACTATCAGTTTTGACCGTCATGATCTTGCAATGGTAGATCCCGAATCCGTGAGGAGGCAGATTGGCACTGTTTTGCAGAATTCACAGCTCTCACCGGGTACTATCTTTTCAAATATTGCCGGAATTACAGATGCAACGCTTGATGATGTTTATGAAGCTGCCAGCATGGCCGGGCTTGGTGAAGATATCGGGAATATGCCCATGGGCATGTTCACCGTAATCTCGGAAGGCATAAGCACTCTGTCAGGGGGTCAGAGGCAACGGATTCTTATAGCGAGAGCTCTCGTTACCAAACCACGTGTTCTTCTCCTGGATGAAGCAACCAGTGCCCTCGACAACACAATTCAACATATGGTAAGCAAAAGCCTTGAGGGGTTGAATGCCACACGCATAGTCATTGCCCACCGTCTTAGCACTGTCATTAATGCTGACCGTATTTTCGTCATGGAAAAAGGCGAAATAGTCGAATCAGGAACCTACTCACAACTGCAGAAACAGGGTGGCAGGTTTGCCGAACTCGTAAAGAGACAGATGATAGAACTTTGATCTCATTGGGGGCCCCTGACAACCTCAAAGTTCAATCTTTTAATCTGCAGAAAACCTCACTATGGTGCCTGCTATATTTAAAATAAATCACTGACCATTCTTCTGGCAAACTGCAATAAATTAAGCCAGAATAGGAAATTTCGGTTTAGTAACAGGATAAATTCCGTCTCCACCTGACACTGCTTCAAGCTCAGCTTCAGTTAATTCCATATCCTCATCAGCAGGCTGAACATAAGGAACGACAATGTAGAAGGTCCGTGAATCTTCAGCAAGTGCATTAATCTTGTAAGATTCAG
>CAIMVD010000064.1 GCA_903844815.1 uncultured Bacteroidota bacterium | reverse complement strand
TCTATTACCTTATCAGAATCTTCTGCCAGTTCATCAAGGCTATCTAAAAGGTCCACTACCAAAAATTCAGTAGTCAGAGTTTCAGGGAATCCGGATTTCAATTTGAAAAGAAATTTTTTTCCATTTAATTTGAATTCACCAAGGCGCTTGTGGTTATAAACCCATGTGGTATTGTACAATTGTGTCAATCCCAGTCGTAAAGAATTATACGAGTTTGGCGATACAAGAAGAAAAGTGTCATCTTTAAGGAATTTCGCCACCATATCAGAGTCATCAGGAGGAACCATGCCAAATTTCGATTTTTTTGAGCATAATAGAGCCCCTGCCTCAATTTAAATAAGACACCATCTTTAACCAACCGGCCTAAATCTCTGTCAACCGCAGAAGAATAGAACTCCAGATCGGAACGGCGATAAACTACACCGGGTTTTATATGTTGCTTTAAAAATTCCATGATTTCCGGTTACAAAGATAATAATAAAATAAGATATGCATGATATTTATGAATTATTCATGCAATAATACTTCTGTCTCGTCCTTAAATAGCTTATCACATCAAACCTATTCAGAACGAGACAAAATAATGCAGTCAATTTGCCTTTTCATTTTTGCCTGGAAGCAAAATTGTCAATTCAGATACAAATTTTTGCTTGTGAGAAAAAAAAGTAATAGATTCAGGGATAGGCAGCGATACTTCTGTCGTTTCTCTGCCTATCAACCTTTTTTTTATCACCAGCCGGTTAAATCATGTTTCTGGAAGTTGCTTGGAAGCAATAATTCCACAGCCTTCTTTCATATTTTCGTTAATATTCTGAATAGACATTTTTGGAATGGGGTCGTCATAATTTTTAAGTATTTTCAGAGCGAAATCAATAAAAAGGAGTGTTTTATACCTCTTTACATAAACCAAAAGTAGGTGCTGATTAGATGCTAATAATTACTCAAATGAAATAAAATGAAGTCTAATAAACAAATCACATATTACTAATGTGCTGTATATCTGATATATTAATAAAATGAAGTCAAATGCAATAAAATATATAGAAGTCCCGCTCCGGGTACTGAAAAAAGAGCGAGAGTGAGAGCGAGAGCGGGGAAATCCGACTCAAAATTCACTCTCGCTTCTTTTTTCCTCACTCCCGCTCTCACACTCACACTTTCTATATTTGGTTAATGGAATGTGGGTCAAAATATAGGATATTGAATTAATTTTGCTTCTCAAAGCAATCAAACCAAAAATGAAAATAACAAAAACAAAAAAAAGGTGGAGCATCATTTTGTTGTTGCTTGCAATAATTATCATAATTGGCTGCCTTCCGCCAACGCCGCAAAATTCCATTCAATATTATGAAAGGGAAGGTGGTCAATTAAAAACAGAAAAGGTAGCCGGAGAAAAGTGGTTGGTATGGTTGTATAACAATCCGATAGGAGAAGCAACCTTGTGGGCGTTGGCGAAGAGAAAGCTGGTTTCATCGATCTATGGTAAAATGATGGATCGCACTTCTTCGGTGAAAAGGATACATCCCTTTATCGAAGATTTTAATATTGATATGAGCGGCACTCAGGAACAGGAGTTCAAAAATTTCAACGATTTTTTTACCCGGAAACTAAAGGATAATGTAAGACCAATTGATAGCAGCTTTAATACTGTTGTATCTCCTGCAGATGGGAAGATCCTGGCTTATGCCGATATCAGCAACTCTGATTTTATTATAAAAGGATTTCGCTTTGATGTATCTTCCTTTCTGGACAATCCCTTTCTTTCACAAAAGTACCGTGATGGGGCCCTTCTTATCATCAGGCTAGCCCCAGTCGATTATCATCGCTTTCATTTTCCGGTCAATGGGAATTTGACCCCAAACAAAAAGGTTGAAGGTGACTACTATTCCGTCAACCCATTTGCCTTGCGTAAAAAGGCTGAAATATTCTGTTTGAATAAACGGGAATATACAACTCTTTCAAATCCATTGTTTGGTGATGTTATTATGGCCGAAGTTGGTGCCACCATGGTTGGAAGCATAGTACAAACTTATGAGAGAAGTTCCGTAAAGAAAGGTGAAGAAAAAGGCTACTTTAAATTTGGAGGCTCTACAGTAGTACTGCTGTTTGAAAAAAGCAAAATCTGCATTGACAAGGACTTATTGATAAATACAGCAATGGGATATGAAACAGCTGTTAAAATGGGAGAAAGAATTGGTGATGCTTCTTTTACCCGATAATAAGCAGGATGTTAGGTTATTCTCAGGCAAAATTCATATCCTTAAACGAGATTCATTAACAATCATTTTATAGAATAGACATTATTCAAAAAAGCTGCAACTTTGTGCCGTTCCTGGTACATTGTCCTTCGAAGCCTTGGCGAAGAAGGACTGAAAACATAGTGAGTGTGGGAGTGAAATCAGCTCTGGCAATTAGAAAATCAACTGCACAAAGAGCCATTTAAATTTTGGTAACAAGAATATATTATGAAACATATTCTACTAACAATTCTGCTAATCCTTGTGGTCACATTATCTTTAAATGCTCAAAATACTTTAAATAGTACTGATTTTCATAATCCACCACAATCAGCGAAGGTACATACCTGGTGGCACTGGATGGCCGGCAACATTACTAAAGAAGGCATAACGAAAGATCTGGAATCAATGAAACGTCAGGGTGTCGTTGAGGCAACAATTATTAATATTGGTCAGAACTTTACAAAAGAGGTGGACTTGCCCAGGGTAAAATTCAATTCCCCTGAATGGATTGAGATGTTCCGGTGGGCACTTAAAGAAGCAAACCGGTTAGGTATTACAATTGGCATCCAGACTATTGACGGTTATTGCACAACAGGAGGGCCATGGATTACACCAGAGCTATCGATGAAACAATATGTCTGGACAAAAACTACAATCGAAGGGGGAAAGGAAGTTATTACAAAACTGAATCAGCCTGTTACTATGGAGAATTTCTACAGCGATGTTGCTGTAGTTGCCTTTCAGTTGGAGGAGAAACTAAATTCATTTCAACACGCAAAGCCTGTAATTGTTGCAAGTAAAGTTCCCTCCGGATCTATTCTTTATGATGGTAATCCCAAAACAGAAATCAACTTAAAAAAAGGCGATGTAATTGATGTGAAATTGGGTACAGATTTTACTGCAAGCAAACTTGTTTTGTTTCCTCATCTCCCATTCTGCTGGGACGATATGGCCAAAATAACAGTTCTATTGAGGTTATCAGCCTCAAACGACGGAACTGTCTTTACAAAGATTGCCGACCTTGAATTTATCGGAGTGAACAAATCAATTTCTGCACCATTCACCTTAACAAAAGCAAAATATTTCCGGATAGAATTTGTGAAATCCAACTTCTTGTACTTCAATACTTACCCGATTGCCGAATTAGAACTTCTTAAAGATGAGGAATTACCTGTCTTTACACCTTCGGTTTCATCATTCTTCGAGAAAACTGCTTCTGTTTTTGATGTCAATGAAAATGTGCTTGATCTTAATAACAAGTCAGGTATAAACCCTATTGCAGAGAATTCTATAATTGATATTTCAAAAAATCTGTCTTCCGATGGAACCCTTAAATGGAACGCTCCTAAAGGCAGGTGG
>CAIMVD010000063.1 GCA_903844815.1 uncultured Bacteroidota bacterium | reverse complement strand
CAGATCTATATACTTGACAAGGATAACAATGAGGTACCGGTAGGAGTAACGGGAGAGGTATGCATTGGAGGACTGGGCGTTACAAAAGGGTATAACAACCGGCCTGAGCTGACGGCGGAGAAGTTCATAGAATACGGACCACCAGGGATCATTTACAAAACGGGCGACCTTGGACGCTACCTTTCGGATGGGAACATAGAGCTGTTCGGCAGGATCGACAACCAGATCAAGCTTCGTGGCTTCAGGATAGAGCCTGGCGAGATAGAGAGCCTTCTCTCGCGTCTGCCTTCAGTTCAGGAAGCAGTTGTAAAGGTTCAGAAATTCGGCGACAATGATGAGCGTCTTGTAGCCTTCCTCAATGTAGATTCCGAATTCAGTCAGACCAGGGATGAGATTACGGCCTATCTGTCGCAGCATCTTCCCTCGTACATGGTACCTTCTTTTTTCCATCCCACTGAAGGCTTCCCCAGACTGCCAAACGGAAAGATAAACAAGAAAGCACTTCTGATTAATGCCATTGAGGAGGAAAGTGTCAGGGAGTTTGACCCGCAGTTGCTTACTTCCACACAAAGAAAACTGATAACTATTTGGGAGGATGTCCTTAAGAACGGCAAAATTGCACCATCAGTAAATTTCTTTGACCTTGGCGGCACTTCACTGCTTGCCATAAGGATATTGAACAAGTTGAAGGAAGGTTTTGGAATTACCATTACATTCAAGACTTTTCTGTCAAATTCAACGGTTTTGGATATTGGAAAAATCATTGACAGTCAGTCAAAACCATCAATTAATTCTGTTCAGCTTGTGCATCTGACCGGAAGATCACGGCTTCCGCTTACTTTAAATCAAAAGCGGTTATGGCTTTTTTCCATTCTGCAGCCTGAAGTTCCATCGTATATTATTCCTTTTACATATAAGTTCACAGGAAGCCTGAACCAGAAGGTTTTCAGTCAGAGCTTTGAAACAATTTTCAGCCGGCAGCATATAATGTATTCAGTTATAAGAGAAGCCGGGGGAGAACCGTATTGCGATATTGTACCACGGCCTGTAAATATTTCATTTATTGATTATTCAGATCTTTCTGAAGACGGCGCTTCAGAAAAAGTTCATGAACTTTTCAGGGATGATGCTGCAAAACCATTTGACCTTGCAAACGGACCATTATTCCGTATTTATCTTGTTCAAACTAAGGCAGATGAATATTTTTTCAGGTTAAGTGTGCACCATATTATTTTTGACGGTTGGTCCTGGTCAGTTTTTACAAAGAATTTTAATGAAATCTACAACAGCTTGCTTAAAGGAGATGAGGCAGATCTTGATGTGGTTGAATTTCAGCAATACGACTATGCAGATTGGGAAAAAAACTTTAAGGGGGCCACTGATGATAAGGAGTTAAGGGAATTCTGGAAGGAAAATCTCAGTGATTCCTCTCAGGTAATAAACTTTCCTTATGATTTTCCAAGGAAAGAAAGGTCTTCAGGAAAGGGAATGTATGAGGAGATAATCTTGCCAGCAGAATTATCCGATAAACTTAAAAGACTGGGCAGGTCATCCAATTCTTCAATGTTTACAACCCTTCTTAGTATTTTCGGGATTCAGATGCATAAATACTCGGGAGAGGATGATATCAATATAGGATTGCCGGTTACCTTCAGACCTCATTCGAAGCTCGAGAATATCTACGGTATGTTCGTAAATACCGTAGTTGTAAGGCTTAGGTATGATAAGGAAATGACATTCACCGATTCGATCCGGATGACTAGTGAGTCGGCTCTTAATGCAATTTCTCATCAGGATCTTCCTTTTGATAGTGTGGTCGAGATTGTAAACCCGGAGCGTTCATTAAATGCCAATCCAATATTCCAGATAGGATTCATCTGGCAGCATAAGCTCGACCATCCTGTCAACCTGGATGGTTTGAGTAGTGAAAGAATTATTGTTAAGGAGAGACCCTCTGTATTTGATCTTACTTTTTACCTTTGGGAAGATAAGGGAGTGGTAACCGGCGGAATTGAATATAATCTTGATATTCTGAAAACAGAAACCATAATCCGCTTAAGGGATAACTTCATATCCCTTGCCCAGGTTTTAGCAGATAATCCTGATCTTTCTCTGAAAGCCGTTTCTTTGCTTTCTGAAACCGACAGGAATATGCTGACGGAATTCAACAATACTGTCAAGGCTGTTCCTGCGTCGCTTATTCACGACCTGTTTGTTCAGCAGGCCCTTATGGTTCCTGACAGGACTGCGGTAATATCCGGGAATTCTTCACTGAGCTACAGGGACCTTGATGAACGTTCGAACCGTCTTGCCAATCATCTTATCTCTCTGGGTGTTGCCGGAGAAGATGTAGTTGGCATATGCATGGAGCGCACAACCGGCATGGCAGTTGCAGTACTTGGAATACTGAAGGCGGGTTGCTGCTACCTTCCGATGGATCCACTCTTTCCCGACGACAGGCTGGCCTACATGTATGAAGACTCTGGCTCAAAAGTTCTTGTAACACAGAGCTCATTATCGGGGAAACTGCATCATTTTCCTGAGACAAAAGTTGTCTTCACTGACACTGATCACGAAATCATAAACGGCTGCAGCCCGGCAATGCCGGAAGCGAGGATTGGCAACCAGTCGCTCGCTTATATGATCTACACATCGGGATCTACAGGAAAACCAAAAGGAGTGAAGGTTCACCACGAGGCAGTTGTGAACTTCCTTTTGAGCATGAAGCATACTCCCGGCATAAATAGTAACGACAGGCTCCTGGCAGTTACAACACTCTCTTTCGACATATCGGTTCTTGAGATTTTCCTTCCTCTAATCACAGGAGCAGGTCTTATAATAGCCGATACCGATGATATCTTCGACGGACAAAGGCTCTCAGGTCTTCTTGGGAAGCATGATGTCACAGTAATGCAGGCAACTCCTGCCACATGGAACATACTACTGGGGACGGGATGGAGGGGGAAAGGCAACCTGAAAGCATTGTGCGGAGGCGAAGCGATCCTTCCGGGTCTTATCAGGGAACTGCTTCCACGGGTAGAATCATTGTGGGACATGTACGGACCGACCGAGACCACAGTATGGTCGACCTGCAAGCAGCTGACCGATGCCGAGCCT
>CAIMVD010000062.1 GCA_903844815.1 uncultured Bacteroidota bacterium | reverse complement strand
TACCTCCGATCTTTATCATAAGAGCTTCATCAGTAAAATTGTTACATATTTTAAATAAATGGAAGTTAAATTCCTGACATCAGACTACTACGATCAATGGGATAGTTTCGTCGACGAATCACCTCAGGGCGATATTTTCTGCTATTCATGGTGGCTTGAAGCCATCACAAAATCGAATTACAAAATTCTGGTTATAATCGAAGAAAACGTGATTGTTGCCGGGATACCGCTTGCACTGGATAACCAAAATAAGATAAACATTCCTCCGGTAACAAGAACCTCCGGAGTTTTGTATAACCATCAGGAAAACATATCAGCGCGCAACAGGAAATCGCTTGAAAGAAAATGGATGAAAGCATTACTTGACTTAATTCCACCTGATGATTTTGTCCAGATGTGTTTCCATCAGAATTTCACTGACTGGCTTCCATTCCGTTGGAAAGGATTCAGGCAAACCACCCGTTACACCTATCTTATTGACTGTAAAGACCATTCTCCGGATGATTTATGGAATAATCTGGATATCGAAACCCAAAGAGTTATCAGGAGAGCAAAAGAAAATGGAATAACTGTCGAAACCACTGACGATTTTGAACTTGTTTACAAATATGAAGAGTTATCATATAAAAGGCAGGGGTTGAGTTTCAGGATTCCTTACAATGATCTGAAATCGCTTGACAATGCAATAAAGCAAAGAGAAAAAAGGGTGATTTTCAAGGCAGCCAGTATCGATGGCTCTGTTCATGCCACGTTATATGCTGCATTTAATCAAAGGTCGGCCTATGCTCTTCTGAGCGGCGGCGATCCGGAACTCAGAAAAATGGGAGGTCATACCCTGATTATGTGGGAGGCAATCAGATATTTTTCCGGAAAGGTTAACTGCTTCAACATGGGAGGCTCGGACATAGAAAGGATAGAAGCTCACCTTAAGGGATTCGGAGGAACGCTAACCCCTTATTTCCTTATTTACAATGAAAACCTGGCAGAAAAACCAAATGATTTCAGATACCATCTCAAACAGGTTTATTTTCATTTTGTTGAAGCGTTGAAAATACTTAAGAATAAATTGTTCTTAAAACTCAATGCCAGAAATATTTCGAAAAGAACTCAGATTTAACTTAAACCAGATCTACAAATATGAAAGTTGTAAAAAACTTCCTCAGAGACAGGTATTATGAACTTAGAAGGAACTATGAAGTGCACTGGTTCAACACATACCGGAAGAAATATGATTCCTTCACATTTGCAAAAAAACAAAAAATAGCATCCAGGTGGTTGATACAATATCCTGAACAGGCTCACTTTGATTTTGAACCGGTTAAATACTGGCTTGAAAACTTAGTTGACAAGCCTGCATCGGTTCTTGAGATAGGAGGCTGGAGGGGCGATCTGGCCCAAGCAGCACTTACCGATTTAAGTTTCATTGATCGCTGGCATAATTATGACCTCATAGAAAACAACGGATCACAGAAATGCCAAGACCACCGGTATACGCTAATCACTCTGAAAGATGATTTATGGCGCACTTCTCTTTCTTTCAGATACAATGCCCTGATAGCTACTCATATGATAGAGCATCTAAACTGGAGAGAATTTACCGAACTGGCCGGATGGATTCCGGCAGAGGTAGTAACTGTTTTGTTTGAAGCGCCACTGCCTTTCTCCGAAGAGAACTTCAGCTGGAAGGGAGATCATTCGTCCCATGTGTTTGAAAAAGGATGGAAACAAGTCAATTCCGAAATGAAAAAACACGGATTTAATATTGCATATTCAGTGAACAATACTGTTATCTACAAACGTTGAATTATTATTCCGAATCAGAGATTATTAAAGATTTTTTCTTAAGACTTTTGTGCCCTTCGTGTTTAAACATAAAATACTGAATAACAGAGGATTTAAAGGCTGTTAAAATACTCACAATACGAAGAACTTAAAAGAAATTATTTCTTAACTGAGATTATTTTACTCACCGAAACGGGTTTTCCGTCTGCTCCGGTTCCCTGAACGTTAATAACGTAATCGGAAGCCTGATCCGAGCTCCAGAACTCGACTCTGGCCTTTCCGTCCTTCTCCGGTTTTACCGACGGGTTCCAGTATAGCGTATTTCTGAAATCAGGAATCCTGCTGCTCTTCTTTTCATCGGTTGAATAATCAGGTGAAGTAAATGACCAGCCAGGTTCAGCTACCCTGTACGGTACCCTGACAGCATATGCAGGCAGCTGAACGGAACTGAAATCGCCTGCCCTGGTAACTACATTAATCAGTCCATAGAACAAATAATCGCCCACATAATATTTTTCCTTCACCACATCAATCCTTTCAACAATTTCAGGATCGATATTCGCAATCAGGGCGGGATCGTTGATAATCACTCCGTCGATCAACAAACCAGGAGGATCATCGAACACCCTGTTAGTCAACGGATCGGCGACTGTAATCTCGTATACGGAACGTTTGCTTTTAAGAGAGGTCCCGGGAAGGAGTTCAAAGAATACTTCCTGCATCACAGGCAGCTTAATATAATCGGCCATCACTAACCCTATATCAGGCTTTCCGTAGAATCGGGTACGCTTCACGGGAGTAATTACAGGAGCCATCTGTCTGCCAAGAGACGTAAGGCTGTAAATTCGGTTAACCTGATAATTTGTACTAAGTTTTGAAAAGCGCGACCGCAAAGCCTCATCAAAAACAGTTACGGTAGTCTTGCCCGGTGTAAGATAATTTTCTGAAAAAGAAGACTCTATTTTTACCGTACTGCTTTTCCCTGCATCGGCAGGCTGAATAATAAGGTCGTTTACCCTTTCATCATTAATGAGGCTGAACGTGAAATTTCCATTCCGGTCAGTTTTAGCATACTGAAAACCAGCAGCTTTACCTGGCAACGACATAAAGACATATTTCCCTGAATCAGGCAGCTGACTACTTTTCGAAATAAGTTTTCCCGACAGGTAATGATAATTCGACTCCGGTCTGAAATTTATACCGGTAAATCCTCCGGATATAATCTTTGTCCAGTCAATCCAGTTACTTCTTATCCCGGTAAGCATATTATCAACGGTTTCGGCAGGAAGATCGCTTATTTTCCCTCCGGCAGAAAGAATGGAAGGAATAATTCCGAATTCCGATGCAAAGACCATGTAATCAATAATACCTTCTGAACTCTTCACATTTATTACCGGTGCAACTGAAACAGAAACGCCTGACGCCTTATTAACTTTCGCCACAACATCATTTATATCGATCTCAAACGAGATTTTGCTTCTGATATTAAAACTGTCTTCGGAGTTTATCTTCACTGATGAAGATTGTTTTTTTGGTGTGAAGTAATAACTTTCCGCTGCAGGCCTGCCCTTCGAATCGAAAATTGTTACCTGGTTAATCCCTTCCAAAAGCGCCGATTTCGGCACACTAATCACAGTGTTCCCGGCTGAAAGCCTTTCCCTGCTTACCCTATTTATATTACCACGGGTTTGAATGAACAAGTAACAGTTATTACCATTAACAGACCGGTATCGATCATCAGCATTAATTTTTATTTCCAGGAGGTCAGGGTTTTTTCCGTCAGCAGTTACAGAAATTCCTGAAACGTCAAATCTCTGTTTAATTTCAGCAATCCCGTCTAAGTCCTTAGATACAGTCAGTTCCTGATCCGCAGATTTGTAGGTAACGGCGGCCGGGGGATTAAGAGCATTCAGGATTTTTATCTCCTTCATGAAACAATTTCCCGGAAGGAAATTTCTCATATAGTTTGTATAGGCCCTGATCATATAAACACCTGATCGTAAAGAATCAGGAAGCAATGCTTGTCCTGAACCGAAACCGGCTGTCATCCTTATTCTTTTTTGAACAACAGGACGGTTTTCAGAGTTAAGAATTTCAAAGTAGGTTATGGAGTTTGCTGAAGAAATAGAATTTTCTTTTCTGTCAAACAGGAAGGTGCTGAACCACATCTCTTCACCGGATATATAATCATAGCGATCGGTCTGCACATATAGTTCTTCCCGTGGAACAGATTTACAATAATCAGTAAATTTCTTTCTTAGAAAATCTGTCATATCCGACTGATCCTGCCCGGTTGAAGCCTGCAGGAACAGAAAATACAAAAGCGCTGTAAATACCGGTTTAAGTCTGTTTTTCATTTATTTTATTCTCCCGGATAGTTTTTACTTATCATCTCTCCAGTATGAAGGTTCCTGGTTCGTACCCCTTACCGTGCAATCGTAACAGCCTTTTTCAAAGGTTGTTACTCTATATGCCGGGATAGGCATTTCGTGTACAATTATTACCCATACAAAGATCCCAAGGTTTGGAATTGGCCCTGGTTTCCATATCGTATCAGCAATACATTCACTGTAAAGATCAATAATGCCGGTAAAGTTATTTTTGATAAAAACCCTTTTTGAAGAGGTGGCAGACACACTGAAATATCCAAGAATTTTTTCACCCGGATTTTCAATACACATAATATTCGAAGGTATTGAGCTCGGAGTAATATCATATAATCCGCCTACCTGTTCGGAGATGTTGCGAAGTTTGTCCCAGTAGGCGAACTCATCCTCTGAGAGGGAATATTGTTTAACCTGCATGCTGTATTTATACTTCAGCCTGTCAGTTTCGTTTGAAATGAAGTTAAGCGGAAACCGGTCTACCTTAGATGCCGTGATTGCAGCCGTACTCTTAACATTTATCACTGAAGAATTTATGTTTATCCAACAGCTGCTGTTGGGTACAGTGAAGGGTACTCTGATTTCCCATGTTTCATCGAACTCCCATCTGTAGAAACGGCAACTATTGTCGGCAGAATGTGTGTTAAGAAAAACCTGAGCTCCTTCGTCGGGAGGATAATTTCCATTTTGCTTTAAGATTCTTTTCTCATAATAAAGGCTGTCGATTGGTGGCACCGGTTTCATTTCAACGGGAAATGACTCGTAATTCAGTCTTTTCCCATTTTGCCCGTTTGTGGTGATGTGCAGGGAATACTTCCTTCCAACAACTCCCCTGAACAACATTGGATTGGTGACATAGGTCCCGAAAACGCTTTCCTGCGTATTGTAAACATTACCAAGATCATCAGTAACTGTAACATAGCAATTTCCAAGCGGTATTGCACTACTGGGTTCTCCAAGGGGCAGCGACTTTGAAAGCTTGATTGTATAGGCTTCAGGCTGATCAGTTATAAGTCCTTCCACAACAAGCATCTGCTGATCTTCATTGGTTTCAGGAATGAACTCAGTGACGCAGCCTGAAAGGAGAATAACTATTGAAAAAAGAAATATGCCGTAAAAATATCTCATAATAACTTAGAAATCAAAACTAAATGTCACTGATGGAATAGCCTGTCCAAATACCGAAAGCTTATATCCTTTAAGCGCCTGGCCTTCCTGTTTGAAATATACTGAATAAGCATTTTCCCTGCCCAGTAAGTTATAGACTGAAAAAGTCCAGCTCGGATGTGCGATCCGGCGTGATTTCAGATTTCCGCTAACCTTCAGGGAAATATCGAGCCTCGAATAATCGGGAAGCCTGTATTTGTTCCGGTCAGAATAATGAACAAGTAATTTATTGCTGAAATCATATACAGCAACAGGATAGGTTATCGGACGTCCGGTACTGTAGGTATAGTCCGACGAGAAGCTTATGCGCCTGGAGAAAAGGTAGGAAAAAGTCAAAACCAGATCATTTGGCTTATCGAAATTAGCGGGGAACCATTTGCCGGAGTTAATAATTTCATCAGAAAAGGTACCTGTACTTCTGACAAAGGTTCTTGAATAAGTATAGCCTATTCCATACCTGATCTTCCCTTCAGTCTTCTTCATTACAAGCTCAATTCCGTACGCCTTGCCTTTGACATTGGCAATATCCTTTTCAACATTCTTATCCATTGCAATCCTGGTCCCGCCTTTGAAATCGACCATATTTCCGATAGCCTTGTAATATACCTCAGCAGATGTTTCAATGCTGTTTCGTCGAAACATCCTGTAAAATCCCAGGGCTATCTGGTCACCTACCTGTGGTTTAATATGATAGTCACTCAGTTTCCAGGTATCCGACGGAGATATTGATGTTGAATTAGACAGTAGATGCAGATACTGCCTGGTCCTGTTGTAATTAATTTTAAGCGAACTCTTGTCGGACAATTTGAAATTTAATGATATACGAGGTTCAAACCCTCCATATCTGGCTGTTACACCGCCATTACTGTAATTTAGGGTATCAATAACGGTTGACCTGCTTTTGGAGAATTCCGGATTATAAACAAGTACGTTGCCTGGCCCTGTATTAAAATAATAAGAAAATCTCAAACCGACATTTACCGAAAGATAATTTGTAACTGTAAGTTTATCGTCGATATAGAATCCGCCCTCCCAGGCAAGTTCATCATCGATAATATCGGGAATTACCAGCGAGGAATCACCCGCCGGCAGATAACTTCCCGGCATAACGTCGTGACGGATAAGATCGGTTCCGAAATTGATCTCATTCCTCCCTTTAAACCAGTTGAAATCGGCTTTTAATGCAGTGCTGTTGATGTTATGCGACATTACAAATGCCTCAGCCCCCACTGAATGGCTTGAGATGTCGTATTTGTAAAAGCTGTTATTAACGGATATTACCGAAAGGAACCTGCTTGTAAAGAAATGCCTCCACCTCAAAACGACATTATTATTATCATATCCATATACAGTGTCGGAGTTGAATCTGAAGGAATCATGGCTGTAATACCCCGATAAATCGATCCGGTTATTCTTATCAAGGTCATAGGTCACTTTTGCATTGAGGTCATAAAATGTAGCCCTGCTTTTTACAAGAGCAGGATCGTCGATCAGTCTGAATATCCAGTTCGAATAGGATGTCCTGCCTGCCAAAAGGTAGGTTAAAGTATCTTTGATGATTGGACCCTCGACCATTAAATGAGTAGTAATGGGACTAATCCCGGCAGTGCCTGCGAATTCTTTTCTGTTGCCATCCTTTGTGGAAATATCGAGTACTGACGAAATACGTCCTCCGTATTTACCGGGAATACCTCCTTTGAACAGGGTGACATCTTTTATTATGTCGGAGTTTACTGCCGAGAAGAAACCGAAGAGATGAGAAGTATTATACAGAGGCGCTCCGTTCAACAGAATCAGGTTCTGATCGGCAGTGCCGCCCCTTACGTTAAACCCGGAAGAGCCCTCTCCTACCGACTGAACTCCGGGGAGTAACAATATACTTTTTATTATATCAGCTTCACCTAAAGCGGTAGGCATAAGTTTAAAGGAGGCTATGTTTATTTTTTCAGCCCCCACTTCAAAACGCTGCAGGGTAATACTCCTCTGCGCTGAAACAACTGTTTCCTTAAGCGGGATAAGCACACTGTTCATTTCAACATTCATTTCACCCGGACCATTAAGGTTCAGATTGATAATTTTTTCCCTCATGCCTATGAAGGAAAACTTTACAAGGTGAATCCCGCGCGGAAGGGTGAGGGTGTAAAACCCGTATGCATTTGAAATGGCTCCGGCAGAGAGTTTCTGAACGAATACGGTTACTCCGGGAACAGGTTCGCGCGTATCTTTATTTGTTATATAACCTGAAATGGCAACGCTTCCCGGATTATTTCTCTCCGAAGGATTGCCAACCTCAATAAAAGTATTACCGTCAGTTTGCCTCGATTCGCTGCTACTGCTGTAATCAGTCGGAGGAATGAAAGTGGTCGTTTTCTCAACCTCCCCCATATTTTCAAACTTCACCGAATAGCTTTTTGTAATCACTACATTTCCTGCTTCATCAATAAAATAAAACAGAGATTTTTCAGCGAGCAGTCTGTTAAGGATATCAATAAGATCATTGCTTTCGCCGGTATTTCCAAGATTCATTCCTGAAACCCATTCTTCGCGGAAGAAGAATTTTAACTTAAGAAGACGCTCGGCATTTGCAACGAATTCCTTAAATGACTGATTCCTGTAGTCCCAACTGACCTGATATTTTTCCTGGGCCGGAAGAATGCCTGCTATGCAAAGAAAGGTAAAAAGAAAAAGTATTTTTATTTTCATTTCAAATCAGATCTATTTCATCAGTCCGTCATAGTACCTTACCAACGGAACGAAACTTTCAGGATTGTTTTTTGCCATCTTAAGCTTGTTTTTCCTGACATAGCCTTTTATGGCTGTCTTCTGGTCCCCCATAATCTTCATAAGACCGATTTTACCCGACACATTAAACACTTCCCCGCCTTTCACAAGATAAATTTTTTGTGTTTGAAAAAACTTATCGTATTTCCCATCCACAGCAAGCAATTCGATTTCTTTTCTGTATTTTACGTATAATGAACATTTCCCGCTGTAAAGAACATTTAAATAACCCTTTACTCCTTTCAGACTATCGTCGGAAAATCTGGCAAATCGGTACTGCCGGCCCTGGAAACTCATGCTGAACGAATCTACCATCTCCTGATTAAGCCGAATCGCTGAGATACGGTTGAATGGGGTCAATAATTCATCGCTGAAAATATCGTAACGGATGTTGACATTGTTAAACGTAGCGCCGTTCATTGTCACTGTTCCCGGCAGAAATTCCACGGAAAAAAGGAATTGGTCGCTTTTTACCTGATAGTAAAGGTTCCTCCATAGCCTTCCTTTGTAAAGAAGCTGCCTCTCTGGTATAGAATCTTTCAATGAATGTGTCAATGGCACGGATGCGGCACTGATTTGACTGACGCAGGTAATCAGGCAGAAAGCAAGGCATCCAAACAGGAAAATATTATAAATCTTAATTCGCATTATCAGCTTCTACAAAACATGGAAATAAACATTTTACAGCCCTGAGCAAATAACCGCTTCTTCTTATTCTTAAAGGCTGCAGCAAATCCTTTCCTGAAAACAGTGGTCTTACCTGCCTTCAGTTGCAAGGGTAAGTACTATTTTACAATTGGAGTAAGAACAATATTCCTGTACTGAACCACTCCGTGATCGCCCTGCAGATAGATTGGACCTGCAGCATTCACATCCGAAATAATTGCTCCTCCTGTTGGTCCGAAAACAGGCTGGTTGTCAATTATCTTTGTTCCATTAAGAATAACGGAAATATGACGGTCGCAAAGAGTGATATCAAGTGATTGCCACGTACCAGCAGGTTTTTCAGCTCCCACGATTGGTTTGATACGACTGTACACCGCACCCATATTGTGGGTATCCAGCTCCTTCTTATATGAATCGAGTACCTGAATCTCATACAAACCCCGGAGATATACGCCGCTGTTGCTTCCTTCAGGAACATTAACCTCCAGTTTAAGGTTAAAATCGTTGAAAACATCAACGGTCCTGAGGTTACCATAGCTTATATGAGGCTGACCTTCTGTTTGAGCAGGATTATTCGATAATATTCCATCAACTACAGAGAAACCAATTTTTTGTGATTCATTAATAAGTTTCCATCCAGTCAGGTCT
The DNA here is from genome assembly GCA_903844815.1 of uncultured Bacteroidota bacterium. GTDB lineage: Bacteria > Bacteroidota > Bacteroidia > Bacteroidales > VadinHA17 > LD21. The sequence continues at coordinate 10,923 of CAIMVD010000062.1, read as the reverse complement.
TTCCCGTTAAAAAGGGTCACGGGAGTCCCGTATTTGATTGAAGCAAGATCCGGAGCTGCCGGTGGTGCAGACAATTTTGTTCCTGTGAATGAAGTTGAATCGACTCCTGTTCCATCACTTTTAGGTGAAAGCAGGTAACCAGTCATCTTATCGCCTGCTGTTTCTATCTCAAGCCAGTTTGTAATGACCTGGGTACGAATCGGATTTTTATTTTCATCCCTGGTTCTGACAACATTACCTGTAGAAGTGACAATAAGATTTTTCCCGGTTACATAAAGGTTTGAAACCGGAGAAACACTTCCTCCGATCCAGAGAAGGTCACCATCGAGATAACCATTTTCCTGACGGACTTCAAGCCAGCTAACTCCGCCACCTTTTACGTCAATTGTCCACTGCCCGAGGAAATCGGCAATTCCTGCCTTTTTAACAGGTTCTTTTTTCTCTTCAACTTTGCACGAAGCTATTGAGAGTAAAATAAATACAATAAAAAGCAGAGCATGGTTCTTTTTCATGGGATTTGTTATAGATGTTTAAGATATTAGGCTTTCAGGAAGTTAGTATTGAATTTTGAATAATCTTTAAAGATATTAAATAGTTTGTCACGTCAGAATAGCTCTTAACTAAAAGAGACGCAATTTATACATTTTAATAATATTTAACATTTATGGTCTTACGCGCCGAAACGCTATGTCCATGAGAGTCAAATCCATTAATGACAATTTCGTAATCAGATAGTACATCCGAAGACCAGAATTCAGCTTTTACCTTCCCGTTTTTGTCAGCCACTGCTGAAGGATTCCAGTACAGGGTATTTCTGAAGTCAGGAATGTGACTGCTTTTTCCTGTTACTGATGAATAGTCCGGAGAAGAAAATGAGACAACCGGATCTGTCACACTGTAAGACATACTAACCATATAATCTGGAAGCGGAACTGAATTGAAGTCACCATCCCTTGTAATAACATTTACTATACCAGGAAAGAGATATTCCCCTACCAGGTATTTTCCTTTTACCACATCAATTTTCTCAACCAATTCAGGATCAATATCTGCGATCAGAGAAGCATCCTTAATAATTACCCCATCGATCATTATTACAGGATAAGACATTGTCGGTGAATTATCAACCCTGTCGGAGATTGTTATTTCATAAACCGAATTTCTTTTTTTAAGGTTGACATGTGGCAGGAGTTCAAAAAAGATTTCCTCCATTTTCGGAAGACGAATATATTCATCCAGTGCAAGACTGATATCAGGCTTGCCATAGAAACGCTGTGGTTTTAAGGTATCCTGCCTGCTGCTTAGCCTGCTTCCCCGCGAAGAGATCCCGTAATTCCTCATTACCTGGTAATTAAAGCTAAGATCATAAATACTCGATGGGATTGAATCCACATTAGGAACAGGCAATTTCCCTGATTGAAAATATTTATCCGAAAATGAAGATTCAATATTTACCTTAAAGTTATCGGGCTTTTCAGGTACTATAATCAGGTTTTTTTGCTTTTCATCTATATTAAGACTGAAACTGAACTTTCCATCTCTGTCAGTCTTAGCGTATTTAATATCAGCATTTTTGCCCGGGATACTCAAAAACAGATACTGCGATGAACCGGGGACCGAGTGCTCAGCAGTAAGCAGTCTTCCCGAGAGAAAGTGAGACTCAGTTTCATCAGGGAAATCCAGACGTGGCAGATCGCCGGAAAGAACAGCCTTCCAGTTAACCCAGTTGCTTTTAACATTCAACAGTATCGAATCAATTTCACCACAGGAGACTTCACTGATTCTTCTTCCCTTTAATTCATCCGCAGGAAGCCGGCCATATTCACTTCCAAAAACCACATAGTCTTCAAAATCAATGCTTTTATTCTCCCCTGCAGGAGCAACAGAGATACTCAATCTTGTCTGGTTTGAACCTGAGATTAAGTCACCCGCCGTTGATGCTTCAACTGAGACTTTGCTCCTGACGGAAATTGAATCGGTGACGGAAATGGAAACAGGATCCATCTCCATTTTTGGAATAAATAAAAGCCGTTCTGCAGCCGGATTTCCCTTAGAATCAAAAACTGTAAACTGGTTTACTCCCGGAAGAAGGCTTCCCTTAGGCACTCTGACTGTGGTTGTTTCCCCCGTGAAACTTTCGGTGCTGATACGACTTATATTACCATGGGTCTGAATGAAAAGATAAAATATCCTGCTGCCATCGGACAAAGACATTTTGTTCCTTTGGACATAAAGGTTAAGAGTATCTTTCCGGGAATTATCAGCTTTTAATGTTAATATTCCCTCACCGGCATCTGATGTTCCAAAGCCTGACATTTCCGGAGCAGAAAGTTCAATTGCCGGCACCCTTTCCTTAAAAATCCTGTCGTTAAACGCATTATATATTTTTATTTCCTTCATGAAGCAGTTTTCAGGGAGGAAATTCTTCATCCTGTTAGTGTAGGCTCTGACAGTATAGGTTCCCGAACTTAAGGTATCGGGAATTACAATTTGTCCCGGTCCAAACCCCTTATCAATCAGGATTCTTTTCTGATACACGGGCATATTACCCGGCGACAGCAGTTCAAAGTAAACAATCCTGCTTCTTAGTGAGGGTTTATTTTCCTTCCTGTCGACCAGAAAGATACTTAACCACATATTCTCACCTGAGATATATTCCTGCCGGTCGGTGCTTACATAAACCTCTTCCCAACGGACCGAATCGGTCCACGCTGTAAACCTCTGCCGAAGCTGATCAGGGAAACCACTACCAGCCTGACCCATGACTTTTGCCGAAAGCATAAAGTAGAGCAGTAAAATTACTACCGGTTTTAAAGTCCGTTTCATCGTTTTTTTGGCTCTTTTCATAATTCTATTCCCCTATCCAGAAACCCGGTTTTACTTTTGTCCCGCGAACGGTACAGTCGGCACAACCTTTATCGTCAGTAAGAATCCTTGTCCGGGGGGCGCCAAAAGTTTGAGGATGGTCCAAAATGGGCCACATTGTTAAATAAAGATCCGGAGGATCGTAATCACCGTAGATTGTATCTACAGGGCACTTGTTGTAACGATCAATAATTCCCCGGAAATCTCCTTCAATAAAGATCCTTCTGGATGACTTTGCGGAGACGCTGAAAAATCCAAGCACCTTTTCATTTGGATTATCAATGCAGATAAGGTTGTTAGGAATTGAGGCAGGGATCTTGTCATAAAGTCCCCCAACACCCGCATTCAGGTTCTTAATTTTTTCAAGATAGCTGAACTCATCCTCATTGAGTGAATATTGATTTACTTCTATGCTGTATTTCCTGCTCAGCCGGTCTGTTTCGTTCGATATATATGTTACTGGTTGGCCAACTATTCTCGAGTCGTCAAAAGCAGCTGTGCTTTTGACAATAATATCATGCGATCGATCAGAAACCCAGCATTTTATATTATCAACAGGCCACAGCAGCCTCAGAACCCAGGTTTCTGAAAAATCCCACCTGTAGTACCTGCAGATGTTCCCGGGATCATAAGTATTCAGGAATATTTTGCAGCCATCGATACCAAAAAAATCCTCAAATTTCTCCTGAACAACTACTTTTTCATAATAGATGCTGTCAATTTCAGGAACCGGCTTCATCTCAACCGGGTAAGACTCATAACTCAGATTTCTATTTGATTGCCCTGTTTTGATATGTAATGTATAAAAACGTCCGACTGAACCATGAAATGAAGGTGGTAAAGTATAGGTCCCGATTTCAGTCTCTGATAAAATGAATTTGCCTCCAAGATCGTCAGTAACTGTAACATTGCATCCACTCAGGGGTTTTGCAGTACTCCTCTCTCCGAATGGTAGTGATTTAGACAATTTAATTGTCTGAATTTCCTGACGATCGGTTATTTGTCCCTCCACAACAACAAGTTCAGCATTCTCTTCTATCTGAGGGATGAACTCGGTAACACAGCTTCCCGCCACGAAAAGCATTGCGATTAATGCCAATTTGGTAAGCCATTGTATCTTTAAAAATACGGGTGATTTTACTTTCATCATTTCAATCTCTTTTTCTGAAATCATCTCCTTTATCTAATGTCACCCTTAAAAATCAAAACTAAATGTAACTGACGGGATTGCCCTGCCAAATATTGATAGCCTGTACCCCTTGAATACATTTTGCTCTTTTGTGAAATAGACTGAATAGACATTTTGTCTTCCAAGGAGATTATATATCGAAAAGGTCCAGTTCGGATGTGCAATCCTGCGTGACTTAAGATTGCCGCTTACTTTTACCGCTATATCAAATCGTGAATAGTCAGGTATACGATATCTGTTTCTGTCGGAATAGTGAACAAGCAGACCATCGTACAAAGGATATGTGGCCACGGGATAAGTTACAGGCCGTCCGGTGCTCCATGTATAATCAGCCGACAAACTGACCCTGCGTGAATAGATATAATTAAAAGTTGCGATAAGATCATGAGGCTTATCAAAGTTTGCCGGAAACCATTTTCCCGAATTTATGATCTCTTCGCTGAAAGTTACGGGACTTTTTACAAGTGTCCTGGAATAAGTATAGGAGAAACTGTACTGGATCTTCCCTTCCGTCTTCTTCAAAGCAAGTTCGACCCCATAAGCCCGACCATTTAGATTCACAATATCCTTTTCTATATTGTCTTCCATTACAAGGTCTGTTCCACCCTTGAAATCAACTAAATTCCTGATTCTCTTGTAATAGATCTCTGCCGATGCCTCAACCCTGTTTTGCATAAGCATCTCATAAAACCCTGCGCCAATCTGGTCTCCGATCTGTGGTTTCAGATAATAATCGCTTAACTTCCAAGTATCTGTTGGTGAAATAGATGCTGTATTGGAGAGAAGATGAATATACTGCCGCGTCCTGCTATAGTTTACCTTGAATGAATTCCTGTCCGACAATTTAAAATTAAGCGATATTCTGAATTCAGGTCCTCCATATTTTCCTGTCACTTCACCCCTGGTGAAATTCATTGTATCTATTACAGTTGAAAGACTTTTTGAATAGGCTGGATTATAGGCCAGGACCTGCTGAGGGCCCAGCGATAAAAACGAGGATAATCTTACTCCAAATTCAACCGATAAAAGATCGCTAATTACTATCTTGTCATCTGCATATATTGCACCTTCAAAGGCTCTCTCCCTTTCAATTGACCTGGGTGCTATAAGAGAGGAATCTGAAACGGGCAGGTATTTCCCCGGTAAAACGGAATAACGTATTATCTCAAGGCCGAAATTAATTTCGTGCCGGCCATGAAAAAGGTTGAAATCCGATTTAAAAGCAGTGCTGTTCATCACATGCTGAAGATTGAAGGCCTCAAGCTTATTCTTAGAGCTCGAAACTTCATAATCATACCGGCTGTTGTTTACCGAAGTTGACAAAAAGAAAGAGTTGTTGAAATAATGGCGCCACTTAAATGCGGCCAGGTTATTGTTATAACTGTAAGTAGTATCGGAGTTTAACCTGAAATTATCATGACTTGTATAGACTGATAAATCTATTTTGTTTTTCTTATTCAGGTCCCACACAATCTTGCCATTCAGATCATAGAAATTAGCTTTGCTGTTTTTAAGTGCAGGATTACTGAAGAGTTTGAATATCCAGTTTGAGTATGTTGTCCTGGCTGCAAGAAGGTAGGTCAGTGTATCCTTAATAATCGGACCTTCGATGGTTAAATGTGTAGTAACAGGGCTGATTCCGGCATTCCCGGCAAATTCATTCCTGTTGCCTTCCCTGGAGCCGATATCAAGAACAGAAGAAATCCTCCCGCCATACCTTGGGGGAATACCACCCTTATAAAGGGTTGCATCCCTGATGATATCGGAATTTACAGCGGAGAAGAAACCAAAGAAATGAGATGAATTATAAAGAGGCGCACCGTAAAGAAGTATCAGGTTCTGATCGGCCGCCCCCCCCCTGACGTTGAATCCCGATGCACCCTCTCCAACTGAACTTACCCCGGGAATCAGCAATACGCTTTTTATTATATCCGTTTCACCCATTGAAGTAGGCATCAGCCTGAACGACGACATTGTTATCTTTTCCACACCAACCTCGAAGCGCTGAAGGGTCTTGCTCCTCTGGGCCGAAACGACGGTCTCCTTTAAAGGAATGAGCACACTGTTCAGTTCGACATTCAGTTCGCCCTGACCGTACAAATTAATACTCACCGATTTCTCCTTCATCCCGATAAATGAAAACCGGAGAACATGAAATCCTCTTGGTACTGACATTGAATAATAACCGTGGTCGTTTGAAACAGCCCCCTTCATCAGTTTCTGGTTGAAAACTGTAACTCCCGCCACAGGTTCTTTCGTATCCCTGTCTTTTATATACCCGGTCAGCAGAACGTCACCAGGCATGAATTTCTCTGAGGGGTTTCCTATTTCAACGGGGGCATTACCCTCCGATTTACCATTATCACCGGTAACCGCATAATCTGACGGAGGCGCCAGACCGGTCTCTTTTGCTGCTTTTGCTCCTTGTATCCTGACATTATAATCCTTTGTCAGGACAACATCTCCATGCTTGTTCACATTATAAAAGAGAGCTGTACCTTTGAGAAGAAAATCAAGGACCTGGTTCAGGGAATTACTGCCTTTATAATCAACGATTTTCAGCCCTTCAACCCATTCATCCCTAAAGTAGATTTTAATTTTCAGGCTTGCCTCGGCTGCTGATGCAAATTCCTTAAAGGTCATATTGGAAATATCACCTGATACGACTCTGTCGCCCTGTGCAAACGACTGAAAAGAGAGAAAAACGAAAACAATAATAATAAGGATCTTTGAACGTGTATGAGACACTTTAACAGGTGGCTTTAGTGAATTATTTTTAATTACTAATTGAGTCATAATACCTTAATACAGGAATAAAACTCTCCGGATCACTTCCGGAAACAGCAAGGCGGTTTTTCTTTATATAACTTTTTAGCTGATCGCTGTGATCTTTAAAAACCACCAGTAGATCTTTTTTGCTTTTAATCTGACTGGGAATATTATCTTTAATCACCATTATCCTTATGCCCTGGTAAAACCTATCCAAGTCGCCTTCACCCCGTGGCGGCTCCGTCTTTTTAAAGTACTTGATGCAAAGCGATGTTTTTCCCGAATATAGAACGCTCACATATCCGGTCATTTCTTCCGGACCTGTAAGGGTTGATTTTAAAAAATGATAGGTTTTATCGTGGTAAACAAATGAAAAACTGTCAACCATCTCTTTGTTAACCTGAAGTATTCCTCCACCTGGTGCTGGAATGAGTACTTCATCTTTGAAAACATCAACTTTAAGCCTGATATTTCTGAAGGTTTTTCCCCTCATCGTCAATGTTCCTGGCAGGAAATCATTTGAAAAAAGGAACTGGTCACCCTCAATCATATACCACAGGTTCTGCCATATCCTGCCATTATACAGGATCATACTTTGCCTTATGCTGTCGCCGGCAGCGGAACCTGTAAGGTTTGACTCCAATACCATTTTCGAATATCCCTCACATGGTTTAGCGAGGAATATTATTAACATTATTACAAAAGGGACAATCTTCTTCATCTCCCTATTCTCAACAGGCGGATTAAAAGCATGATATTCCAAATTATTTCAATACCCCCTTTAAACGAAATACATAAGCTGCCTGATAATCATCGGGAGTAAGAGCGGGTAAGGAAATGATAAGGCTGCCACCTGACTGCTTAATGTTAACAGGTTGTGCAGTCCCAAGCATCTGAGCTGTTGCATTTCCTGAAAAATTACTGTTCTTCAGGACAATACTGCTCTTTGGCCAACCAATGCATATTACAAAAAGATCCTTATCTTTTCTTGTAAAAAAGATGTTCTTGTTCGTCTCTGCATTAATAGACTGATCCTCCTTGCTTTTTATGAATGCCCTTGTTCCGTATATTGCTTCTCCGTTCGTCTTTAGCCATTTGCCAATTTCAAGAAGCCGTTGCTGCATGATTACCGGAATTGTACCATCGGCAGCGGGTCCGATATCAAGCAACAGGTTACCCCCCGCAGAAACAGTCGTTATAAGAAGCCTGATCAATTGATCTTCCGTCGAATAGTCACCCAGATTCTCTGTGCGGTTATAGCCAAATGATGTTCCAATGCCCCTGCATTCTTCCCATGGATGCGTAATTCCGCTATCGATTCCTTCCTTCTCACCAACAAGACCATATTCGGTGGTATAAATTCCCCCGTGTTTGCTTCTTGTTTCGCTTCCCCACCTATCGTTCACAACGACTGAATTTTTAACAGCCGATTCGTTGAAAAGCCAGGCCAGGAACTGTTCGCTTTTCCAGTTCTTGCTGGGTTTATCCCATTCGCCATCGGTCCATACAAGATCGGGAGAATAACGGGTTACAAGGTCCTTTAACTGGGGAATCATATGATTATCGACATAGCTGTTAAGGTCGGTCTTATAAACCGGATTAAACCATTCATATAACGAATAGTAGAATCCCATGTGAAGTCCCTGGTTTTTAACAGCTTTGGAGAGGTCACCGCAAAGATCGCGGTGAGGACCTATATCGACGCTGTTCCAGTTCCAGCTCTGTGCGCTTGGCCAGAGAGTAAAGCCTTCGTGATGCTTTGATGTCAGCACCACATATTTCGCACCTGATTCCTTAAAAACTGAAGCCCACTGATCGGGATCAAAAAGTTCGGCTTTGAACATCGGGGCAAAATCCTGATATTTGAAGTTCGGCCCGTAGGTCTTTAAATGATAATTCGTGAAGTATTTCTGGACCTTGCCCGGTACTGTAAGCTTATTCCAATACCATTCAGCGTATTTGTCATAAACCCCGATACTGTCGCCTGTAGGGCCCCATGCCGGAACGGAATACACACCCCAGTGAATGAAGATCCCGAATTTAGAATCCTCAAACCATTGTGGCGTCGGCCTCTTGTCGAGTGACTCCCATGCGGGTTTGTAATTCTGTCCGGAAAGGTTTACAGCGATTGACAATAACAGGAAAAAAAGTAACTTCTTCATAATAATAAGTTTAGAATCAATCAGTTATTTTATTAATTATCAATAATGAACAGCTCTTAAAAATTTTCATGAAGGTAATGGTTATTAAAATAATCATCTGCAATCGGACATAAATTTTTTAATGTTCTTAAACTAATCACGATTCACTTTTCAAAAAACAGGGTTTTATGATTTGGCATTTCAGGAAAGTATAATACTCCCCAAAATTCAGACCACTGGATAAGTATAACAAAATGTTTATTTTAAACAGTCGATTTTGTAAGCAAAAAAAATGCATAATTCCAGAATATTTCTGACATTAGATATCGGCAGCATTTCCTGATTTATTAATTCTTTCCTCAGCACGAGGATGCAGCGAGACACGAGGAAATGTTGCTTTTTTCATTTATCTATTTCAAAGCTACTAACACATCCCTATAAAAATCGCAAATACTTGTTTTGCAAGCGCTATGATAAAGCATTGATTATGTGTAGTATGTATCGGCTCATGCGGTTGCTAACGTGCTGGATGTGCCGCCTTATTTTTTCCCCTTGTAGGAGAATTAATTATTCTACTATTTAAAATTCAGTTTAATCATAATCTCTCTAAAACTTTCAAGCCCTGCTTCAAGATTCTCAATTATTTCAGCTGCTAAAATATCCGGATCATGAAGATTATCAAGATAGGCGAGTGATTTATCTTTTAACCACGTGATATCTAAACTGGTTTTATCCCTGGCAATAATTTCATCATAAGTGAATTTTCTCCAACGACCCGCTTCGACTTCGCTCAGCGACCTGCTTTCGACTTCGCTCAGCGACCTGCTTTCGACTTCGCTCAGCGACCTGCTTTCGACTTCGCTCAGCGACCCGTCATTCCATGTTTCTTTACGCTTATGCCGGTTTCCGGGTTTATAACAATCGATGAAATCTTTAAGATCATCAAGTTTCAAGGGGTTTTTCTTAAGAGTATGGTGAATGTTAGTCCTATAATCATAAACCCAGATCTCCTTTGTCCATGGGGTTTTGCTTGCTTCTTTATTATCGAAGAAGATAACATTCGCTTTTACACCCTGGGCATAGAAAATACCTGTTGGTAAACGAAGGATTGTGTGAAGATCTGTCCCAGGATGCCTTTTTGAGTGCTTAACTCCCGGAGGAGGGTAACATAATGTATTTCGAGCTCAGCGCCTTTTTTAGAGGTCAAACTTTCCCAGTTATTAAGTTTTGGAATATTGAGTTGACGATTATATGGCGGCTTGCTATATTCATCTGCCATTTTCAGAAAAAGCAGATAGGTGAGTTGTTCTAAATAATCGCCGTAACCTACACCTACATCGCGGAGTGGATTGCAGAAGGATCAGACTTTGCTTACTATTGAGGAGGTATTATTGCTCATTATCTGAGTATTATATTTTAATTAGTGATTTGCAATCATTTTTACTGCCTGTTGAATATCATCCGAAAGTTCAATTAAATCATTTTCAGTAATTACGCCATCATTCAATTGACCTGCAATGACAAAAAGATATTTTGAGCCGGACAGACTATCATATCTCCATGCCAAAAGCTTATCGAAATCCATTATATGCTTATATAATGAATGATAAGTATCAGGATTATCAGTATTTCCTGCCTTCCAGTCAGAAAGGATATTGTCGGCATCCGACAAGGCTTTAAAGAATTCCCTTTGCAGCCCTGATTCAATTATCTCACGGGCTTTCTTCTTATCTTTCTTGGAGAGTTCCATGATATATAATTTACTTTATGTCATTATCAGATTAGTTTTCCTTCAAATTCCTTTTTCAAAATGCTTTGTTTTAACCCAACTTGCAGGGTTTTCTACAAAATAGCAGAAAAATCAGCTTAAAATCAGGTTTTTTAGCGACAATTACAATCATTTTTTGTATTTTATTTTAGTAAGTACCTGATATTCAGTTGTGGCATTCTATTTATTTT
>CAIMVD010000061.1 GCA_903844815.1 uncultured Bacteroidota bacterium | reverse complement strand
GTTTTCAGAACAGAGAGTGATAGGTTGTTATTGCCGACAGGGAGTTTGGCTATATACAAATTATTCCAGCCTGTTGGAAGGTGAGGCTCAATAGTAATCGTCTTATTATAAGCATCCGGCTGAATGCCAAAGATATGCGTAACGAGCGGGACTGCCAGTCCGTAAATGGTCCAGCCCTGTACAGGACAGCCATAGTCAGGCATCATTTCCGAAACAGAACCGGGAAGAGCCATTCCAAAGGTCCCGGCTATTTTATCGACATACCAGAGCGCTTCATCCGTTCTGCCATAAGTTGCCTCCGCAACAGCCTGAACACCCGTTGCAATTGTCATCATGTACTTCTTTTCCACCGCGGACAACCAGGGTCCATAAGGTCCGCAATGATCTTTTTTAACTTTGTCTAAGAGCCTGACAGCTTTGTCTTTAGGTGCTATGCCTGTTTCAACAGGTGTGCTTATCACCCAGTTTTTATTTGTAAGCCATCCTCCGGAGGTGTCCTCAGGCAGTTTTGCATACTTTTCAAGCAACTGAGAATAGAATTTCTGTTTTTCGGCAATCAGCCCGGGGTTACTTTTCGAGGAAACATCAGAAACAAGTTGCTCAATTGCCCCCTTAACTGCATGAATTGCCTGGTCCCTTGTTCCATAAAAATCACAGTAACTGCCCTCTGCATCATCCCAAAAGCTGGCATTAATTTTATCCTTAAGTATTTCAGCTTTTTCTGAGTATTCCTTCTGAATCACAGGCTCATTAAGGATCTGAGCCATTTTTGAAGCCGCTTCCAATGCCTGCTGAGTATAAACGGCAACATCAATTAATTCGGCATTAAGACCCCGTACTTCCATAATTCCATATCCGTTGGGAAACAGATTCTGATTCGAATCCATTTCGGTAAAAAGCCAGTTAATCCCAAGCTTAATATATGGAAACATCTCTTTCAGGAAATCAATATCCCCGGTCCATTGAAATACTTTCCAAACAGCAATTGCAAAATGAGGTGTCTCCTGAGTATTACCTTTATTGCCAACAAATCCGTTTGAAGACATCTCGTGTATTATCCTGCCATTCCCGTTTGTCTTTTCCGATACCTCCCTGATTAACCTGAGAGTTGAAACGGCAAGCTCCGCCTGCCCGGCACAAACAAGGCCCTGGGTGGCATATGAATTATCGCATCCAAAAAGCCACGGGTATTCGATGGCGCCAGCACCCATAAACCTGCCAACCCCGTTCAGGTCGCTTACAAGCCATTCGGTATTTATTTTACCCCAGGTAAAAGCCTCCTGAAGCTTCTTGTCGGGTATATCGATCCGTACACGGTTATCTATTGCCTTATAATGCAGAATTTTGTCGGTCAGTAACTGTATATGGTTTTCTTTCAGATCCTTATATACATTTAAAGCGGTCTCTTTAGAAGTATTGGATCCGCTGATAAGAAATGTCGCAGAAACTGTTTCTCCCGGTTTAATCTTAATCTTATAGCCCGTGGCGGCAGACTTGCCTGATCCCCTTGTGAGGTGAGTTGTATCATCATATTGAGAATGTCGTTCAGCCGATAATGCCGACCCCCATACAGTGAACCAGGGATTTCCGGTATCAAAACCACAGAAAGCTGAGTTTGAATTATCCCAGATAATTGAATCAGGAGCATCAATAATATTGTTTTCCTTTGAGTACCATACCGGGCTCAGGTCGGTTTTTACCAGTAAATTCAGTTCAAGTTCACGCTGCCGGTCCGAACTGTTTTTAAAAGTATAGCTTATAACCATGCCCGGCTTACCCTGTGGACAGAATTGAAAACGTTCCGCATCAATTCCGCTTAGCACCTGCGGATAAATAAACTTATTGCCCTGAGGGTAATTAACAAATTCTGATGCCTTTTCAAGAATTATGCCTTTTTCTTCTCCTGAATCTCTGACTTCCAGCCGGATGCCATCAAGCAGTTTGAGAGGAAGCGTCCAGAATCCACCCATTTCTCCTTCAATATGACCGCCCATATCAGGGAATGATCCATCCTGCAAACCAACAATGTAACTTTTGTCACCTGCAGTCAGATAAGGTTTATTAAGGTATTTCCCGCTATCAGATAAACCGTTAAATACATCTGAGGAATGACCCGTACCGGGAGATTGACAGGAATAAAAGCCAACTGTACACCCGATTGTTACAATAATAATTATCCTGTGAAATGATCGTTTTTTCATTGTTCCAGCTGTTTTTTGACACCAGAACAAATTAAGTAATTAATTGCTAATCTTCTTAATAATCATGATACAATTCTTTACAAACAGGATTTCAGATAACAGAAGGTTACAGGATAAAGGTATGGATATACTTAACCATTAAAGTTTTATTGAAGAACTTTGGTGATTCGGGAACCAGATACCTGTCAGTAATTCCCCGGTAGTCGTTATAAACAAGGTAGAAATCATTCCCTTCACGAGGGTTATACCTGATCCTGAAATTTGTAATCAGATTATCTTCAGTATTCACGTACTGGAGAAGAACCGTTGCTGAAAGTTTTGTATTTAACATGTATAATGCTTTCACATTCACCGAGTGAATATCGAGTGAATTATTTGACACCCGGTCGGGAAAACGCAATGCTTCAAATTGATAGCCTGCCGACAGGTTTAGGCTCGACGATAAGTTTAAGTTTGGTTCTACCCTGAATCCGAATCTCTTGCCATCATAAAACTGACCGATATTAAAATCAGCCCGGAAAGAGATCTTCCTGGCCTGTGATGTTCCTAAGCTGAACTCCGATCCCGTAAATGAATACTCACCGGCATATATTTTTATGCTGTCGGACAGGTTAAAGTCGTACAGGACACCCTCTTTTTGTATTTCAATGCCCATTTCCGAATGCAGGCCTTTCTTTGTATTGATCTCAAATCCCGGAGATATCTGCATTGCTTCAAGACCTCCGTCTTCAATCCTGGCATACCTCTCACCCCTGAGAGTAAGATTATAATTGAATAATTTAGACTTTTCACCCGGAAGCCATCCGTACATCAGACCGCCATTAAAACCCTGTACTCCACCGCGCATCACAAAACCGACGCCGGGATTAAATTCCTGTCCCGAATAAGTATAATTAAGGTTATATGCAAAGCCTTCCTCCGACCTTCTTTCCCAGTTTAAAAAGATGAATGACGGATCGAGCGAATTCATTTTATTAGCAGTCTCACTGTCATAGGTCTGCGACCATTTGACATTCAGATAATCATCTCCGAAGAGTCGGAAAATTCCGTCAACACCATAGGCCACATTTTGATTCCCGTTCATCCCCATCCTCGATGTAAGTATCCCGCCAACATAGCTGTTCTGATTTATCACCTGTCTGCGCATTCTCAAAACTCCAAAATTCTCACCAGCAGTTTGATTATTCTCGGCTGTCTGCATATCAAGAAAACCCATGTCCCACTTTCCTAACCTGCCTGTAAGCCTTGCTCCTCCGTAAATCCTTACGGGATCGCCATCTGCAATCCCTATGTTCCTGCTGTAAAACAGGTTGTCGGAATGACCTCCCAAACTGAAATCAAACAGACTTGAGCGTTCCTGAAAAAACTTCCTCTTTTCAGGAAAGAATAAAGAATACCTTGTAAGATTCACCTGCTGATCATCGGCTTCGATTTGCGCAAAATCAGTATTCGCGGTAAGATCAAGAGTCAGGTTGCTGTTTATATTGTATTTAATATCAGCCCCGACATTGTACTGGGGATTGTCTTTCATAACATATTCCGTAGCCGATTCATTAAGTGCCCAGTCACGTGAAAAGCCTCCTAAAATGTACGGGGAAACGTATAAAGGCCTTGTTGGTCTGGCTCCTTCGATTTCAACTGTTGCAGCGAGCGATGGCTTCATATTGGAACTGAAACCATATTTGGGATCTATTGCAGGATAAGTATCATTCTCATTGTTTGCACTGATATTACGGCTGATTATCAGCCCCATTGTTGCAATATCATTATCTGATTTGAATTTCAGGCTCGAAAAAGGTATTCTCATCTCAACATACCATCCCTTATCATCTCTGTATGTCTTGACATCCCAAAAGGTATTCCAGCTGGAATTCATAAATGAAGGGCCTGAAGGGCCGCCTCCCTGTCCTGAGGCATCATTTGAAATTGTGTAATCGGTCCTCAGAGCCGTTGGGGCAGTAAAAAAGGCCAGGCCGTTTTCATTGTCATTATATGTGTCAAGTATGATCCCGAATGCATCATAATCAAACAGCATTTCGTCTCTTTTCTTCGTAACTGCAAATATTTTTGAAGCATCATTCATAAAAAGACTGGCACCAACCCAGAG
>CAIMVD010000060.1 GCA_903844815.1 uncultured Bacteroidota bacterium | reverse complement strand
GTTAATCTGACTTACGTAGCCCTTTGAATCATAAACATTTGTCACAACTATTCCTGAAGGATAAGTAATTGTTGTATTATGGCTCCATGCGTCATAACCATACCTTGTGACCATGCTTACTTCGCCCTGGATGGAATCGGCCAATCGTTTCACTCTTCCAAGATCGTCATACCTGAAAACCCTCGAAATGCCATTATCTCCTGCTATCTTTTCAACCTTGCCATTGTTTTTCCCGGAGGTATAATAGGTATAATTTGTATTCTTATCATTATCCCCTGTCCAGGTTACCCTTCCTGCCTTATCATACCTTGTCTGGGACATAATATTGCGACTGTCGGTTTGTTTTATAATACGCCCAAGATAATCATAATCGAATTTTGTTGTTCCTGAATTTGGGTTTGTTTCGGAGGTTTTGCGACCAATCGTGTCATATTTAAAAGAAAACTGAGTTCCGTATGTAGTAATGGTCTGTGGCTGTCCGCTGCTGTGATAGGAATAAACTACAGCATCCTGATTGTTTTCTCATATGAGAGGTGGATCACAGATGGCATTCCTGTTGACCTTTTAAGTAATCACTTCGAAAAGTCAGAGTTGTCGCCGTATACCTGCGCCCCGTACGTACGATGGTGTGAGAGGTCGGTAAATGAAATGGGAGGATAACTGTCTCATTTTCCTCCTACTCGATTATTCTTTTAACACAAGTTCCTGGGGTATTCTTAGCTCAACTCGCTTTTGCAAATATTCATACTTTTTAAATGGCCCATAAACATTAGAGTACCGAGCAAGCTTTGTTAATGTATCCAAGGAGTATTCGCTTTTCTCTTTCTTATTAATTATCCAATATTGGCAAAAAGTGCTTTGTTCAAAGGCTTCTTGATATTCTGGCTGTGTCATTGTTTTTATACCAGGAATGCTATCTCTTGGGCATTCTGCCACAATAATAAAAGTTGAGTCAAATGCATAATCTAAAATATGACCAAAAATAAAAATCGTTGGCGCATCACCTTCTTTTAAGCACTTGATAATCGAAATATCATTCATGCCATTATAATCTAATTGGTACCCGTTTCCTAAATTCGGGAACCTCTTACAGCCTATTGTTAATAAAATTAGTATGGTGAAATAAAATATAAACTTTATCATTTTATCATTTTTACTGTGGGATAGTAACATTTCCGTTGAAAATTACATTATATGGACCTCCAAAAATCATTGGGACTAATGTTGGAATGGGAGATCTTAATAAGAGAGAAGGAAACACATTATTATTCACGGCTCCTCCTAAAATAGTGCCTGCATTTCTACTAAAAGATTGACCCGCCTGATAATCAAAATCAAACATGTTGCTTGTTATTGAAAATTGATTGCTTCCCTGATAGGTAAACTCTAATCTTCCAAAAGCTAAAGATTGAGCATTGATACCTGTTCTAAATAAATTGCCTTCTCTTGATTCTCCTAGCTTCATACCAGCTAAACCAAGCTGTTTTTGTGATGTCCCGCTAAAATCTAAGGATGCAGAATTAATTGTCATTGGTTTCCTACCACCAACCTGAAAATGTAAGTACATGCCAGCCAAGGATAAATTCTCACCCCCTTGTCCTTGGGCTCCATATTGCAACTGTAACAATCTCTGAATAAAAACATCATCAGCATCCTGTGACCCGTTGGCAATATCAACACAATCAAGGTATGAATAACCTTCCTTTGCCTGCCTCCTCATTTCCCGCCATGTATCAAACGACCATGTTGATATACTTGCAACAACAGGCCCGCCTGTATAGGCTTCTTCATACTGAAACCCATCCCTGTCTATCAACCTTAGAGGATTATTCAGTGCATAGGTGTAACTGTTAAAGCTCTGGGAGTTATTACCGTCGGCAATTATAGGGTCAACCCCCAGAAATCTTCCAATTACCGGATCATACATCCTCCCATTTGCATTAATCAACCCTACGCAATCAAGATGCTCATGTCCTGTAAAACCACGGTCGGTGAGTGTTGGTGTTGTAAAACCCTGATATGTCCAGTCTGTGGCATTTCTTCTTTTTCCCCAGGCATCGTACGAAAGTCTTTCTGCGTAGGTCTGATTCGAATTGAGCAGTCCAATTATCGACCCAAGATGATCGGTTTCTACGTAATATGTATTTGTGACTGTCTGATCCTTAATAATTATTGCAACAAGCCCGTAAGGAGAATTAATGTAATGATACTCCTTTGCTGTTGTGCCGTTAATCTTTTTCTCATAACTTCCGGAGTAAAATTTCGTAACAGCATCAATATCGTTTACTGTTTTTATCCTCTCATCAAAAGGATTGTATTTTATATTGTACTCAGTTACTCCCAACTTTATCTGTGTTGTCAGGTTTGAAGCGTTATATGTAATAGCCTGAACTGCCGCATCAATTGTGCCACCACTGACAGATATATTACTCACAGCATTTACCTTTGTGGGATCATAAGTATAACCACCAACGTTACTCTTTGTATTTATATTCCCATTAGCGGAATATGTAACAGAGGCTGTATTATTACCAATTGTGGAGGAGGTGAGACGGTTGAATGTATCATATCCAAATGATTCATAAAG
>CAIMVD010000059.1 GCA_903844815.1 uncultured Bacteroidota bacterium | reverse complement strand
TATTAAGATGGCGCGGATTTGCAATCCGTGACCATTCTTTTTTATTTTATGCTTTATTATGTCCATGGCCCCGATTGCAAATCGGCGCCAGCAGCACTTATTAAGATGGCGCGGATTTGTAATCCGTGACCATTCTTTATTATTGTATGCTTTATTATGTCCATGGCCCCGATTGCAAATCGGCGCCAGCAGCACTTATTAAGATGGCGCGGATTTGCAATCCGTGACCCTTCTTTTTTATTTTACGCTTATTATGTCAATGGCCCCGATTGCAAATCGCCGACTGCGGAAATACATCTTTTATCATCCTCCAGACAAAATATTCTATATTTGTCTGAAAATAGCATACTATGCAGGCTTTTAAAAAATATACACTTTCCCTTTTCCTGTTCATTTTAGCCAGCCTTCAAAACAGTTATCCACAGGAGGTCCCCCACCCAATCCGCAATACAGGTGTTTATGAATTCCTCGATGAGCTGGCTTCGCTTAAGATAATTGAGCTAAATTCGGCAATAAAACCCTACTCCCGGCTCTTCATCGCCGAACGTCTGAAAGAGGCTGAGGAGAAAAAAGAACTCCTCTCCTCCCGCCGTCAGAAGGAACTAGAGTTCTACCTTACCGACTTCGGCAAAGAGCTTAATGCCGGCAAGGACTGGAAAAGACGGACAGACCTGCTTTATTACAAGGATGATAATTTCTCGCTCACAATAAACCCCATCCTGGGAGGCGAGATCTTCGGCAACTCGTCCGGCAAGGCTACCTACTGGCGAAATGGTGCCGAGGCACGCGGATACGCCGGCAAGTGGGGCTTCTATGCCTCCCTCCGCGACAACCACGAGAGTCCCCTTTTGGGAAAACCTGAATACCTCACTCAGAGAGACGGAGGACATATTAAGGGCAGTACCGACTGGAGCGACATGCAGGGCGGGGTAACTTACTCATGGAAATGGGGCAACATAGGGCTTGTGAAGGACCGTGTGCAATGGGGCGATAACTACAATGGCGCCGCAATCTTCGGGGGGAATAACCCGACGTTCGTCCAGCTGAAACTGCGAATAGCCCCGGTGAAATGGTTCGAATTCAACTATTACCACGGGTGGCTCAACTCGATGGTTGTCGACAGCTCCGAATCATACTGGGTAAATAACAGTTATGGCACCGACTACCGCGAGGTGTACCGCAAGAAGTTCATCGCTGCAAACATGTTAACCTTCACCCCTTTCAAAAATCTCAAACTCTCGGCAGGAAACAGTGTAGTCTACAGCGACAATAACGTCAACCCGGCCTACCTTATACCAGTTTTGTTCTACAAGTCGGTCGACCATTCTCTCACCTCAGGCATCGACAACATGAATTCTCAGATGTTCTTCGATGCCAGCTCGAGGCAGATAAAGAATCTTCACCTGTATGCCTCGCTCTTCATCGACGAGCTGTCGGTTAGCCGGTTCACAATGGATGATGAGTGGAATTTCTTCAGCTGGAAGGCAGGCTTCAGGGTATGGGACCTTCCCGTTCAGAACCTCTCTCTTACAACCGAGTTCACCTATACCTATCCCCTCACCTTTCAGCACTATGTGCCAACCCTCACCTTTGAGACGGCTCATTATAACCTCGGCCATTACCTGAGGGATAATTCGAAGGAGTGGTATGTTGCGTTAAACTACCGTCCCATGAGGACGATGGATCTCTGTCTTTTCCTCAGTGATGCAGTAAGGGGTCCTGACTATACTGATCTTGGTACAAACAGGCTGGGCAACCCACCCCTGGAGACAATCGAGTGGCACAACACCTCGTATGGCTTTAAGGCCTCATGGCAGATCATAAACGACATTTACGTATGGGGATCCTGCGTAAGGAGCGACATCAGCGGAGATGAGAGATGGAGTCCGGAATATTTTTATGGCTCCAGGAATACAGTCAACGGAGGAGTGACGGTGGGGTTTTAATGGACCGTTCATCCTCAAAATTCATGCGGTTAGTCAAAAATACCGTGCAGTGAGACTAATAATTGCTGCGTTTAGCCTTTTTTTGATTAGAGAAACAGACTCGCGTTTAAATTATTGGCTTTTAGCATTACTTTTGACCGATTGACGTATGACAGACCAAAAAGAGCAAAATTGAGGATCGCAATAAATGATGACTGATAAAGAGGATTGTATTGCATCATGAAATAAAAGATACAATACAGTTAAACATTCCAGCCGTTTTTGAGTTATTTTTGTGCCAAGGTTTACTATTTTATGAAAAATAAGAGATTCCGATTCCTTACCATAACCGGTGATGCCACCATACTGGCGCTGTCGTTTGCCATTGTTTTCCTTGCCATTCCGGGGGAAAAGAGGGCCAACCTTCCTAATCACGGACCGGTATTCCTGGCAATGACTATTATCTGGATAAGCGTCTCCCTCCTTAACGGAAAACTTCTGCGCGGAAGGATAGTGAACATTAATACTCTTTTCCTGAGGGTCCTGGAAAGCAATTTCATCACAGTGACTATTTTAGCCATCATTCTTCTCTTCCTAAACCATTTTGAATATTCGGAGACCATAATACTCGGGACTTCGCTGCTGGCAACGATGTTTGAGCTTCTTTCCGGGTGGTCTTTCATATCTTTCAGGAAGGCCGACTTTCAGAATTTCGAGTATCTCGATGAGATCCGGATGTATGAAACGCCTTCCGAGTCGGAACTTATTAACGAAACCAGGGCAAATCAATACGATGAATATGATGTTCCGGCAATCGATCCGGAGATCATTGCTGCAATTGAAAACGAATGCGGCGCAGATCTGGCCCAGGCTGTAATGCGACTCTCAGGAAAGCATCTCGGCGGCGCCACCGCAGTACTGTCGACAACTACGATCTTCAACATTGCCGGTCTGCCAGGAAACAAGTACAATTATATCATCAATCTCCACCGGATAAACGACATCAGGAAACTCGACAATTTCCTCGATTCAGTCAACAGGAAACTCGAAACGGATGGTTATTTCATGTGCTGTGTGGAGACAAAAGACCAGAGGAAAAACAGGCTGCTTAAGAAATATCCTCCTGTTATCAATTATGCTTTTTACTGCGCCGATTTCGTGCTGAAGAGGATCTTCCCGAAACTAAAGCTCACGAGTTGGATCCATACCTTTTTAACCCGTGGCGAGAATGTGGTAATCTCGAGGGCTGAAGCGCTCGGAAGACTTTCCCGTGCGGGGTTCCGGATAAAGAAGGAAGCTATGATCGAGAACCTTTTGTGCGTAGAGGCGAAGAAAAAAAAGGAGCCCTTGCCCCACAAGGATAATGCCCTCAGCACCCTGATAGCCCTTCCCAGGATAGGCAGGGGTGGCGAAATCATAAAGGTCTATAAGCTTCGTACCATGCACCCCTATTCGGAATACATCCAGGATTATGTCTATTCCCTTTATAACCTGAATGACGGGGGCAAGTTCAGGAATGACTTCAGGATTACATCGTGGGGAGCATTTTGCAGGAAGACCTGGCTCGATGAAGTGCCTATGTTATTCAATATTCTCCGCGGCGAGATGAAGCTTATCGGAGTAAGGCCGCTCAGCCGTCATTATTTCGAACTTTACAGGAAGGATGTAAAGGAGCGGCGTATAAAATACAAACCCGGTCTTATCCCTCCCTTCTACGTTGATATGCCCAACAATCTCGAGGAAATCCAGTCCTCTGAGATCCGGTACCTCGATGCATATGACAAGTCTCCGTATATTACCGATTTCTTTTATTTCTGGAAGGCGTTGAGGAATATACTCTTCAGGCATGCGAGGTCGAGATAAGCTGCGGAAAGCGAAACGACTTCCTTTCGTTGCTAAATTACTTAATTTTTAATTTAATAATTTTTGAATACCTTTGACCCAATAAAAATCTTATGCTATGGCGGAAAAGACTAGATATTCGGATGAAGAGCTTGGAGAGTTCAGAAGTATTATTCTGAATAAGCTTGATAAAGCCAAGAAAGATTATGAGATTCTCAAATCGAGCATTACTCACGAAGAGAGCAATGATACTATGGATACATCTCCCACCTTCAAAGTGCTTGAGGAAGGTGCTACCACCTTGTCGAAGGAAGAGGCCGGAAGGCTTGCCCAGCGTCAGCTGAAGTTCATACAGCATCTCCAGGCTGCACTCATCCGTATCGAAAACAAGACTTACGGTATCTGCCGCGAGACAGGCAAGCTGATCTCGAAAGAACGCCTCAGGGCTGTTCCACATGCCACGCTTTGCATGGATGCGAAGATGAAGCAGAAATAATCAGGCACGCTACATGTGGAGTTCAAGACTTAGAGACTTAGAGACTGAGAGACTGAGAGACTGAGGGACTGAGACTGGCGCAACTTCATGTAACTACATGGTGAAAATAAATTCTTCGTGTCCTTTGTAAACCCATTGAGCCCTTTGTGTTTAAAAAGAAATTTAAAAATAAAATAATCCAAAAGCTGCCATTACAATGTGCAGCTTTTTTAATTTTGATGTTGATTATCCAGCATCAAAAATATCTGAAATGAAATCACTACTTCTAATTTCACTTTCAATACTGCTTTTCTGCTCCAGCCTTGCCGCGCAGGTTCCCGATTCTCTGAAATACATTTCTTTCAATCCCGCACTGTTTAAGAATGCGATGGACACTGCAGGGAATGTGATGGTTATTGACGTGAGGGAGTATTTTGAATTTCGAAAGATCAGGATCAAAGGGGCGGTGAACCTGCCCGCATCCGGGAGCCTTAAGGTTCCGGCCGATACGATAGCTAAAGCTATGTCGCTGTTTCTCTACTGTACCTCAGGTTTCCGGAGCAAGAGGGTGGCGAAGGGATTCTATGAGGAGGGGTTCAGACGTTTGTACTCCCTTGACGGAGGAATAAATGGGTGGAAGAAGCAGGGATTGCCGGTTGATAAGAAGAGGATCAGAAAGAAATGAGAGATGAGCTGATGGCACAGGGCAGGGGGCTCAGGGCAGGGTGAATGGCTGTGGACCCTCGCTCGCGCGGATTTGCAATCCGTGCGATAACAATCAGGCACGGATCACAGATGCGCGCCAGCGGGGAATATTCTAAATACCTATCCTTTGTGCCCTTTAGTCATACC
>CAIMVD010000058.1 GCA_903844815.1 uncultured Bacteroidota bacterium | reverse complement strand
GTAAGGGAAGTGACTGAAGAGCTCTACAGGACTGGTCCCGGAGGTCTTTGCGGCAATGAGGATATGGGTTCACTCTCATCGTGGTACATATTCAGCGCACTTGGATTCTATCCGGTAACTCCCGGACAGACAACCTATGCTATTGGAAGTCCGGTTTTCGGCAAAGCCTCAATCGATCTTGGTAATAATATAACCTTTTCTATTCTGACCCGTAATAATTCAGTAGACAATAAATATATTCAATCGGCCAACCTTAACGGAAAACCATTTGGAAGGACGTGGATAACCCATAAAGAGATTACTGATGGCGGAGTACTTGAATTCGATATGGGGCCTGAACCAAATAAAAAATGGGGAAGCCTACCTGCAGATGCTCCGCCCTCAATGAAAATAAAAGAATGAAATATTTATTCTGTAAAGTTGATCTATTGGCTCTGAATAAAACTCTGTGGACCTCTGTGATACCTCAGTGGAACTCTGTGTAAGTTCTTCTTTTGTTACACAGAGAGACCTAAGCTGGCGCGGATTTGCAATCCGTGTATTTACTTTTAATAAAGCAACTGGCCCCGATTACAAATCGGCGCCAGCAGAGAGCTTAAACCCTGCGTTTAAAAAAGAACATTATAGATACTTGAAATTTAACGGTTTTCTATTAACACTTAAAAACCCATTCTAGAAAATGAGAAATAATTCATTACAAATCTGTGCTTTGGGAATAGGCTTATTACTATTCAATTCAATCTCTTATTCAAATTCCGTTGAACCATTTGTACATGAAATTGATCTAAGTAAATCAGTTTTGATTGCTTCCCCAAATATTAAATCCCCGGTAAGGGAGACCGTAATAAGGGTTCTGCAGGAGGAGATTGCTCAACGGTCAATGCTTAACCTTAAAGTGATAACAACTCCGGTCAGGAGTCCTTTGATTGCCCTTGCCCTTGTAACTGATTCGGATTTGAATGGAACAAAGGTACCCCAAAGGTCAGGTGACAATCTCCCGGAGAAAAAACCGGAAGGATTCAGGATCTTTCTGGATAAATCAGGGACAGATGATATCCTGTGGCTCATCGGAGCAGATGAACGGGGAATACTTTTCGCCGCGGGTCAGTTTTTGAGGACTGCAAATGTTTCTAAAAACAGGATATTGTTCAATGAAACCGACCAGGTAGCAACTGCACCGGTTTACCCGATAAGGGGCCATCAGCTTGGATACCGTAACACTGCCAACTCGTGGGACGCATGGACGATTGAACAATATGAGAAATATATAAGGGAGCTGGCACTATTCGGATCGAACTGTGTTGAAAACATCCCCTTTCAGGATGGCCCTCCCGGACCGAACATGAAGGTCCCGCGTGATGAAATGAACAGAGCAATAAGCAATATCTGCAATAATTACGGTCTCGATTACTGGGTATGGACACCATCGGATGCCGACCTCTCCGATCAGAACAAATTCAATGAAGAGGTTAAGAAACATTCCGAATTCTACAAATCCTGTCCGCGCCTCGATGGAGTATTTTTCCCCGGAGGTGATCCCGGCAATAATCATCCGAAATATGTAATGCCCTTCCTTAAAGAGTTAGCAGCAGAGCTTAAAAAATATCATCCTGCTGCCGGAGTCTGGATCTCTTTGCAAGGGTTTAATGAAGAAGAGGTTGACTATTTCTATCAGTATTTAAAGGAGAACAATCCTCACTGGCTTGCAGGTGTGGTTTGCGGCCCGGGAAGCCCCGACATTGCAGATACCCGGTTCAGGCTTCCGGAAAAATACATGATCCGCCATTATGCTGATATAACACATACAGTAAGGTGCCAGTATCCTACTCTGAACTGGGACCAGGCTTTTGCCCTGACAGAAGGCCGTGAGGTCTGCAATCCCCAGCCTTTTTATTATGCAAAAATCCATAACCGGTTTGCCCCGTTTACGAATGGTTTCCTCTCCTACTCCGACGGTGTGCATGACGACGTAAATAAGGTTGTCTGGAGCCAGTTGGCGTGGGACCCTGAAAAAGATGTCAGGAAGGTGATGGTTGAATATTCACGATTCTTCTTTGGTTCAACTCTCTCTGATTCAGGAGCTGACGGCATACTTGCCCTTGAAAGAAACTGGGTGGGCCCGGTTGAGGAAAATGGGGCAATTGAAACAACTTTTGCCTTCTGGCAGAACCTTGAATCGAAACATCCTGAACTTAAGGAAAACTGGCGCTGGCAGCAGCTTGTGTTGAGGTCATATTACGACACTTATGTAAAACGGCGCAAAATTTATGAGCAGGATCTGGAGAAAAAGGCCAATCTGATTCTTGAGCAAGCAGTTGCAACCGGATCAGAGAAAGCTATGGACGACGCACTGGCAATTGTAAACATGGCAGATACCAAACCTGTCAGTCCTGATCTTAGGCAGAAGATAGTTGATTATTGCGATGCACTCTTCAAATCAATCGGAATGCAGACCAGTGTAAAAAAATATAATGCAAGCGGAGCTGAAAGGGGAGCAATTCTCGATTTCATTGATTATCCGCTTAATAACCGCTGGTGGCTTGCCGATGAATTTGAAAAGATCAGGAAGTTACCATCGGAAAAAGAAAAGCTTGACAGGATAGAAGTTATTCGCAAATGGGAAAATCCCGGTCCCGGGAGTTATTATGATAATGTATCTGATCTTTCGAAGGGCCCGAGGGTAAAAACGTCTGTGGATGATGCAACCGATTTTGCCTGGTGGGACAACGGGATGAGCAGGAAAAGGCTCTCGACCCAGCTTTTCCAGAATTTTCCAATACTTAATTATGCCGATCTTGATCCTAACGGAAGGTATCTGATCCGTATTGCAGGTTATGGTGATGCTTTGCTTCGAATCGACGGAGAAAGAATCGAACCCATTCTATATAATAAGGGCCTGGAGGAGTTTAAAGAGTTCCTGGTTCCGCGTAAATTAATCAGCGATGGCAAAATAGAGGTCACCTTTGACCAGCCGGAAGAGTCGCACCTGAACTGGAGGCAGATGTCGAAGGTTTGTGATATTTGGTTGCTGAAGAGATAAACGTCCAGTACTTTTTAAAATGCAATGGAAAAAGGAAAAGAAAGAATCAATTCATAATAGTGTTAAAGTATTATGACTATCGGGCATGAATAATAAAAGCATTCTTAACTAATTTTCTTAGTTATTTATCTGGCTATTTTTCAAGTAACAGAAATTTTTCTTTTTTCCCCTTGTCCTTAATGCTTTGATAGATCTGGTGTAATACCATGAAAACAATATAAGGATTGATTCGAATGCACGATAAGATTCCTCACTTCTCCGCCTTTAGTTGATATCTTCATGTTGATTGATAATTATTTACGGCGGCTTCGTTCGGAATGACAAATTATTTTGGGGATCAGGGAGGGGAAGAAGCGGCGATTCTCTTCGACTAATTGTTTCAAATAGAAAAACTCCACTTGAGAATCGCCGCTTCTTCCCCTCCCATATAATAAAAAGACATGTCATTCCGACCGAAACCGCCATGTAAAGTACAATTAATTTGAAAGTTGCGAAAGGCGGATGAGGGAGGAATCTTATTTGTTACTTGATAATCACGTGAAAATTCTTATCACAAATATTTATTACTCATTCCCGATACTCATATAAAGTATTAATAAAATGGAGGTGATTTTAATGAGTGATTGTTACAAAATTCGATAATACGAAAACATGATTTAATTCGTTTTAATAATACCTTTTTTCATGCTCCGATAGTATCTTAACCTAAATCACAATGAAGAATGCAATATCTCTTTGCTTCTTAATAATAATTTCATCCTTATCTTTTGGACAGACCTTCAAAATATCTGGGTGTGTAAGCGATTCTCAAAATCATCAGGTACTTTCTTATGCCAGCGTAATGGTGTTCAATCATCCAATTGGAATATCGACTGATAAAAAAGGATTTTTCGAACTTACTCTGCCTGATTCTTTAAAAATGGATAGTTTAGTCATTACTTATATTGGGTATAAGCCCCGACATCTTTGCATTAATGCGTGTAATAATGATACAATTGTTCTGGAACCACTTACAATTAATCTCTCAGAGGTCTTCATCAAACCCTCACTAAAAAAGCCTAAGAGTATTATCGTTAACGAGTTTAAAATAAAGGATTGTGAAATCACATATTCTAAAGAACCTTTTAATGGGAGAGGCACTCTTTATTTGCCTTATAGAGCAAAGGAACCCTCAATTGAGTCGATATATATACCTTATGACCAGAGCTATGGATCTGTAACTAAGATTAAAGAAATATGGATCTATTTAAAAAGTTTTAATTCCACACCAACATTTAGCAGAATTAGAATTTTTAAAGCGGGTAATGGATTAAAGCCCACAGAGGATTTGTTAACTGATCCTATAGATTTAATTGTTGCAGAAAAAAGTCAATTATTGAAGATTGACCTCGGGAGGTATAATCTGACATTACCCGGAACTGGTCTGTTTGTCGGAGTTGAGGTCCTTATTATACCAGAAAATAAAAGGGAGTTTCAAAATAATCTTGGGGATAAAACAACTCTTTATTCCCCATTTCTGTATTATTTTCCGGCAGAAGAATCAGAATACAAGTTTTGGCTTTTCTCAAAAGGAACCTGGGTAATGCAAAGTCTGGCAGTTCCGGAATACCTTACCAGGAAACCTAAAAATCTGTTTTACAAACCAGCGATTAGCTTAGTTCTTTCGGAATGACTCGCTTTTTCTCCCAGAAATAATAATCAAAGCCATGTAATTCAAAATTTCTAATGCTCAGGCAAATTGTGAAAGTGCAGGAGCAAATCGATCTTATTAAAACATTTCGCAATTTTACAAAAAAAACAGATTATGACTTTCGAGAAAACATATGATGTTCAAAAGAATAACCAGATAGTTATCAACCTGCCCGTTAGATTTCAATCAAAAAAAAAGGTACGGGTTACTATTGAAGATATAGATGAGAACAGAGAGGAAAAAATCGCTTTGCTTAAAAAAGCAGCCGTTGACCCTATATTCCTTTCGGATATTGCAGAGATTGAATCAGACTTCAGGTATTCTGATAATGAACAGAAATGAAGAATAAAAAATGGACTATCTGGCGAGCTAACCTCGATCCGGTTGTAGGATCTGAGCAGGGATAGTCCAGACCGGTTCTGATCATCAGTGAGGATGATATTAATTCTTTACTCAATATTGTCAATATAGTTCCAATAACTTCCCGCAAACAAGGCAGATTTGTTTACCCCAATGAAGTATTAATTCCTCCGGGGATTTTTGGTCTTGATAATGAGTCTATTGCTTTGTGACATCAGATCATAACAATTGATAAAACTCGGCTTTCGAAAAAATACGGACAAATAACTTCTAAGGAAATTCAGAATCAAATTATTGATGCTGTTTGTTTTCAGTTGGGCATCATTAGGGACTAAACGCACCTACCCTTAAGTACACCCGATCTTCTTTTTGAATAGGCATCCAGCCCTACCTGCAGATAACCTCCGGGGTGTTGTGCGGGAGAATTTTTAAAATCAATTTAACAAAAATCATCCCTCAGGAATACTATGTTTTTATGTGATACTGAATTAAAATATTTCTATTAACTCCGTGCTCCCTCCGTGTAACTCTGTGTTAATCCGTGGTTAAAAAAGTTAATCCTAATACAAAACCGGTCTCGCAGGTCCGCTATATGGTTTCGCACCATAATTATTACCAGATAGCTTCACTGAAATCAGATCCGGATCATTTGTTGACGGAGCTTTAATAAATCCATTATAACGGGCCATCCAGTAATCCCTCAGGAATTCTGTTGGCTCCCGTACAACCCTTCCTCCTGCACCTCCGTCAGCCTCCATGCCCCCTGAGGATTCCCTTGGAGAAAAAGCTCTTATTGCACCTTCGTAAGAGGTATAACCCTTCTCCATGAAAAGATCGTCCCGATCGGTATTCCTGTAGCTGTACTCAATGCAATCAAGTTTATATTCACGCATATATTTTACCGACTGCTCCAGTTCACAATCATTTCCGGTCAGTGCTCCGTATGAAAAATTAAACCAGGGGGTATGATACATTCTCTTTACTTCCCACGTACGCTCTAAGCTCCTTAGAATAACAGATCTGAGCACAGGATCAGTAGTATACCTCAGAATTGTATTATATGCCTGAAATGCAAGGTCATCATCCCATGGTGCTATTGATTCGGGAGGAAAGGTGTTTTTCTGCCGGATAGTATTCTGATCATACCCCCATTTTATAAGCTGATCGAGTCCTGCTTTAAATTTCTTATCGCCTGTAAGGGTTAGTGTAGTCTGCATATATGTCAGGGCTTCAAGTCCATTTAGTCCTCGGTCGACATACCCATAGGGCCGAAGCAGATATTCGGGGTTCCATTGTCCCCACCGGGTTGGTTTTCCATCCATATCAATAAGAACCCAGCCATTCTCCTGAATATAAGATGCAATCCGTCGCAGATGCTCTCTTGCCATCTCCTTCTCCTTTCCTTCAGCCGCCAGGTCATAAAACAGTGATACTGCATAGAAATGGGCAGTTACTTCATCGCTCGAAGTATCGCCCTTCCAGTACCATTTTCCATCCTTCGACTTATACCATTTAGCCGGCAACCCTCCTGATCCCTGCGTAGCCATCTCATCATTGTCGCCAGTTGGAGAGAAAATTGCCCTGGCAAAAAAACCTTCTTTTGGAGAAATCCTCTCAAGCCAGATCATTGCATTGAATGCATTCACTGCCTCTTCCCTTGCCTTTTTATCCCCGGTAACAGCATATTTATAACTCATTGCAGCGAGATAAGGAGCAGTATTCCCCCCGTCATTATCGCTTATTTCCCTAATCCATTCATCGCCTTTTTTATAGAGGTGATGGATAAACCCAAGCCGTCTTTGTCCCCATTCATCGAGGTGTCTTTCGTAAAATGAAGCTTTTTTCAGTAAGGTATAGGGCTCATAGATCAGAATGCTTATTCCCTTATCAGTTGCTGCGTAAACAACTTTATTTCCCACGGCAATGCCATTCACATTTTTTCCGGGAAGCCATTGATCTGCACCAAAATAATGCCATTCACCCGTAAGCATCCTTACAAGGCCATTCGTAGTTCCGATCCAAAGGTCACCGTCAAATCCTGCGGTAAGACAGGTCGTATTTTCTACGGGAAGGCCATCTGACCCTTTTATTACCGAAAGTGATGCTCCGCGCAAAACCCCGAGACCTTTCCCGGTACTTATAAACATCCGGCTGCCGAAACTCAGCATATCAGTTGTTTTTGGTGAGAGAAGTTTTCCCCAGTCAACAAAGTCCCTGTTGACAATTAACCCATCGAACATAACAATTTTACCAGGTTCCAGGACATATAGGGTATTACTATATGATTCAATACGGGTTATGGGCCCCAGCCTAACAGGTTCGGCATGAACCTGGCTCCCATCGGCCATCAGAACAGTCATATCACTCGAATTATATCCGCCGGCAGGCTTTATAGAAATAAACCTGTCATTTTCAAGACGATAAATCTCACCGGAAGTTGCAGCATGAACTTTTCCCTGATGAACGCACATATCGACAAATTCCTTATCATCGAGCTGCTGCCATTTCCCTTCTTTAAACCTGTAAAGCCCCGATGAAGCAAGCGCCCACAGATCACCACCGGCAGAGATAAGACGTTTTATGCCAACAGGAGATCCTTTATCAAGGGTCAGAACTTCATTTTCAACGATCCAAATCTTTTCTCCGACTACAGCGAAGCAGCTGTTTTCATGAATTGCTATTCCTGTAACAGGGTTATCAGTCAGAATCTTCTTCACAGATTCCTGAAGAAAAACTTCGTCGTTTTGAGGTTCCCAGAGTTTTTGGATTGTCCCGGTAACTCCCTGGGAATTAACTAATCCACTGACAATTAACATTAAAAATGAAACAGTAACACTTTTTCTGATTATTGCTTTCATCTTTCTTCTTTTTAAATTAACACCAGACTATTTTGAAATTATCAGCTTATCCCTCACAACACCATCGATATTCATTGCCTTATAATCAAGCTTATTACCTGTTATTGTAATATTCTGGTAGAGCATCTCATCGCTTACCTGAGAATCGGTAAATGAAAGTTTTTCATAGGGATCATTATCGGGGATCCCTATCGAAACAAGATAAATAGTTCCTGCTGAGGGAGATGCAACCGGTTCGTCATCATTCATAGGCTTGGTTCGCATATAGTTATGCACATGGCCCGACATAACAATATCAACATGATATTTATCGAACAGAGGACACCATTTTTTCCTTATCTCCGGATAACCACCATCAGATGAATAGGGAGGAAAATGGAACATCGCAAATTTCCATTCCGCATCTGACCCGGAAAGCTGTTCCTCTATCCATTTTGTCTGGGCATCAACAGGTGATGTAGCATCGATCATCAGGAACAGAGCGTTTTTATATCTGAACGAATAAGTATGTTCCTTTTCAACACCTTCAGGTCCGTTCAAAGGATAACTGAACAGTTCCCGATACATCAGAGCTCCGAGTCCACTCCTGTTATCATGGTTTCCCGGCACCAGCATAAGAGGTTTTCGGTTGATTACTTTTCCAGTGAAATCAAAAATATCATCCCATTGGTTACGGAACAATCCTTCGCTTACTATATCGCCGGCAATTGAGTAAAAAGCCGTCTCGGGATGCCTCTGTTCGGCAGCATTTATTAGTTTCCCAAATTCCGGAGAATGATGAGTATCGCCAAACCAGATAAATGAGAAAGTAGAATCCTCTTCGGCTGTTGTGAAAACCTGCTCCTCTGACCATTCAGTTTCGGGAGAAATAAGATATTCATATGAAGTTGCGGGTTTAAGGTTCCGGAGTTTTGCAGTGAAACGGTTTATCACAGGATCATTTACAAGAGAACGGTCGATCATTAAATACTTCTGTGCAGAATCTGAAAACTCCTCAGTGGTGCCAACCAACCTGTATTTTATAATTCCTTCATCAGCCGTAGAATCGGTCCGCCATTGAATATCAATACCGGTTGAAGGTTCTGAACTCCAGGTCACCATCACCTGATCGGGTATTTCCGATGAAGGGTAATCGGTAATCCGGAATACACCTGTGAGCTGGCTTTCAACTCCCCTGCCTCTTATTGTGGTTAGAAGCTTCTGACCTTTCATCGATTCGGGCACATCCGTGAGCACCAGTTCATCCCAATCGTGATATGTAAATGCTCCGTTCTCAAGAGTATCTATATGCTGATTAGCAGGAAAGAAATTGCTCAAAATTAGTTTATCGTCGTTATTCTGCGGTGCTACCGAAACAAAATAATGAAGTGAATAGTTTTCAATTCCGTTAATTCCAAGACCGACAGTACCAGTAACGAAAGTCTTTTGCCATACCTCGTAGGTTGTCTGCTCATTCTTCATCGACAACCCGGTTTTAACAAATCCCTTTTCTTTCAACCAGAAGGGCTCTATCTTCTGTTTTACACTTCGCATCACGGAGACTGTAACCGGAACATTTACATCAAAACTCCAGTGACGGGTTGCAAGTATCTCTTTTTCCTCTTCTGAAAATAATGAAAATGCTTTATCATAAACGATCGACAGCAATTCCTTCTGATCCAACGCCCTTGTCAAAAATGAGATTTTACTGTCCATAATATCCTTAACTGACCTCTCTTCCTGCTTGCAGGAAATTAAGATGAAGCTTAAAACGGATAACACAAATATTGGTTTAAAAACCTGACCAGGCATTTTTGTCATACAGGAATATTTTTTAAATCACAGCTTACTTCCATGGATTTATATAATCCTTTCTAAGTCTGTGCGTTAGCGTATCTCAGTAAGAACATCCCCCTGGCCCCCTTCAAAGGTAATGGCGCTAACTTAATAATTATATTATCTTTGTATTAAATAAAAACCAAAGATAATGAAACAGAATAGATCACTTGCCATAAGTAGTAAAATCCAGGAATGCAAAATGGGTAATATTATAGGACTGTTAG
>CAIMVD010000057.1 GCA_903844815.1 uncultured Bacteroidota bacterium | reverse complement strand
GTACTTTTCTGGCACAAAATTCAACCAATAATTATTTGGGGGAGTATTCTTGAAAAACATGAAGCAATATTCTTAACTAATAGTTGAATTGTTAACTTTGAAATAGAACTTGTTTAAAGTATATACTGATTTTCTAAGATGGCAAGCAACAACTCACTTAAACATTCCGTAAGGAAAAACAATAAAGTGCTCTTTATCGGTAATGGCATAAATAATCTTAACAATAAAGAATCCTGGGAAAACATATTAAGGAAACTTAGTGAAAAGGCTGGTAATTTGGATGATATCGATGACCTGAAAAGAGAATTCCCATTAGGTTACGAAAACCTTCTTCTTCATGGAATGCGGCATAAACAAGTTTCTGAGACAGACTTAAAGCATATAATTGCAGATAACGTAATTAAAATTGTGCCAAACGAAATTCATGAGAGAATTAATGGAATTAAACCTTTTCACATCATCACCACAAATTATGATTATGTTCTTGAAAACGGATTGGACTGGCAAAAATCAGGTAAAATAGAGGAAACCAAATACAGTATTTTCAGACGTTATACAGATTTCTGGAATGGTCGGAATGTCTGGCATATTCATGGTGAGATACATATTCTTAACAGCATTAATTTAGGTTACGAACATTATTGTGGTCAACTACAGATGCTAAGGAATTATGTTGTCTCAGGAACTCAATATGAATCTAAAAAAGTAAACAAAATTGCTCTCATTCACAGGCTAAATTCTCTTTCTGAGAATCCTGACTCATGGGTTGATTTGCTCTTCTCAAATGAAGTTCACATAATAGGGTTGAGAATGGATTTCATTGAAATTGACCTTTGGTGGTTATTAACTTATCGAGCAAAGTTGATTGTGTCCAAATCGAGAGAAATAAAGAATAAAATTTTCTATTATATCCCCGAAGAGCATGTTCCGGATGCAAAAGGTAAAATTAAACTATTAAAAAATATGGGAATTATGGTAATCTCAATAAACAAGCAGGGAATTGACTACTATCATGATGTCTTGGATAAGGTTGAGAAAGGCTTAAAACAATCTGACCTTATGCTTAGTTAATGTATTCCGAAATGTCCTTATTTACTCCTGAAACGATATCAAAGTTTTGCCTCTTTTTAGCTTCTCGGAGAATATAACCGGATTTTTTTCGCTTCTTGTTATCCCGGCTACCTTTTGGTCGTCCAGCTTGTTTCCCTTGCAGCTTTGCTCTGCGGAGTCCTTCGATTGTCCTCTCCCGGATTAGTTCACGTTCAAATTCGGCAAATGCACTGAGTATCTGGAAGTGTAATTTCCCAGAAGCTGTCGAAAAGTCAAGATTGTCGGATATACTAATGAAACCTATGCCTTTATCAATGAGTTCTTTGGTGTCGAGTATAAGTTCAGTGGAAGACCTTGCCCAACGGTCAAGTTTGTAAACAATCACAGCATCATAATACTTCTGACGTAGCTTTGCCAAAAGTGCTTGTTTTACAGGACGGGTTTTGCGGGTACTTTCCGTCTCTTCATACATATCAAAAGTGCAGTTGTTCTTCTCAGCATACTCAAGAAGTCTGATTTTCTGGTTCTCAACTGTCTGTTCGCTCGTACTAACACGTACATATAATGCTATGTGTTTCATCCTTAATAATTTTGATTTACAAATGTGGTATACAAACTTAAATTGTAGGAATTCCTTCAATACCCTCGAATGAGGTAAAAAGTGCTCCGGCATTATTTCCTTCATCATCACTGGAAGGGAATAGATATGACCCATCCGAGAAGAATATCACCAGTGATTTTTTTGACCATCCCAAATCTTTTATTTCACAGGTATATTGATACCGGACATATTTGATTGTTTTGCCGACAAGGAAGGCTGAACATTTGTTTTCCCATCTTTTTGTAATTTCCATTGAAGATTCAATTTTGGCTATGTTAGTTTTCGTTTCTATCTGTTTCATAAGTATATTAATTTTTTGCAATTGCTCATTTCTGGTCATCCCTATTCTCTATATCAACTTGTTCTTACCCCAATTCTTCAACAATTACGTCTTTATCAACAATATAAACAACAGTATAACCAATAGGACCACAAGCAATTCCACTGCTGGTGATTTCATATCCTATCCATAAAGGGTTGTCATAAACCCGTAGAAATTTGTCCAAATCATCCCAGCAGAAGGGAGTACCAAGATTGTCTTTATTAAAGTTTTCTACAAAGGCTTCCCATGCTGTTTTTAGTTTGTCATCATTTATAATTGGCTCATTAAGAGAATCGTCAATCCAATAACCTTTCAATGATTTTGCATTATCATGGCATTCTTCTGAAATAATTACTTCGCCAGTTGCTGGATTAAACATCTTGTAGTTTGAATAATTGCGGCTGTGGATTTTCATATAGATTTAGTGTTGGTTTATTTTTGGTTTCATCATGTCCGTGATTATATATGTGTTTACAAATTTATTTTTAATTCGGACTGTATGGACAATATCGTTCATGCAACTCACCCAAGAGTCGTTCGTCTTTGTAACTATCTGGTATTCTGTAGTAATAGGTATTTTGTGGTTTGCCATCTACTATCTCAGTTATTAAGAAATAAGAACAGTTATGCACATATTCCAGGTCCAACTCATGGTGATATATCTTGACACTTGCTCCAGTGGGTGTGCTTCTCTTCGGTTTTCTCATACCACAAATATATGCATAAAGTATTATGCATGCATAATATTTTATGCTTTTTTTATACATTTGATAAAATTTTATTGTCATGACAAAAAGGGAAATCCCGGAACTCCCGGAAGAGGTTGCTCAAAGAATGAAGAAAATTGGATTAAAGGTGGCTGAGCATCGGCAAACTGTGGGAAGCAATTATAAAAAATTTGCAGAAAGCCATAGCATAAACAATATGACCCTTTGGCGAATTCAGAAGGGAGAAGACTACAAAATGAGTAATTTTCTTCAAGTCTTGAATGCGATTGGCATATCTCCAGAAGAGTTTTTTAAAGGCATTAAGTGATTTTAATTAGACCCCAGGCTATTATTTCATATTTTTTGTAATTTTAAGCGATGCCGGATGCGTGCATGTCGGTACGCTTCTGACCCAATAAATCTCCAAAAATCGATAATTCACCGTCAATACTGGCATTTAATGCTACTACTTCTTCTAATCGGGGTACAGTAAACTGGCATTTTGGGGTCAGAAGGTGACTTTAATCCCTAATTATCTTCAGTATAAATTCCAACTTTAGTTTGCAGCATGGTATTTATTAATAGATATAAACCTTATGATAAAAGAACCCCTGACTGATACAACCCAGAGAAGACACCTTGAACTATGTAATCTACTTCGGCTATATCGAGTAAACTTTGGTTATACTCAAGCACAGCTTGCAGAAGAAATAGGTTTGTCACGCAATAGTATATCGAAAATTGAAAATCAAGGCTGGTTTCGCATACAGCATTTGTATCTACTTGCAAACTTTTATGATATTCCATTATACGAACTCTTTCAAGATATCGAATAATTGAAAACTTCTAACTGACTCATAGTCTCTTCACAACTTTATTTTATACTGAAAGATTAAGTTTCCCCCGTATCAAGTG
Organism: uncultured Bacteroidota bacterium; assembly: GCA_903844815.1. Taxonomy (GTDB): domain Bacteria; phylum Bacteroidota; class Bacteroidia; order Bacteroidales; family VadinHA17; genus LD21. The sequence goes on along the minus strand of CAIMVD010000057.1, from coordinate 11,836 downwards.
TTTCTTTTGACAAATAAGTCCGTCAAAGAGTCATTATTGCTTATTAAAAGTCATAAGTAACATACCTCTCATCCTCCTTGTAATTCAGTAGTGTTACAGAAATCACATAGTTTATTTTCAATTTAACAAAAATAAACTTGAGATATTCTGTACTACTTTTTCATGCAAATACGTACAATCATTTCTAACGGCAAAATTGCCACATGATTAAAACATTTATATATGAAGAAAGAAATTACAGTAGCATCGTTAAGAAAAGAAAATCTTGAGCAACTTAAAAACAACAAATGGCAAGTAAAGGATTGGGACAAAATGGGTTCAGTCGTAATGCCGCAAAAAATTCTGCAAGAGCTGAAGGAAATTCTAAATGCTGATGACATTTACTTTAATAACACTTACCAATGCAGGGTAAGACGGAACAGTGATTACACACACTTAGAAATATCAAGACATGATAATTCTCCGATACATAATTGGCAGGATTTGCAACAAATAAAGAATGATATCTGTGGAGAAGAATGTGAAGGTATTGAACTTTATCCGGCAATGGGAAGAATTGTCGATTACAATAACCATTATCATTTATGGGTACTTGAACCCGGTAAAAGAATTGAAGTCGGGTTTCGAGACAGAATGGTAGTTCCTGAAGAAGATAGGATTTTCTAACAAAATTATTGGAATTCTGTCTCTTTGCTTTTTTTGTATGTATTTATAAGTACAACCGGGGTACAAGTGCCTCACAAAAATTACTTTATTAAATACATAACAAACATGGAAACCGTACAGGGTTACAAAGAGTTCAGAGAGAAGAAGAAACAAATTCTCTATAGTCGGATGGATGATTCGATGATAGCAAGATTAAGAGTTATAAGACAAAAAACTGGTATTTCAGTTTCAGAAATCATCAGAGAAGCTGTCCGAAGACTTTTAATAGAAGTTGATACTACAGGAAGTATTAACCTTAAGATAAAATAAGAGTTGTTGAACAAGTATTAAAATAAAAGTAGCATGGTGATGTTATGAGACACTGCCATGCTACTTTAAAAACCAAAATTATGGATGCATCAAGTATAAATACTGTGGATTTAAGTTCTTTCCGGGAAGCATTCTTGGAATATACCGAAAAACACTCAAGAAAGCCTGTTCCAACAGACCATATTTTGGTTATGGTATATGACTACATAGGTCAAATCAAGAATGGTAAACAGGTTCTCTTGCCAAAGGTAATTGATGATATCCGTACCAAATCTGACCGTAAAAACATTACTTCAAAGGAAAACTTACCTGTGGCATATTTCTCTGTACAGAAGTTTAATGGCAGAAAAACGGACCAGAATGTAGTTAGACATACAGGATTATTTATTGTCGACATCGATAAGAATAAAAATCTTGGTGTTGATATGCCTCAACTTAAGAAAGATTTAATAGCGGACAAGTATACCTGTATATGTTTTACTTCTCCAAATGGGGGTATTAAGGTGGTTGTAAACACTAATATTACTTCCATTGAGCATCATGATGCTTTCTATGAAAGCCTTAAAGATTATTACCTGACAAACTTCAACATCAAAGAAGTGGACACATCTGGGTCTAATGTTGCAAGGGCATGTTTTTTACCATATGACCCCGGATGTTACTATAATTCGCATTCTCATCGATATTGCCTTGACATAAATCAGATAAATACAATATATGCTAACACACTTAATAATAAGATATTACATAAACATTCTAAATTATTACTTCAAGTAAATTCAATCTCTCTTGATGAACACTATGATAACATTATGAATTTGTTAAAAAAGTGGACAGATGTGGGTATATACTCGAACATCTTCAATGTTTATAGGTATAAGAATATGGGGAAGGACATAATGAGTACTTCTGTCCCCTTTTTAGAGTTTATTATTGCAATGCATACTTACCCATACAGGTTAGACTGGAGTACGAGACTTGATGAGGGATACTTCAAAGACAACCCAAATAAGCCAATAAGCACGGATTCTATAGAAGGACTTGATGGTATGGAAGTCTGTGAGATTGTGTTACCAAAGTCCCATGTTATAAAAGAACATTACAGAGCAAAGACCCTTGGCAGCATAACAATGAAATTAATATTCAACAACCCCTTCTGCCATGTGGATTATCTTATTAATGCTGTTAAGATGATAAATTTCTACTATTGTGAAGACCCGAATCCTGGTGGTAATCCTAAGCCGGATGATGCAGAGGTCACTAAAATAGTACTTGACAACTACAGAAAGTTTCTCAATGGGGAACTTGACTTCAGCAAAGTCATACGCAAAAAGTCAAAGAAAGACGAAATATCAAAAAAATATGTTTTCTGGTCCCGACATCATAAAAGTACTGATAGTAAAACAAGGCAGTTAGAAGCTACCAGAACCTTCCATGATACCAGGAATACTAAGAAATATAAAATCTTTACTGAGGCAATCCAGATGCTCCAGGATGGCAAGAGAATAACTCAGAAACGCATTGCTGATTACATGGGTGTTAGCACTCGAACAGTTCGAAGACACTTGACACCGGAATTTGTTGAAATCATTACCAGTTATAATATTACAATTGTTGACTTATCTCACAGACATATTGTCAATATGTCCAATCCTCATGTTTCAATATAAAACGATTTAATTCTTGCTTATAGTTGCGCCATACCGGCATAAACTTATCCATGTAAGCCACAAATTTATCAGTATGATTACGCTCAAGGAAGTGGACCATTTCATGTACAATAATGTACTCCAGGCAGTGTTCCGGTTTCTTAGCTAATTCAAGGTTAAGCCATATTCGTTTTGCCTCCCGGTTGCATGTACCCCATTTGGTCTTCATCTTCTTCACTTCCCATTGTACATCCTCTATGCCAATTTCTTTCTGCCATTTCACAATTAATGGCGGGATTTGTTCTTTCAGATTCTTCCTGTACCAATTGGTCATGACATTTTCTCGCTGTTCCTGGGTGTAGTCAGGTTTCACAAACAGGTCAATAAACCTCTTGTTTCTTATAGCAATTTTCGGATGTCCGGTATGATTAATGACATTCAGCAGGTATCTCTGACCACGGTAATAGTGACTTTCACCTGACACATATTTTCTTTCCGGCTGCCGTTGTTGGTTAATGTATTTTGCCTGATTCTTCTTAATCCATGACATTTTTGATATTGCAAATAATCTGACTGCCTCATCATCCACCTTGGTTGGTGTAGCTATCCTAACCTTACCTGATGGCGGATAAACTGAAAGGTGAAGGTTCTTAATGTCTTTCCTTACAACATCAATGACAATATTGTTTACGACAATTTGGTGCATTTTAATATTCAGGCTGATTCTTTACCAGTTCGAAGATTTTTTTTAGTTTCTCTTCGTCCTTAATGTGTTTTTTTATGGCGTACAGAACTTCTTTCTCTTTTATCCTGTTACCACGCCAGTCATCCTTCTTATTGTAAATGACCTCGTAATCCAGCACTTTTGCCAATTCTTCATCATGGTCAAGGTTGTCATACAGTGCACGCTTGGCTCTTGTATCAAGGGTCTTTGGATATTTGGTCTCATTCGGTCGTTTAATCTGCCTGGTAAGTTCAACTATTTGTGCCAGGTATTTTTCATACTCAATAGCTTCCTGCCTTCTTTGTGCTATCAGTTCATCGAGCAGTTGTGACATGTTCTCATAATACTTTGGGTTAATCGGTCGTTCATCATGAATGACCTTTCGAAGGTTATTTTCTATTGTTTCGGCAACCGCTTGTCTGTTCCTGCGGATGCTTGCAGGTAACTTTTCTACCGCCTGTTCACCACGTTCCACAATCAGTTCAACCAATGACATGTCATCAAATGCTGAAATAACCTGACTATCTTCAGCACTGATGTAGGTGTCAATCAGATGTCTCATAGCAGGTTCATATGCCTTTAAATCGATATAATCGGCACTCGCCAGCTTAACTTCTGATTTAGCATTCTCGTAATGCCTGATTTCTTTCAGAATTTTATCGGTCTCAGCTACAGAATATCCAGCTTCTTCCATTTCATTTGCAATATCGGCATATGCTCTGACCAGATGTGAAACATGCTTATAAAATGCAAGTCGCTTTTGCTCATGTTTCTTAACCTCATCTTTATTTTCTGTGTTTTCCCCACAGAAATATCGAATATAATCAAGAGTATCTTTTGGCAATTTGACGGGTTCACATAATGTTCTGATACTTTCCAGAGCATCATTGAGAAGTTCTTTTGTTTTCTGTAACCGGTCAGATAAAAGACCTGCTACGTCATTTTTATCATATCCTTCAAGTGCTCCTGTAGTATAATCAGTCACCGATGCTTCGAGACTTTTAAAAAGGTCTTTATAGTCAATAATGTAACCGAATTCCTTGTCATCACCATCCAATCTGTTTACCCGGCATATAGCCTGGAAAAGACCATGGTCTTGCATTTTTTTGTCTATGTATAAATAAGTGGCTGGCGGTGCATCAAAGCCGGTCAATAGTTTATCCACCACAATCAGAAGTTTCATTTGTCCTGGTTCATCGATGAACTTCTTCTTAGCCTCATCTTCAAAGGTCTCAGTGGATTTACCATTAAGCATCCTCTGATATACCTCGTATTTTTTCAGCTTATCAGTCACGCTTTCCTCATCAACACTTTCTCCACGGATATCATTAATACTTGGTACATATGATGTTACTATGGCACATTTCTTCAACCCGGAATTCTGGAACAACTCGTAGTATTTACAAGCCTCATAAATGCTTCCGGAAACAAGCATTGCGTTACCATGACCGCTTTCCAAACGGTCTTTGGTTTCCATATCGAGCATTATGTCTGCAACAATCTTTTCAAGCCGGGACTGGGAACTCAGAATAGTCTGCATTGTACCCCATTTCTGCTTCAGTTGCATCCTGGCATAATCTGTCAGACCTCTTGTTTTAGCCTCGAACCACTTATCAATTTTATCTTGTGAAGTGATTTTCTGGTCAACATCCCGTGCTTCATATCGTAAGTCCAATACCACCTTATCTCTGACAGCTTCATTGAACTTGTAGGTATGAATATAGTTTCCAAAGATTTCTATACTCTTTTGCTTATCAGCTTTAAGTAAAGGAGTGCCGGTAAAACCAATGAACATGGCATTTGGCAATATTTTTTTCACTGCCTTATGAAGTTCTCCGGATTGCGACCTGTGACACTCATCGACATACACATAAATATCACCTTTGGCACTGAAGTCTTTCGGCAGATACTTTGAAATATCTTCAATGAAACCTTCGTAATCTGCTTCTTCCTTGTTTCCGAACTTATGTATAAGCGAACACATCAGCCATGGCAGAGATAAATTAAGTTTCTCAACCAAATCCTTACCACTTGTTGTGCGATGAATCTGTTCATCTACACCTTTAAAGACCTTCTCGATTTGCTTGTCAAGTTCGTCACGGTCTGTAATAATGAGTACACGGGCATCATTTATATGTTCTTTAATCCATTTTGTAAGCCATACCATTATCATGCTCTTGCCACTTCCCTGAGTATGCCAGATGATTCCCCCTTCACGGGTCTGGACCCTTTCTTGTGCCGCCTTTACCCCAAAGTATTGATTGTGCCGGCAGATTTTCTTTGTACCGGCATCATACACTATAAAATCATGTATGAGTCCAAGGAAGCGTTCTTTTTGGCAGACCTGTAAAAGATGTCGGTCTAAAAGGTTTTCTACATCACTTTCCTCTTTCCACTTAAGGTAATACTTCTCAGGTGTATGAATCACACCATACCTGAGTCCTTCAGTATCATTACCTGCCATTACTAATTGTACTGTGGCAAAGAATGGCATGATAAAAATACTTTTCTGATTGTCCAGGTTCTGACGAATCCCTTCAGTAACCGAAACCGTACTTCTCTTTAATTCAAGAGTGCCAAGGGCAATACCATTAACATAAATAACTATGTCTGGTCTTTTTGTGTTCTCGCCTTTTATGGATACTTCTTCGGCAATGGCGAAATGATTATTGTCTGGGTTCTCCCAGTCAATCAGCCTTACCGTCTGGGTGTTTTCACCAACATCTTCCTTAACCTTTGCCCCATAGCGTAAGATTGTATAGACATCTTTGTTGATGCTATAAAGATTCTTGTTCTGGACCCCCGCAACCTTTGTAAGTTCATAAATAGCTTTGCCTATTAACCTATCACTATAACCATTTATCTGTAAATAGTTCCTAAGTAATTCTTCGTCTATATTACTGTTATTCAGCCGGTCATACCAATTGCCAAGATATTCATAATCGAGTCTGCTTTTATCAGAAAACAAGGCAACAATTCTATCTTGTGTTATACGTTCGATATCACCTACTGGACTCATGATAATCTTATTTTACCGGTTAATAATGTAATCATCATTCCCCGCTTAATCATTCTGAATTTAGTTAGCTTTTGCTCTAATCTTTCAATCTCAAGGTCCATTTCATTTAGAAAAAGAGCGATTGCAATCTGTTCTGTTTCGTCAACTGGCATTTTAATAGGCAGACTTCTTATCTGTGCTGAATTGACAGAATCAAATGTAGAACCAGTAGAGAGTTTGCCCCATGATTTTTCATGATAGATTAAGTAATGATATAGAAAGTCATTCTTGCTATTGATAGCGCAGACTCCTCTTCCCAAACAACATTTGAACCCAGCTTTCGAGATTTCACCTACGGGTGCTCTTACTGACATAATAATTGAACCTAATTCTCCAACTTTTGTAATTTCAGATGTAAAAAATCGTATGATTGTTTTTCTGTTTTCTATATCTGCGTTACCTTGTATCAGTGGCAATCCTATGCCATTAGTATTATAAAATTCCGATTTGGGAGATTGTCCCATAGTAATTAATGCAACCTCCCCCAACATTTTAATTTCCCATTCCTTAACAAACCCATTTAATCTTTTTCGCCCTGTAAGCAACTCTTGCATCGCCCCCAGCTTGATGTTTTGTTTCTTTGATATCTGTTTTTCAAGACTCTCAATAAGTCCATCGGTATCGGATAGGGTAGTGGCAATTGCTGTTTGTTCGGATTTGGTAGGTGGTAAAATTATTGGCAAAGTTCGTGCAATTTTCCCTGTATAACTTTGCTGTTTAGTTCCTTGGCAATATTTTAATGCAAGCGTTTTCCCCTGCCATACATAGAAATGGTACAGATAACCATTATCCAATGTTACTTTTGGAAATAATGCCATACACGACTGGTTTGTTGTCGCCTCAACTCCAGTGACACCACAACTGCCTCTTGTTCCCTCAGCTTCTAATCCTGTAATTGCAATAAGAAAAGTGCCTTTTGGAAGTATTTTCAAGTTTGTATTACTTACAGCTTCTTCAGTTATTTTTTCAAAAGTATCAGTGATAATATTGTAGTTTAGTTCACCACTTGTTATCCATTTTATATCTCCCTTATAATACTCAGGTCGACCTCTATATGGTGTTGCTCCACTGGAAAAACCAGTCATCACGTCTTGAAACTCTAAGAATCGCCAGTCTGCTGGAATTGCGCCCAGTTCAGTAGCCTGAAAGTCATCTTTGGTGTTCCTATCTTTTTGCATTTGTACCTTTTCTTTTGAGAGTAAACATGTCTTTTATGAAATGAATCAATGTTGCCAGGGTGAAACCTCCTTTAAATGATTTTTCTTGATTCCACTTGACCCTATTAATTCTTGTTTGTAGTACTCTCAGCTTTTCAATAAGTTCAACAAATGGAAGTGATTCTTTATAAATCATGTTTTCCTGCATCTGTTTGTAATCGGCTTCCCAATCATTAAGTAGATGTTCGGGAGGAACAAAAGCAATTTTGTCAGGTCTATGGTTAGAAAAGTCTACACCTGATATAGGACTAAATTTGCTGCGATGAACCACGATTGTATTAAATAAATCACCATTTTTTAACGCAATATTAGCAAACTCAGTATTACTCAACTTTTCGATATCGTATAAATGCCTGCTTAGCCTGTTTACCCGAATTTTTTCTGCAGGTTTCTGGAATTCTTCATGTAATAAGAATATTTTTTCTAAGAAAGTTCGCTCCGGATTAACTGTCGGGATAGTAATCGGTTTATCTGCAAATGGTTGTCCGGAGTAGGTTTCGGCTATTATAGTGGAGAAAGTTCTGTTAGTAAATGGGTCTCTTAAAGAACGACTACCGACTTCCACCAGCACTCCCGGTTTTAAGTATGTCTCCTTCTCAGTCAATTTCGGATAATAAATTTCAATGATTATTGGGTCTTGGTCATGGTTCTCCACTTTCTGGTATTTCACTGTAACATTTGTAAATCCGACCTCAGCAAACTTACTTTTGAGTTCTTCTGTGAACTCAGTTGTGAGATATTCATAAGATTTTCTTCTCAATCTTCGTATACCTGCTTTTTCTAATTCGCCTTCAAAACCAAGATATTCTCGGTCCAAAGCCATATCAATGTCTTCTGAGAAACGTTGTATCAAGTTCCAACCTTTGCTCAATGATGTTCCCCCTTTAAAGACAAGAGACGGAGCGCATTTCATTGTTAAAATCAAAGAGAGCGTATGTACTACCCACCAATCCTTTTCTATGGCAATTGGAAGTAACCCTGACTTTCTACCTGCTTCGGTAAAAGCATTCAATTTAGTTTCATCTGGAAGTTTTATCCATTCTTTTAAATGTGAAAAGTCGCTCATTAGTGTTCTATATTTGCGGAGATTAATAATTCTCTTATCCACTCAGGTGCTATCTTTAGGTCATGTTGCAGATGATAAGGTTTCTCCCGTTTTAGTAATTCTCTGATTTTAAAAAGTTCCTCTTCACTTACTTTTCCTTTACCAATAGTTCGAATAGCCTGAATAGCCAATTTACTTATGTCACCAATGGCTGATAAGTTCCTGGCACTCGCTCTTTTAAAGATGATTGTTTGCTTGCCAACCTTTATCTTACGACCTGTAGAATCAGTATAGTACACCACATTCATTGGGACTTGAGTGGTAAGTCCCAATTTATACAATGCATAACTGCCGGTTGGTATTATTCTGGCTTTATCACGCCTGCGGATGGCTTCAGCAATATCTTCAATGCCTGGCAGGACAATTCCTAATATTTTGTCTTTCTTCGGACGTACATAGATTCCTGTTGCCACCCTGTAGAGTTCTCCTAATTTTACTAACCGGAAAAGTGACTTTCCAATCGTTCTTGCACTTCCGAAATCAGAAAAATACTCAGGGAAAAAGAGCGTACCCCTTCTGGCTTTTTTTATTTTTTTAAGTATCTGTTCCTCAATGCTTATAATCATGTCTTTTGCTATTAATTGCCGTAAATTAAGCAAATTATTTCGTCAAAAACTATTTTTAAACCCCATTTTTATCAGATGCTCCTTAACTTTTTTCTCATACTCCACAACAGTATTCGAAATACCAGATAAAGTGCTTTCATATCGCTCAGAAAGTTCTTTAATTCGTTGGGAGAGCCGCTGGCTTATACGTTCCACTTCCGTTTTAATATCTCTCTCAATGGTGGTCATCCATTTATCATCAACTACAAGACCTTTTATTTCGTCATTGGTGAGAATTTTATACTTGGCAGCCAGTTTTTTGTCCAGTTCAGTATCAGCATCTTTTATTTGTTTTGCTAAAACAACCTCTGCATCTGATAGTTTTAAATAGTTCTCCAGTATTTTCTGCTCATCTGCATAATCATTGTCTCCCCTAATCTCTTTCATTCGTTTCTGAACACTGGCTTTTGTAATTTTATCCTTGTCGTTCTTAGCTTCAGACAATATTCCTTCTTCTCCCGCATGTTCTTCTTCCAGTTCTATTAATTGCTGTTTTATAGCTTCCCGGTCCGTTTCGAGTTTGTTGATATGCTTCTGCTCAGACTGGAAAAACTTACTAATTACCAGGTGCTTTGGTAATAAATCGCAATCCCATGTTTTCTTCTTTTCATCCAATGATAAAACTACTTTCCAACCCTCATCTGCTATCTGGTACACATCATCCTGCATTGTGTTCTTCCAGTAATTTAACAGGCTTTGGTAAATATCGTACCTGTCAATGAGAGGAATCTCAGAAAACTTCTGCAAAAGGTCTTCTGACAGATACATGATGGTCACTTTTGGTTTAACCCCAGCATCTATTTTTTTAAGATATGGTAAATGTTTTTCACGCCATGATTTCATAACCACATCAATCTTTTTGGAGTAACTGGAGAAATCGGGATGCTCATATATGGTCTTCTTTACCCGTGCCGGTTCGATTAGTAAATCATTAAACCCTGTTCGAGCACTTGGAGAAAACAAAACTTGTTTTAGCGAAGGAAATGCGTCCCAGTATTTGTTCAGTTCTTCCACATCCTTATCGGGGATGCCACCCAGCAAGTGTGCTTCGATATTATGAATATCTTCTTCTTCCTGACTGTTTATGTATCGTGGAATATTGAGGTTAAAGTCGTTCTTCGTGTCACTGATTTCACTGTGTAAAACCATGCGGCTATACTTCGAAACTTCCAATTGGTTATTAAAAACATCCACAATTTTATGTATGTCCTGCTCACGTAACCGGTTCTTATTGCCATCTTTCATGAATGCTTTGCTGGCATCAATCATGAAAATACCGGTGCGATTCGGAGAATTTTCTTTATCCAATACAATAATGCATGCCGGGATTCCTGTACCATAAAATAAGTTAGTTGGCAAGCCAATTATTCCTTTTATATACCCTTTTTTTATGATGTTTTTGCGTATTTCACCCTCTGCCCCACCACGGAATAAGACACCATGGGGTAGAATAATTGCTCCTTTACCCGTACTCTTTAATGACCGTACCATGTGCAGAAGGAAGGCATAGTCACCATTCTTCTTTGGAGGTATTCCGTCCTCAAACCGTTTAAATTCATCGTTGACCGGGTCTAACCCATTGCTCCATGCTTTCGTGCTAAATGGTGGATTTGCAACGCAGAAATCAAATGATTTCAGTTTACCATCCGGATTCTTGAAATATGGTTTGGAAAGCGTATTGTCTTGCCATATAACAGCCGAGGGATTGTCATGCAATATCATGTTCATCTTTGCCAAGGCAGCAGTAGCATTATCCATTTCCTGACCATAAATTGTTACACCATGTTCACTCTCATCAGCAGCTTTAAGTAGCAGAGAACCACTTCCACATGCCATGTCATATATTGTTTGGTCTTGGCTCTTAGCCTTGTTTATACCTATGACCTTTGCCATGATTCTTGATACCTCAGCGGGGGTATAAAACTGCCCCTTGCTTTTTCCGGATTCTGTGGCAAAATTCCGCATCAGGTACTCATATGCATCGCCCAATAAATCATCACCCTCTGCCCGGTTTTTACTGAAATTCAGACTTGGATGCTCAAAAATGCTGATAAGATTGGAAAGGCGGTCCTGTTTATCTTTACCCTTACCGAGTTTGTCGTCATCATCGAAATCAGCAACATCAATAACACCCTTCAGTTCATTTGCCTCAGCAAGATTTGCTATAATGGTATTTATACCTTCTCCAATGTCTTTTGTTCCCTTCAGAGCAATCATGTCCTTAAAACTACCACCTTTGGGTATTTCAATAAGCGCATCCTCTTTACCTTGGTATCGGTCAGAAACATATTTCAAGAACAATAACACAAGAACATAGTCTTTGTACTGTGAAGCATCCATACCACCCCGCAACTCATCGCAACTCCCGACTTGTCCATTTTAGTGCGGCAAATTTAGGGATCGCAGGTAGTGCCGGATTTTTTCGCTGAGCCTTGTCCTTATCCTGGTTTCCTTGTTTGTGATCTTGTTGAGCATTCGAGCATCGGTTACCTTTTTACATTCT
>CAIMVD010000056.1 GCA_903844815.1 uncultured Bacteroidota bacterium | reverse complement strand
GTACTTTTCTGGCACAAAATTCAACCAATAATTATTTGGGGGAGTATTCTTGAAAAACATGAAGCAATATTCTTAACTAATAGTTGAATTGTTAACTTTGAAATAGAACTTGTTTAAAGTATATACTGATTTTCTAAGATGTATAATCGCAAAAACAAATTGTACACAAATGTAAAACGATTTGTGCATTAAAAACACACGCACGCTAGTATTTAAAATAAGAACCCTAGCCTATTATGACCAGGGTTCAATGAATGGTTTAAATGCCATTTAAATCATAGTTTGCAGTTAACATCTCAACCTTCTTTTTCATTTTTCCAGACTTAGCTGCAACCGACACAGAACCATCAAACGCCTTTTGAATCCAGGAGAACTGTTTAGCATAATCCATTAATATGTCAGAGGGATAAGAGCTAAGCAAAAACTTACCCTGAATAGAAGATAAGAGTTTTAACAGTGCTTCAAAGTCATCCTTACTATAGCCGTCATAATGCCCCATATCTGAATTAAAATAGGGAGGATCTGCATATACAAACGTATCAGCTGTATCTCTGCTCCGAATGATATATAAAGCGTCTGCACACTCTAGTTGTACATTCTGCAATCGTATTGCTAAATCAATCGAAAAGCTCTCTTTCTTGTTCTGGATCTTTTTTGAAGTGCTATTCTTTGTTCTGTCATATCCCCAGCTGGAATCAATCTGCCCTGCAAACCCCTGAGTCGATAATACCCAGAGTGCCCAAGCTCTCTTTAACTCAGAGAACATATCCGGGTTGTTGTAGATAACCGATGCCTTACGGTGAAGATCCCTGCTGTGCAATGTTATCATTATCTCTTTCTCCAGGCTGGAAAAATCACTCTGAACAATCCTGTAAAAATTGATTAATTCCCTGTTAGTATCATTCAATACCTCAACACCACTAGGCTGTTTTGCAAAGAATATTGCTGCCCCGCCTGCAAACGGCTCACAATAAAGATTGTGTTTTGGAATTAATGGCAATATGTGCCTGACCATTTGTTGTTTCCCTCCATAATAGGTCACTGGAGTTTTTAAATTTAAAATTTCGCTCATCTTTTTTATAAAAATTAATATATTTGCCGCTCTCACAAAAACAAAACACATGCTAATGCACCAGAAGGTTTTTAGGCCTCCGGGAAGTGTGTTAGCATGCGTATTTGTGTTTTTGTGAGAGAAAGTACAGATGAGCCCGGAGGCCTTTTTTATTTCTCGATTATTGGATGATCCCCAGTCTTAAATACCCGCCTCATAAAATAGAAGCCGAAAACAACGCCGTTTATACCAATATAGGATGCTGGTAGCTCATCAAAACTATGTGTTATCAAATAGCCTGCCTCTGCAACTATAAATACGATCAGGCAAGCAGCTGTCATTATCTTTCTCCAGGAGAAATAATCTCCCTCCATTAGCAGATTTAAGCTTCCTTTTTTCATTATTACTATAATAAATTGTTTTCAAGAAAAGAGGCTACTTTGAACCCCGGACATGCTTTTTTTGCAAATTCATTATGCCCGGCTACCTTTAATTTAGGCACGAAGGCTCTCTGCTCCTTTATATAGTTTATCAGTGTTACTTTTTGTGACTCGGTAAACAAGTCATCAAATTGCACCAGTTCTTTTCCGTCTCCACCTCCTTCAAGACATACATGTCGGGAAATAGCATTAATCCCGGTCGCTCCCCATGTCATTTCATGACTTTCAATAATATCGTCATTGTTATAGGCGGTTATAATTTCCTTCATTCCATTCCTATGGATAAGTACAGAGTAACCAAGCCGGTCCCAACCTCTTCCTTTTACCTGCTCAATTACTTTACCATTAAGCAGGTCCTTTGGTAACTCGCGCCTGGATGGATATTCCTTACCCCGATACTTAACCCTTCCTCCCGGAAGATCCAACGGCCCTAAATGCCATTCTTCCAGCATCGCCTTGGTAACAATCATTTTTGCCGGCGTCGCACTGCAGTGAATTACTAAATACTCAAGCTTTCCCATACTCTATGAATTATCTCCGTAAACCTTTCCCTTTAATTCATCTACTTCTTTTCTCAGTTGATTTACTTCAGATCTGAGTTTCTCAACCTGGTTTTTCGTACTGTTAGTTTCGATCCGGATCTTGCACACCGATTTCTCAAGGTTAGATACATTTATCGTAAGTGTGCTTACCTCAGATCTTAAGTTTGAAACTTCGTCGCTTAATAGGGTCACTTTCCCAATAAGCTCCTCAACCAACAAGGTCTGCGCCTTTGTCATCTTCAACTGTGAACGAATGAGCTGCTTTATTTCATTGAACTCAGCTTCATAAGCATCGTCCTGCATACCTGCAACACGCCCCATTGCAGCCATTATATCAATAGAGTTCAGTGTAAGACCCTCCTTAGTCTTATCACTTAAAACCTGATCAACTCTAGTATAGTCCGGTCTTTTCATTTTTTCTCTTTTTTAATGCGTACCACTGATATTTTAGACTCTGGCTTCTCCAGTACTGGCAATGCTGGTTCTTTATCACCTGGAGGTGGCTTTAATAATTCTTTTAACATAGAAATAATCTCATCCTGCCTGTTTTCCTCTGCAAGATGCCTAAGCATGTACTTATTCGTTGTCCTTGCTATGATCAGACTTTTGTTTGTACTATCCTGTAGTCGATCTAAAGCAATTATAATCTCATACTGCTGCACACTTTTGATTGAATCAGACGTTACCAGTCTGGAAATACTAATTTCTGTCTTTGACTTTCCCTGGCTTTGCAGATACCTGATTACTGCATACTTTGAAATTACTGTCACCGCCGTACCTAATAAGGCCACAATTGAAATTATTGCTGTGGCAATACCAAGTGTTGTTTTTAAAAAGTCTGAAATTTTTATTAAGAGTTTCATCATGACTGTTTTCTGATTTATTTATTAGTTGGATCGTCGTCTAAACCACGCAAAATATCACAATCTCCGGTAATGGGAGTAAATACTGTTGTCTTATCAGCTGTTTTCCATATATTCACTTCATATTTGGCTCGTCGTACTTGTGCGGACTTAGTATCATCAGGAAGTAGTGTAAATTCTATTACTCCTGAATCCGGATTCGATATAACACCTTCCTTTTCAATCTCAGTATCTCCTCCAGCTGTGATTGCTATGACCAAATTTCCTTCATAACCTGTTAGGGGAAATATCTCTCCGCCCTTCATGATTGTAACAATGATGATGTTTCTCCGACCTCTGATTATTTCCATTTTAATTTATATTAACCGTTACCACTTCATTTAAAAGTTCACCGCTTATCTTTTCATTCTCAACGGCTCGTTTATGTCTCTTGTCAAAACCTGATTCTTTTATTATACCCCGAAGCGGGATGTTGTTTTCGTGTCCTTTTATTCCTTTTCCTAATTCGCTCTCAAAACGTTTAACCTCAACCCTCGCGGTTATTTTGTTATTTGCAATTAACGCTTTCGGATTTGTCGAAATGTGGCTCTCAAACTGATTGTTTTTAACAACGCCTGTTATTGGAATTCCGCTGAGACGCCCGGTAGGTCTGTCTGGATTATTAAGAATATCAAAACTGCTAGCGGAATGTCCGTGTTTTCCACCGTACAGGTATAGTAAGTGTAGTTGAATAAGCGTAACAACATCACTGAATAACTTTAGCTCGCTCTCCTGGGTGTTAAGGAGTGTATTAGCGGATAAGATTGCATTATCCGATATAAGTAAGTGTTTTGTAGCTTCAGTCGAGAGTGATTTATTTTCGACTAATATCGTGCCCTCTGATGTTAAAATATGATTTGTATTCTCAATCGAAATCGCAACTAACGATTCTAAATTAAGGTCACTGGAGGTCAGTAAATGAAGTGCATCATTCGGTAATAGTATTTCGTTTTCATGCAGAGAGATATCATTCACCATTTGAATATGCAACGAATCAACAATTGATATTAAATGTAATTGCTGAATTGAAATATTTTCAATGAAATGACCGTGTGCTGCATCATGAGCGGTCAATGCCGAAACAACAGTTAACGTGGCAGCAACCGAAGCTGATCCGGCAGTGGCTGCCGAAAGCATATTGTTTTCAGCCAGTACCAGGTTATCTGCTAAATGACCGTGTGCTGCATCCTGAACTGTCAATGCCGAGACAACTCTTAATGCGGCAACTATCGAAGCTAATCCGTCACTGGCTGCCGAAAGTGAATTGTTTTCAACAGGTACTAGGTTATCTGCGAAATGACCGTGTGCTGCATCCTGAGAGGTCAATACTGAAACAACACTTAACGCGGCAACAATCGAAGCTGATCCGTCAATGGCTGCCGAAAGCATATTGTTTTCAGCCAGTACCAGGTTATCTGCTAAATGACCGTGAGCTGCATCCTGAGCGGTCAATGCCGAAACAACTTTTAATGCGGCAACAATCGAAACGGATCCGTCACTGGCTGC
>CAIMVD010000055.1 GCA_903844815.1 uncultured Bacteroidota bacterium | reverse complement strand
CCTGCTGGTACATGAAGAGTTTATTCCTGAAGGTTTTTCTCCGAATAATGATACATTCAACAACACATTTGTTATTTCGGGACTAGACCTTTCCACCCAGACAGCTGAATTAAGCATTCTGAATACTTCAGGAAATGAAGTGTTTTCTACCACCAACAGGAACGGAAAGAACTGGGTTGACTGGACTGGAAGCAACATCAGGGGAGTAGCACTTCCTGAGGGGACTTATTATTATTTCCTCAAAGTCTCTTCGAAACTGAGTGGCCTTGTTTTTAAACGAAGCGGTTTTGTTATGCTGAAAAGGTTTTAAATGATTATTTTACAAGGATATAGTGAGATTTATTTGATGACCAGGATAAGGGTAGTAATTATTTGCTTTTTGATATTCTTTTCCGGACGGATTGCCGGCCAGGATGTCTCTGATTCGACGCGGATCAGTCTGGCAGTTCCTGCTTTTAGTCAGTACCTTCAGAACGGACTTGTAATAAATCCGGCTTATGCCGGATCAAGAGGAGCTCTCAGCAGTTTTCTCTGGTACAGGATGCAATGGATGGGAATAACTGGTTCTCCCTCAATGCAGTCGATATCTCTTCATACCCCTATGAAGAACGACAAGGTGGCACTGGGCCTGACGGCACAATTCATGCAATATGGCTTTAATAAATCGTCAAGCGTGTATGCAAGTTATGCTTACAATATCAGGGTCTGGAAAGGAAAACTTTCATTTGGTCTTAAGGGAGGTGCTGATTTTATGAAGACAGTATTTCCTGACAAAGACTTTCTTAAAAATCCCGGCGATCCTGTTTTTGCTGATGATGAATCTTATCTCCTGCCAAACATTGGCACCGGTGTCTATTATTATAATGAGAAGTTTTTTGCCGGTTTTTCAGTGCCCTCATTTCTTAGTTACAGGAGGACAGGAACCGGCACTGTAGAGGCATTTCACAGCTTCAGTAATTATGACCTTATGTTTACAGGGGGAGCCCTCTTTTCAATTTCCGGTCTGCTTAAATTCAAACCTTCTTTCCTGGTTGATTATTCATTTCAGGATACGAAGAAGCTGTCGAGGCTCGACATAAGCGGTAATTTTATCCTGTCGGACCTTTTTTGGCTTGGAGCTTCATGGAGGACAAACGAAAAGGTTATTGTAGGGATTGTTCAAGTTCAGATCAGCCAACAGCTAATGCTTGGATTATCATATGATTATCCTGTGGGGAAAATGAATTCTTACTCGACCGGGTCAAGCGAATTCATACTGCGATATGAATTCGGTTCAAAGGTAAGCGCGGCTAATCCAAGGTATTTTTAATCGGTAAATGAGAAAGTTTATATTAATAGCTGCTTTATTTGTAGAAGTCTCATTCTTTTCACAGGAGGCTCGAGCGCAGCAACAGGGGATGTTTCAGGTTAAAAGGATGAATTTTAATTCGGGCTTTTACAATGAGATATCACCTGCTATTGTAAATGACAAAATTATTTTCTGTTCCGACAGGCGGTTTAGCGGAATTCTGGACCGGACAGCATGGGGGGGATACCGTCTGTATAATTTTTACCAGGCTGCCAGAAAAGACACAACTGATTTCATGAAACCGGAGGTGCTTGAAAGCAGCAGAAGTTACCTCTTCAATAACGGACCATTCTGTTTCTCCTCAGATGGGGGAACGATTTATTTCACAAGCGAAATTGAAACCAGCACACTGACGAAGAAAAAGGACTTTAAAAACCATCTTGGAATATTTTATGCTCCGTATTACGGCAGCAAAATAGGGTCAATAAGTCCATTCAGATATAATAATGCACGTTATGATTTAGGTCAGCCTTCATTGAGCAGTGACGGGAAATTTTTATTTTTCGCTTCTGATATGCCGGGAGGAGCTGGAGGAAGCGATATTTATTCCTGTGAACTGGTTAACGGTGAGTGGTCTGCCCCTGTAAACCTGGGTCCCGGGGTTAACACCTCCGCCAATGAAAATTATCCTTATTTTCATCCTTCAGGAAAACTGTACTACGCTTCAAACAGGAAAGGTGGTATCGGCAATCTTGATCTTTATTTCAGTACTATGGCCGAAGCTGTCTGGCAGTCGCCGATCCTTCTGCCGGAGCCCATAAACTCTTTATACGACGATTTTGCGATTGTGGCTGATGACAATCTTCAGAAAGGGTATTTCGCTTCGAACCGAAGCTCGAGTGATGATATTTACCAGTTCACATCATCAATGAAAAGACTGGTTTCGTGCGATTCCATTCAGGAAAACAGTTACTGTTATCGTTTTACTGAGGAAAATGCTGCAAAATCAGATAGCATACCTTTTCGGTATATCTGGAGCTTTGGCGACGGAACTATGGATTCAGGTATTGTTGTGGAGCATTGTTATCCCGGACCGGGTACATATACTCTTCAGCTTGATGCAGTTAACCTTATTACCGATGAAGTAATATTTAACCAGAAAACAGAAATTGTCGATGTAACGGATATTGAACAGCCATATATTTCATCGCCCGATACAGTAATTGCGGGCAGACCGGTAAAGCTGAGCGCTGATAAGACCAACCTTCCGGAATGGAACATCGGCCAGTATTACTGGAGTTTCGGAGACGAAACAGTTTCGTCGGGAAAAAATGTTGATAAGACATTTCGGGTTCCCGGGGTATACAGTGTACAGCTTATAATATCTGACTTTCCTCAGGAT
>CAIMVD010000054.1 GCA_903844815.1 uncultured Bacteroidota bacterium | reverse complement strand
GGTCGATTTCATTGAATTTTGATTCAATTTCCTTCTGCCATTCCACAGAAATATCATTCAGTTGTTCCTGCGCCGTTTTGTATTCCTGGATTTTATCCAGAATATAATCTGTATCTACATAAGCATACTTCTGTGCAAAACCGAATCCGGCAAAAATCAACACGAGAAGAGTTGTAAGTGCAATACGTTTCATAAATTTTCCTCCGTTATTTTGAATATAAATAATCTACACAAAAAATCTGCCAAATTAATCAATCGATTGATTAATTGAGAAATGGAATTGACCTCCACTTGCTGATGGAGCACCTTTAATTTTATCCAATCCGTAGCCCCAATCGAGACCTAACACTCCAAACATTGGCAAAAACACTCTAACTCCTAGTCCTACAGCCCTTTTCATATCAAAGGGGCTGAACTCATTAAATTTGGTCCAGGCATTACCTGCCTCCAAAAATGACATTGCGTAAATTGTCGAATTGGGATTCAAAGATATCGGATACCTGAGTTCCATGGTGTATTTTGAATAAATTGTACCTCCTTTTGAAGTACTTGAATAATAGCCTGGAGTAACTGATTCATTCGCATAACCTCTCAAACCTACCAACTCCCGCCCATCCAGATTATTATAACCCGAAAGGCCATCACCACCGATATAGAACCGCTCAAATGGAGTTATCCCGATATCCCGGTTATACAGACCAAGGAAGCCATATTTCACACGAGTGTGTAATACGAAATTGTCGACAACTTTGGTATTATAGGCAGCCAGAAACTTCCATTTATGATATTCTATCATTTTAAATTTCTCCCGATCTGTCATTGTACTATAATCCTTTGA
Source organism: uncultured Bacteroidota bacterium (assembly GCA_903844815.1). Lineage (GTDB taxonomy): Bacteria > Bacteroidota > Bacteroidia > Bacteroidales > VadinHA17 > LD21. The sequence continues at coordinate 1,590 of CAIMVD010000054.1, read as the reverse complement.
GCTGAATAAAGAATAAGGAGGAGTCAACTGCAAGGAAAGTGAAACTTCAGACCCTTGTCTCGGGAAAATCGGGGCATCGACAGAATTCCTTGACAAATTAATTCCATAGGAGAAGTTATTGGAATATCCGGTGGAAAAGGAAAAAATCTGTGTATAATTCTTTAGGTCGTAACGCTGAAGTGTGATACTGTGATAAATACTGAAGTAATCGTCAGGCCATTGTAAACGCTTACCTAAACCAATCACAACACCATTAATCACAAAAGACGATCTTGCAGTGTCAGATTTTTTCAATCCATTTGAATAAAGGCTGTGAAAATATGAAACACTGAAAGAATTAGGTTTTTTACCACCTAGCCAAGGCTCAGTAAATGACACATTATAGCTAACATACCCGGTACCATATGATTGTAAACGGATCGAGAGTTTTTGTCCATCTCCGGAAGGGATCGGATTCCACGATTTTTTATTGAAAATATTCCTGAGCGAAAAATTATTAAATGAAACACCTAAAGTGCCAACAACCCTACCATAACCCCAACCTCCACTTAATTCAATCTGATCAGAGGAGGTTTCCTCTACATTATATTCGATATCAACAGTGCCATCTGTGGCATTCGGCTTTGGTACCGGTTGTATTTTTTCCTGATCAAAGTACTTTAACTGAGCTAACTCCCTGGTAGTTCGAATGATATCAGATCTACTGAACAATTGCCCAGGCCGGGTTCTGATCTCTCTAATTACCACATGATCGTTGGTCTTGGTGTTTCCTTTTACAGTTACTTTATTGATCCTTGCCTGCTTACCTTCACGGATACGAATCTCCAGGTCAATTGAATCATTTTCAACCCTTATTTCAACCGGTTCAACATTAAAAAACAAATACCCGTCATCGAGGTATAAAGAACTTATATCAATGCCTGCCGGATTAAATGACAGATTAGCATCCAATATTTTTTGATTATAGATATCGCCCTTTTTTATCCTTAGAATAGCATCAAGTGTTTTATTAGGATATTTGGTATTTCCAACCCATGAAATATTCCGGAAATAATACTTTTTACCTTCCTCAATATTGATTTTCAGAGAGATTGTATTATTTTTATTTCTGATTAGACTATCTGAAACAATATGCGCATCACGGTATCCCAATTCATTATAGCGCTCTACTATTTTTAACTTATCGGCTTGATAATCCTCCTCGATAAATTTTGAAGATTTAAAAATACGAATCCTGGTATTCTCTGTCAGAATCCTTAAATAATTGTCAAGCAGAGCATTATATGAGGTTTTGAACGCATTATCTACTGTGCACAGAATCAGTGAATCGAGAATCATAAACGGTATGAATACCCCTTTCACTTTGGTCTCTTTCATGGTATTCCTGATCTTAAGATCGGTCATCCTGGTATTCCCCTCGATGTCAATATCTTGAATTCTCACCTTACCATTCTTTTTGATATTAATAAAAAGAATGGTATTATTTTCTTTTGTAGTGTCTCTTTTCTGAACAACATCAACTGTAATATTTAGAAATCCCTTTTTAATAAAGTAATTCTTTATCGTATTTTCAGCCCTGATGATTACATT
>CAIMVD010000053.1 GCA_903844815.1 uncultured Bacteroidota bacterium | reverse complement strand
CTTCTCAGGATTTCTTGCTTCGTATCCATTTTTATCATCCGTTTTTGCGTTGCTTTTGAAATTCCAAAGCAACTCGTTAAACACTAAAAGTGGTATACTTTTCAACGAGAAGGTGGTATACTTTTCAATTAATATATACATAAATACTCGGGATAAATGCTGTAGATACCCACCTGTTAATTTTAGATTTCCTTCAATTGTTTAATTTTCCTGACAGTATTGATAGAATGGCCAGTTATTCCGGCAATCCGTCTTACTGATAAATCACTCTTATCGATAAGGTCTGAGATATTATGGTATTTGACCAACATGGCTGAAGGAGCAGTTTTCGCCCCTTTTTTGCGGCCGTTGTACTTCAGCCTAATTTTGGCTAGCTGAATCCCCTCATATTGACGAATTTTCCGCTGATTATTCTCCATTTCAGCACCAATGGAGAGCATCTGCAGCAACATTTTTGCCATTGGATTTTCCTTACCCTTCTCCATAGTAAGCAGATTGAATTGTTGAATATATAGTGCAATTCCCTTTTCATGGAGCAATTCGACAAAGTTTAAGACATCGACCACCCGTCTTCCAATCCTCGAAATTTCTGATGTCATTATCACCTGAACAGGTGTCTTATCAATATAATCCAAGAGTGCTTTAAACTCAGTTCTGGATCCGGATTTAACGGTTCCGGAAATTTTTTCCTGGAATGTTCTTCTGACATGCCAGCCTTTCTCCTCTGCAACAATTTTGAGATTGATTAGTTGCCGTTCATAATCCTGTGACTCACTGCTTACTCTTGAGTAAATTATTGCTTCCATGTGTATCATATTTAGTGTAACCCTATTTTTAGCACTTTATAGCCATTATAATATCATTTTTGATCTGTAAGATGTATCTACTTGAAGTATACCTTAAAAATGATACATATCTCTACAAAAGCTAGTATTTGATTCAATTGATTTTTTGATACCATTTTCATAATTGATTATCTTTTAATTAAGGCCATAGGGATATCTTAAAAGTTGCCAGGGAGCTTTTGGAAATTTTGCAATAAATGTGTTCGTAGGAACTCCATTTTGAATTTCAATAATTAAGAGAAAATATACAGGAGACTCTGGATCTCCAGTAAAGAATCTCATTTGAAGGAATGTTGTTTTCTTATCCATGGTACAAAAATAATTAATAATGTCATAATTACAACCATGTAATTATGACATTTATATATGGTATTAATCTTGACATATATGATCAAATTATGTATAGACTTTTTACCTTTGGTTATAAATTGTAATAGTATGGCATACGAAAGAATAAAGCCAATAACGGACACACACCAAGCAGTATTGAAAGCTATTGGGGATAAAATCCAGACCCTAAGGAAATCAACTGGCCTATCAGTTGAAAGGTTCTGTGCAAAAAACGATATTCCAAGAATTTCGTATTCGAGCCTGGAGTCTGGGAAGAATTTTCATATGACCACCCTCTTGGCAGTATTAAGCAAATATCCCGAGATAAAGTCTCTAAGCGATTTTTTCAGAGATCTGTAAATAATTTACACCCCCCTCAAAAAAGCTCATTTTTCCCAGAATATTTTTTAAGCTTATGATGCTCCATCTGCTGGTGGCACATTTTGAGGCAATTTCCCTTTAAATCTTAATTGTCCAGCGTTCAACCATGCACTTTTACTTGGAATGGGCATGCTTAATAGTACCATTAATTATGCCATCCAGGATACCTTATACTCAGTTTTCCTTCATTAAGGTATGAGTTAATCAATATTTTATTGTGAAGTATTTATAAAGAGTTGACACCAAAATTAGCTATGAAAAAATCAAAAAGTAATTCCAAGCAAAAAAATATTTCCGAAGATCAATTAAAAGAACTGCTTCATATTGGCTATGTCATTAAGGAACTAAGATTCAATTATGGAATGCTGACTCAAAAAAAACTGGCACAAATATGTGGAGTCCATTATAATACAATTCATGCAATTGAACAGGGTGAAAGAAGTTATAATATATTAAGTTTAATGAAAATCATCAGTTATTTCGGATACGACCTGTCATCATTTATTAAGGAATTCCTTTGAAAGTTATTCTTCAATAAAATTAACAGAATATGAAATTTTTATCAAATAGTTACTTATTTTCTTGGCTAAGATTTGGAGTACCAATAATAGCATATACTTCTTTTTTATAATCATCATTAACTACTTTTTTCCTACTTACCAATTGAACAGTATTGCAGATATCTTCAAGGGTTAACGATAGACTACCTTTGGAAATTTCTTCATTCAATTCGTGGACGTTGTTGGAATTTGTTACTTTCAATAAGTGATAATATAATACCTTTTCGAACATCCCTATTGATTTTATCTTGGGATCTGAAAGTAGAACCCGATAACTCTCATATACACTTGAACAGAGATTTTGGTTATGACCATAAAGAAACTTGGAAGGTGATTCTAAATATTTTTTAATTTCTTTACTCAAATCTATACCTGAAATAGGAGAATTCTTTTCTCTTTCACTATCGATTTCCCTTTTATTGTCTTTCTCTTTATCCTTATCTGTATCAGTTTCCATATCAATTTCCATTTCACTCTCAATATCAATTTCATTGTCTGGTTTAGAACCAGCGTTTGATGGTTGAGATGAACCAACGCAACCAGCGTTATCATTCTTAGCTGGTTGTAGATTAGCCATATTTTTTTCAAAGGCTGGTTGTGCTGGTTGCTTATTTTTTCTAGCGTCAACTCCTTTCTGACTTAATTCTTTTCTTTCTTCAGGAGTTAAGGTGGACATTCTTACCTGTCCACCCTTTTTTCCCTGCTCACTTTTTTTCGCCTTGATTCCATTGTGGCGGTTCAAAGCTTCATCTAAAAGTGGACAAGAGAAGAAATCGTTACCAATAACAAACAGGCCACTGTTATTTATTATGTCAGTCATTTCCGTTTCAGGTATTCCTGCCATGTATGACAGATCGCCAATCATCCTGATTGGATACTCATAGTTGTCAACATCTTGCAATTTGGTTCGCAGGAAAGTGTAAATGCCATACCCTTTTATTCCGAACTTTCGCTTCAAGGTCGTCAGCTGAACTTCTTCGTAATCATTAACGAATAGTGGGAAGTATAATGCTTTATTCATATTCTAATTCATTTGTACTATCAATATTATTTTTCTTTAGAATTCAATTTGATTCACACCGGTCAGACCAATTTGGTTTGTAAAATCATTATTGTTTTTAAACACCTTCTGTCCCTGGCGTAGTTTAATTAGCAATATTCGTATCTCAGTTTGTTCGATTGCATCAGGATCTACAAATCGTGTTTCGATCTCCTCTAATTCTTTTTTCTTCATAATTCTAGTTTTTTATAATGGTAGATTAGAGTAATCATCACTGTCATCCTCTCTACCTTGTACATTATTTTTCCCGATTCATCTACGAGTTCTAACAGGTCGGGTCACAAGTCTGACTTTTGGTAAGTCTCAAAAAGGGTTGCAGTAATCAATAAGAGGGTCATATCTATAAAATGTCATTTCTTCTTCGGAAAGGCCACTGTACCAGTCAGCTGATTCTTCAACCCACAAATCTTTTTCATTCCAGTACTGGATATATTCATCCCATGGCATACTGCCATGGACCCTATCCTCATCATCAATAATTAATATCTCTCGTTCCGCTTGTAATGTAGTTTGTAACATTTCTTCCATTGATTGTCCTTCAGAACATATCCAGAAGTCACTACATACATCATATGGTTGAAGGGTATCAATACCAGGAATGTAATGATAATCCTTTCTCAGTAAATCATTAATATCATCGCCAGTAATTGGGTCATAACCCTTCTGTAATAGATACCATTCATAATCTGATATAAAATGGTAATACTTACCATTATCCTCATAATATACATTATCATGTAAGTAACTGTCCCCGAAAAGATTTGTAATATCTTCTTCTGTTATAGTATCAATACCTTCTGCTACTTTGTATTCAGCGATAATCTGAACCATTTCTTTATATTCAGCAATAATCTGAACCATTTTTTCAATTGTATAATAATATTCTCTCATTGTCGTCAAAATTTAAATTCTTCAATTATGTTTTTGTCTGGTGCAAACTCGCAAATGGTAGATTTTTCAGTTTCTACAATACCTAGAGTATTCTTTGTGTACATTCTATTACCATCTTTTACGATTTTGTTAATGCTTTTTTTCGGGTTATATGCTTTCCTTAGATATGGTAAAGTTGCTCCATGTTGTTCCGAACTTGTCTTATGAGCAATAGCGTGTAACTTATCAAGTGTCCATTCTCCATTCATTAGTTCACGCAATACTTCACCTCTATTAAGGTGGAATGTAGCTCCGATGTATGAGATTTTCATTGATTCAAGCAAAGATGGCCTAAAGCCGATCATGCCATTTGATTTTTCATTTGTTTTCATGACTTAATTTTTAATCACTTCGAATTATTTTTTTGCACGTGATGATACACAAGCCTCTATAAATACTTAAGCATTCACCAAAAAGTTAAAAATCTGTAACTTTTTTTTAAACAAACAGAATTTAACTAATGATTTCTATAATATTTTGGGTATTAAAGGATCCGGGAATGCTTTGTTATTAAACATTTTAGCTTTTTCTATAAGAGATATGGGATAAGTGATTTTACCCACAAAAAAAATTATCAAAATTGCTTTGGAAGACCGGTTTTTACTCTTAAAACAAAAATCATAGCGATAAACTGATCTGGTTTGACAGAAAGAAGAAATTAGAAAAGGTTAAGGAATCACCTGATTAATGTTATATCAGATATTGAATAAACATATTATATAATGATATATTGATTTTATTTACATTCAGATATTCAACTGATTATAAAACGGCATTTCAATTGTTATAATGAACCTGATATTAATATGTCATCTTATGAAAAGTATATTGTTTTTGATTTTGTCACTCTCTTCGGTTCTTGGATACTCGACAATAGGTCTCGACACAATACCTCGAGGTGAGTTCTATCCGATAACAGAAGCATACTTGTTTGAGGGTGACAGCATATATACAATGAAGGAAGAGTATGTTGATATACCGTCCAAGGTGTTCTTTATGTTTACACGTTCCAACTCACCTGACAGTTCCGTTGTGATTTCTATCGACCATGGGAACGAAAAAGTTATGTTTCTTGGATTTGCAGAAGAGATTGAAGCTCCTGGCAACTTTGATTTCCTATCGGGAAAAAAATCTTATTATTTCTGGAAGTACAATGTGCATGACAAAAAGGAACCAGGAGAGTGTTTGGTGATCAGGGAATATGTTGCCGAAATTAAGAACATGGTCCCATTTGAATATTTTCGGTTTCATTTTCTTTTCGAGGAAAAAAAGATAATGTTTTACTGCGACATACCTGTAGTCCATTTTTTAAATTAAAATAATCAATAAGAGATGACATCAAGGTTGATCATATTACTGATAATAACACTTTCTATACCTGAATTCTCATGTAATTCAATCCGAAATCATGGAACCGAGGTTCTGTATCTTAATGTAATAAAAATTGTTGATGGTGATACATTTTGGGTAGATGACGGTAGTGAAAAAGGGATTAAAATACGGCTGATTGGTGTTGATGCTCCGGAATCAAGAAACACAGGCAAAAAGAAAATAGGATATTACGGTCAGCAGTCAAAAGAGTACCTAACCAAATTGCTTGATAATAAGAAGGTGAGACTTGAGTATGATGTTGACAGGCACGATAAATACGAAAGAACCTTGGCTTATGTTTATCTTGAAGACGGAACATTTCTCAATGCTGAACTGATTAAGCAGGGTTATGCAATGGTAATGACGGTTCCGCCAAATGTTAAGTGTTCTGATAAATTTGTTAAACTGCAGCGTAGAGCAAGGAACAAAAATATGGGACTTTGGAATGAGGAAAACAATGAGAAATGAATCGGAATGGATTGCTTTTAACCTTGAATGGGGAGAGAAGTACCGGAATGCGAAACACATTCTGGCATATCTTAACTCATATCCTAAAGTATTGTCCAGTATTAAAATGGAGGAGATTCATAAATCAGAAAATCTTGATGAAGCCCAGATTGATTGGATCTGGTTATGTTCCAAATTTGACAATCCGATTGAAAAGGATTTCTTCAAACCTTACTGGATTCAGCTGTCTGTTAATTCTTTCGATTATTTTATGGACATTTCAGATGAGAAATACCCGATATTTGAAGTTTGCTATTTCTTTTACGAGCCTTACAGGTGGTATAAAAAGTTTATCTCTGAAGACATCAGAGACATATTGCTATCTCCAGATACCGGTCTCGATCTCAGAAAAATTCTGGACAAAAATGATAAGATCCGATGGCAGCAGGTTAGTATGTTTTTTAAAGAGAGAAGAAGGCTTGGGTATGAAGGAAAAATTTCTGTTGAACCTGTAAACCATTTCGAGATAGTCCCTGAAAAATCAACTTTATCCAGAGTGAAAATCAGGTCTGAAAATATATCAATCTCAATTTTTAATGTCACTTCAATTATTGCTGGTCTTCTTGTAAGCGGTAATTACAAATGCAGGTTTTCGGTAATTAGGAATGCAAGTGTTTCTGCATCGTTAATTACCGATTTTCAAAGAAAAAAATTAAAGAACGTTATTTTCAAAGATAGTTTTTCTGTTTTCCAACCGGTATGATT
>CAIMVD010000052.1 GCA_903844815.1 uncultured Bacteroidota bacterium | reverse complement strand
CCATTTTCACCGGATCGCTCCCTATTTTAACAAAACTGTAGAAATAGTGTGCCGCACTTGTTCCCTCGAAGCGACCGGTTTGGAAGGCGAGGAGTTCGCCACTGTTCGTATTGACCAGGCCGAAGACAAATTCTTGCGGAAAGCCGTGGAACGAACGCTTTACATAACATTCCAGCCTTTTTTTCGCCAATTCCGGCTTGATGAGCGGATCTTCCGAAAAGCGGTCGTCGCTCGACCAGGAATGGAGAATTTCCATCGCCGGCTCAAGATATTCTTCCGCCGACAAAAGTTCTACCGCACAAGCTGTTTTCTGGCTTATTAAGGTCTATTCCTGAAAACAAAAAGGCCCCTAAAGGGCCATTACCTAAAAAGGTGTATTTTGTTTTACGAGATCAATCGAGCTCACTGGAGGATGGCTAGAATGTTTTTAACAAGATAAGTCAATTTAAATGACTGAAAAAGTCAATTGTTAAGAGATCACTTACTTGTGTATTAAACTGATTCCAAACGAACTTTTATCAAAGTATCACATTTAGAAAAAGCTTGATCATAGGTTTTTATTACATTCGAAAAATTGAATGGAGTGTTTACTATCCAGTTTATTATAGCCTCCGGATAGTTTGCACCGGCCATATGGGAAAATGGATAACCACCTCCAAACCTTGGATTCATTTCAAGCAAATAATAAACGCCATCTTTTTCAAAAATGTCACAATCAAGATTGCCGATATGGTTTAGATTTTGACCTATTTTTAATCCAATGTTCTCCAATTCCGGTATATTACGAAGAATAGATTTGTCGGTTTCTCCTGCTCTCATTGCTAATTTCTCTTTGACAAAGACTTGAACTGGATTGCCAGCAAGATCATTAAGTATGTCTAGACCATATTCTTTTCCAATAATTTTTTCCTGAATAATGATAGCATGATTAAAATCTGTCTTACTAATTTCTGCAAGCATTGAACGTGATAGGCGAAATTTGAGCAACCGATAAGCTAATTCGAGTTCTTCCGTTGATTCAGGAAACTCAATGCCAATTGATGCGCTTCCCCAACGTGGCTTCACAACAAGTGGAAATTTAATTTTTCCTTCTTCAATGGCTTTTACCGCATGTTCAATTGTTAAATATGTTTTAGGTACTTGAAGACCCAGAGATGTTGCCCAAGCAGCGGTCTTCCATTTATCAAAGCAGGTATCAATAACATCTTCAGAGGAAACTAAAAGTTGAACTCCGAGCTTATCAAATGATTTACGATTGCTCGCCAGAATAGGCAATTCTAGATCATTAAGAGATATAATTAATGCAACCTCTTGTTCTTTGCAAATCTCAAGAATTCTATCAATATATCCATTTGCATATACCGGTGGAACAATTATTGGGATATCTGCCACAACCATCGCCGGTGCAGAATATTGCATATCAGCGGCAATTATTTTTCCATTAAAATTAGGTGAATTTTTAAAATAATGTAATAGATAATTTCTGCGGCCAGCACATGTGAAAAGGATATTCATATTTTAATATTTGTCGGTTAATGAGATTTTATTTATTAATTCCTGATTCAGATAGCATCTGTTTAAATTCTCAATTGCATCATCCAGATGAGGGAAACTTCCTTCTACAAATCCGGCCCTGTGGGGAGACAAAACCAGATTATCGAGCAGATGGTATTCATGTTTTTTTGAAGGGAATACTGCCGGTGTATCTTTTGAGGGATAGTTAAACCAGGTGTCAATGGCCGCAAAGGCAATTGACCCTGATTTTAAAGAATGATAAAGATCTGATTCGTGAAGTACTTCGCCGCGAGAGATATTTATAAGGATGCCTTCTGTATTCATT
>CAIMVD010000051.1 GCA_903844815.1 uncultured Bacteroidota bacterium | reverse complement strand
TAGAGCCCATAGAAGGTAGTTTTGTCGTTCACCTGAAAAGTGATGAGATTTTGTTTGTTTCCAACTTCTAAGATACTCATTATTAGGTTAATAAACAAGCTGCCTTTTATTTTTTTCAAAAAAATCGATCATTTTAGGTACAATTGACAAACACAGTTACTGTTAATAAAATAACACTGCTATGACAAATCCTGCCTGTCTAGCGGGACTTCGCTTCCTTGACAGTTTCGCCCGGACGAGAAAACTTACGTCCGTTTACCGGGACTGTGCAAAAACTCATGCCAACCCTGACACAGACGGCAACTCCCCATACCACCCGGGCCGTTATGCCTCTTGCAAAAAAACCGTAGTGCAACTAAATTAGGATTAAGGATAAGTGAAAAATAAAAGGGGAAAAAAGATTCATCGAGATAAAAACGGACGTGAATTTATAAAGGAGACCTATTTTGTGGGTGGGAAAATGAAATTTCGCATAATTTATGTGATTGATGGCATTCCGGCAGATGAATTTTACAAGAAAAATGCTACAGACTTGGATTTCTATTTGAATGGAGACTGTGAGTTAATGAGTTGCAATAGAGATTCAGATAATCAAAGTAATGAGCAAGATTCACAGGAGACTGATTTACCGTTTTGAAAACTTTAAAAAGAAAAATATCAGCTAAGATTACAATTTGATAACTATAACAGACGATAAAATGATAGAGAAATTTTTAAAAGCAAAACACTGGCAGATTTTTATGCTAACATTTGGACTGCCTATCATTCTTGAGATTATTGCAATGCCTTTTATGATTATTGGCAACAATCCTATGGTAATAATGAAGATTATGCCGATAATGATGATTTTCTTTATTGTTGGATTTTTTGGTTGGTTCTGGGCTATTGCAATTGGACTTCAAAATAAAGTTCCGACAGGAATTAAAATGAAAGTCAAAAAGTTTAAAGTGTTTTTCTTAATACCATTGATTTATATCATTTTGATTTTTGGATTCATGGGATTTGCTTTTGGCGGTATATTGGAAAATGGACAACAACCCAGCGGTGGAATGATAGGTGGATTAGTAGGTATAATTGTTCCATTACATTTGTTTTCTATGTTTTGTATTTTTTACTGTCTTTATTTTGTCTCCAAGACTTTTAAGACAGTTGAGTTACAAAGAGAAGTGACATTTTCTGACTTTGCCGGAGATTTTTTCATGATTTGGTTTTTTCCAATTGGAGTTTGGATTGTACAACCAAAGATTAATAAAATGATTGAAAATAAAGAATAAATAAATGCACGACGGCACAACACGCGATATAGCCAGTAAGGGTTTCAGAGGTATGCGAAGGGTTGTAGCCCGCTTCAACTTTTCGTGTAGCTTGACAGGAAATCACCCGCAATCCCTTACTGGCCATACCGCCAACGTTCTGTTCATCACCTAACCACATTCAGAAATATGAAAACCAGCCATCTTCCACTATTCGTGATACTAACGGTATTAATATCCACTATTTCATTAAACTCCTGTAAGAACAGGGGCAGCGAATGTGTTACTATTAATGAAGAAGGAGTCCCGGTAATCAAAATAGAAGACATCAAGGAGAAGGGAGAGTTAACCTTTACCGATCTGATGAAAGATTTCGAAATTACAAGACTCGAAACTAAAGAAGAATGCCTGATCGGAGATGTCTTCAGAGCCTATGTCACAAAATATTATGTAATAGTATCGACCAGCATGGAAGGTATTTACCTATTTAGAAAAGATGGGAGTTTTGTCAGGAAAATTGCAAATCATGGAAGAGGACCAGGGGAGATAATAGGATCTTACCTGCTTGAATATAATGAGAACACACAAACACTGTATGTTAAAACTGAGTATTACTCTGAGGGGTTAATAAAAGCTTATAAACTTCCAGAAGCCAAGTTCAGTAATATTAAAATAAATACTCCCGCTACTGTCAATGATATGGTGTTCAGGGATTCTGTATTTACTTTTGCCCCATTATCATTTGAGGATAATTGTCGTGTTATTTCACAAACCCTATCCGGAAGAGAATTATTCAGAATAAATCACATAAATGAGAATAATGCTAAATCGGCAAACATCTATGATATTGATGGACAGCTGATGTTTAGTTATTCTCATGGCGGGAATACGATGTATCTGATCAATAACGGAGAACTGGTACCTCACTCATTTTATTCAATTAAAGGGAAGATGTATGATGGGAATCAACAGGATTTGGGCGATGTCCTGCTTTTTTTGATGCCTGTGAATACTAATCTGATCAGAGGTGTTTTTTCAAGAGTAACTGGCTATCAAACGTTTGATAATAGTGGTTTTCGCCGGGCAACCTTTGACAAGATGAAAACTTTTATTTTCAATAAGAATAAAAGCTCTGCATACCTGATAGATAAAATTAAAGACGATTACCTCGGTTCTGATAAGACAATTGATTCACAACAATCCAACGGTCTCTTCTTTCAATATTATGAGGTTCAGGAATTATTTAGTCTCAGGGACAAAATCAAAAGTGATCCGGAAATCGATGACCAGATCAAAAACAGACTTAATTCCCTCTGCGACCAGCTCAACCCAAACGACAATCCGGTTTTCCTGACTGCGAAGATGAAATAACACAACCAGATTGAATAAACCAGCACTTATATCCCTCTAAACTTAAAATATGGCACAATTAAACGATCCCGAGGCCTCGGTAGGGCTTCATTTACAACTTATTAAAATGAATAAAACGCGTTTTATTATTTTATCCCTTTTATTGTTTAATCTTCATTTTCTAAATGCTCAGGAAAATGACACAAAGACTAAAATCGGAAAAATTGGGATTACATTCTCTTCATTCGGAGAAAATGATGTATTCAGGTTTGACGAATTAGACGGTGCAGCCAGTTATAATGGATATTATTTTTACACATTAGGAATCACATATGTTTACCCTTTTAATAAGTGGTTAGAAGGTGAAACAGGAATAGAATACTCCAAACATAATATTACAATTCAACCAAATTTGCCACCAGATATGGATAATTCTTCACGAGAAGAAAATTTTGCATTAGTTAATTTTCCTTTGACATTACGAGTCAATTTTTTAAAATACTTTTTTGTCAATGGAGGCTTGATTGTTGATATTGATGGTTCAACAAATAGTTCAATTGACAACCAAACAGGGATAGGTACTCTACTGGGTTTATCAATAAAATATGATTTTAACTTTGGTATCTCTGCTTTTGTAAATCCTTATACAAAAATACATTCCTTAATACCGTTTCAAGCTGATCAATATCATCAGCGGATTTGGGAAAATGGCATTCGGATTGGATTAACATATGACCTAAGAAAAATGAAATAAATACAAAGCATAACACTCTGTTGCCGGGAGGCAGGTTTTTTGCAAGCTCCTACCATCACACCCTCAAAACCAATGGTTTGCAAAAAGAGTGCAATTTCATCAATGCTCCTATCTTATTTCGTAATTTAGTCGAAAACAAATAAAAAATGACCCTGAAAAATAACTATCCAAGAGGATCAGAGTGGAAGAAATGTTAATAAAACTGAAAACAATTAAGATGTTTCATAATTTTAAAAACATAAAAATGCATAATATTTTAATATGAAAAAGTCAATTGGTATATTCTTATTTGTAGTGCTTTCTATCCCCTGTATAGCTCAAAAAAACAAAAATCTTCAGCATCAACCTAATAAAAAGAGCGAGGCTAAGTTTCAGGGAATGAATCAGGAAGAAATAAGTCACCATGAAATTAAGGTTATGCGTCAAATTGCCGACTTAGCGCTTATACCGCCTGAAATCAATACTTCGCCGCTTCCGAAGTACGACTATGACATGCAGGATTATGTAATGGCCCTCACGATCGAACGGACTGCTAAAGGACGTATCTGGTCGGCATGGATTGGAGACTGCGATTGCCCAAATTCGTTTCTTATGGCGGCAACAAGCGACGACGATGGCGAAACCTGGTCAAAACCCCGTCTGGTAATTGACGGACGTTCGCCTTCATTACCGATTCCCAGAACCGTGATTATCGGCAATTTCTGGACTGACCCATCGGGAAAACTCTGGTTGTTCTTCGACCAAACGATGAACCACTTCGACGGCAGAAGTGGTCTTTGGACAATAGTTTGCGAAAATCCGGATTCTGAAAATCCCGTTTGGTCGAAGCCCAAACGCATCTGGCACGGTTCCATGCTGAGCAAACCGGTTGTCCTCTCGTCAGGCGAATGGTTGTTGCCATCGTACCTCCTGCAAAACAAAGGATTTGGGCCTTTTAACGGTATCTTTCCCGAGCTTGATCCTTATCGCGGCGTAAATGTTCTTGCCTCTAAAGATCAGGGGAAGAACTGGGAATTGCGCGGCATCAGATCATTCCCCAATCCGGATTGGTTTGAGGCGATGATTGTGGAGAAAAAAGACGGACAATTGTGGATGATGGCGCGAACACAGAAGGGCATTATGGAAAGTTTTTCTTCTGACCAGGGTGCAACATGGTCTGAACCTGCTGCTACTGCAGCAAACATTCAGCATCCAAATTCGCGTTTCTTCTTCCGTCGTCTGGCTTCGGGTCGCATCCTGTTGGTTAAGAACGGAAAGGAGCTTCATCAGCACACGGGACGCAACTTTTTAAGCGCCTGGCTTTCGGAAGATGACGGCAAGACTTGGAAAGGGGGATTGGTTTTTGAGGATCGCACAAATGTTACTTACCCCGATGGATTTCAGGCGCCCAACGGAGTCATTTACATATCCTACGACCATAACAGAGGTCCTGGCGAAATAACAATGGCGAAATTTAGTGAAGAGGATATTCTGGCAGGTAAGATTGTAAGTCCGCAGTCAAAGCTGCAAATGATTATCGCCCAGCCACTGAAGAATAAGAAATAAATACAATGAAATGAGTCCTGTTGAATATTTAATCCTGTTGAGATAAGAATGTTTTTTTATGAAGCTACAATAAAAATTTATATGGCACCTTGACTCTTTCGCGACTAAAGTACCAGGACTTTGCCTTTGCTTGCGTCGGGTAGCACAACCTCCCCATATTGTCGGCCCGTTAGGTTGCATAATCAGAATGACCAATAAAGGACTGGATATTAAAGTAAAACATAAGATCCAATATGTGTTTGAGTTGATAAAGCAAGTTGACCGAGTACCGCAGAAATTCTTATCACCGATTGTATTATTTAATGGTTTTCAAAAGAAGACCCGGAAAACTCCAAGAGAGGAGATTGACAGAGCGATGAGATTGAAGCACGAGTATTTTAACCTAAAGAGACAAAAAAATGAAAAAGAATAAAGATATTACAACATTTGACGAGCTTCTAGACCATGAATATGGCCCAATCGGGACTGAAAGCCGAAATGAATATTCAACTCTCGACACTGATCAGGATCTTTGAGAAGGGACTCAACCGGAAAGGTGGATTGACCTTTTTATAAACCCTTTTCGCACACTGACAAAGAGAGGGTTTATACCTTGACGATGAGATTTCAGGCCACTTAGATTAATATTGACGGAAGAACTCAGACTACCGTAACAAATAACTTTTGAGACAATTTTCACCCGGACAAATTTCTTTTCGCTAGACAGTTATCGAATAATCGATGGTTTTCTGAAATTTCCTATCTTTGCAATACATATCTGAAGCCATGACAGCCATTCAATTAAAGACATTATTAATTCACAGGATATCGGAAATTAACGATGTTACTTTTCTCAAAGCATTAAAAACAATTCTTGACTCTAAAACTGAAAGTGGAGTGATCCATTTGACTCAAGAACAACTTGATGATATAGTCGCTTCAAAAAAAGAAATAGAACAAGGATTATTCATCGAAAATAGTGCTTTTGAAAAAGAAGTCAAACAAAGGCTAAACGCAAGATAATATGGTCAAATAGAGCCACGATTAGACTCTATGCCATCCTTGATTTCTATACAGTAAGAAATAAGAGTAAATTATATTCAATCAAACTTCAAAAACTAATTTCCAAAGAGGTTAACCTTCTTTTAATACAACCCGATCTTGGATTAAAAACGTCCGAGGATTCAATACGGGGACTAATTATTGAGAATTACATTGTCTTCTATGAGATTGCTGATGACAAAATCATTATTCATACAATTTGGGATAGCAGACAAAATCCTGACAATAAAATAATTAAATAACATCAGTAACCGTAACAAGCGGGTATAGCAAAATGCTTTCTGCTCATACCCGATGGCCATTAGCGGTCATTGTAAAAGGCATGCTGCTTAACTATAAGTGCGACCCGAAGCGCCATTTGCTATTTATCTTCGGCACATATTTAACTGCAGACAGAAAATGTGAACACATCAATGCCGGAAAAAAAATACAATAAGACAACAAGACAATTTAGCTTTTATGACATTAAACGACTTTAAAGAAGAATTTATAAACTGGAAATTTACCAAATACAAAGCCATCAATTTTACTATTGGAATTTCGGCATTGCTTATTTATGAATTTATTGGGCGACCAATTTACCGACCTTATATCTACATTAACAAAATAAATGACTTTCATATTGCAGACACTTTGGGTAATACATTCGGGACTTTGCCAACAATATTTTTCTTAATTGCAATTTTCTCCAATGAAACAACAAAAGGAAATTACTTAATAAAACTTGGAACTGTTAGTGTAGTTGTATTTGAACTTGCATCCCCCATGCTAGGTAAGCCAATAGATATCTGGGACATTATTGCAACAATTTTGACAGGCTTCATTAGCTATGTAATTTATAACAGCATATTTAGAGAAAAACAACTAAAACAGAAAACAACGAACCCCTAATAAAGAAGGAATATGAGCGGTGCGCAGCACCCAGCGATTATTACGCGTACTTAGTGACAGTCTTTTGTAATTTAAGCGATGTATTTGATCTGAGTTCTTTGACATTTTGCATGCTTCTTATGCTTTCGATTTACAGAAGAACACCGGAAATGGGATATCGTTAAATTTTCGTATTATTAGCAAGATTGAAAAAATAGATTGGAAATAAACATTAAACAAAATAATAAGATAATAAAATGAATAACAGGATGCATTTAATGGTTATTGCAATAGTGACTACTGCTATAAGTTCTTTTGCCCAGGTAAAAGACATCGACAATAACGAATATCAGACTGTAGTGTTAAACAAAAATATTTGGATGGCAGAAAATCTCAATGT
Source organism: uncultured Bacteroidota bacterium (assembly GCA_903844815.1). Taxonomy (GTDB): domain Bacteria; phylum Bacteroidota; class Bacteroidia; order Bacteroidales; family VadinHA17; genus LD21. The sequence goes on along the minus strand of CAIMVD010000051.1, from coordinate 6,893 downwards.
AAGTCGCTTCAGAAACGGAGATAGCATAAACGAAGCTAAAACTTATGAAGAATGGGAAAACGCCGGTTTAAAAAAGCAGCCAGCATGGTGTAATTATGAGAATATTCCTCAAAAAGGCAAAATATACGGTAAGTTGTATAACAGGTATGCAGTAACTGATCTTCGAGGACTTGCACCCGAAGGTTGGCATGTACCACAATCAGAAGATTGGCTTTCGTCAATAACTAATTATTTTGGACCAGAATGCAGTAAAGTACTGAAAGCTAAAAATGGATGGAATAATGAAGGCAATGGCACAAACAAAAGTGGATTTACAGCCCTTCCCGGAGGATATCGTGATAATAGTGGCATATTTACTGACGTCGGCTATAATGGGTACTGGTGGAGTACTTCTTCATGGTATTTTTTATTAAGATATAATACAAAAAAAATAGAGATGTGGAATTCATCAGGTAATTATGGAATGTCAGTTCGTTGCGTAAAGGATTATAGTTTTTAATATATTGTTTTGAATTGTATCATAAAAAAAATAGACTTTTAACAAAATAACGAAACGCTAACCCGGACGGTTTAACATCTTGCTTTCCGCATTCCTGACAACTTAGCAATCAGATATTTACATCCATACTCCCACTTCAACTCATTATCAAATTTTCTGTATCGTGATAATTCCTGCCATATTTAGTTAATTTTACAAAATGAATCTCCGGATTGCCCATATTACACTTCTTGTAGATGATTACGATAAAGCAATTGATTTCTTTACCGGAAAGCTTAATTTCATATTAATCGAAGACACAAAATTGTCAGATGTAAAAAGATGGGTGTTAGTAAAGCCGCGAGGATCTGAAAATTGTTGTCTTTTGCTCGCCAAAGCTTCAAATGACGAACAAAATAGATCAATTGGAAATCAATCAGGGGGAAGAGTTTTCTTGTTCCTCCAGACTGATAATTTCAACAGAGACTATCAAAATCTGATCGACAACGGGATTAAGATAGTCAGAGAACCAAATACTGAAGACTATGGAACTGTAGCAGTATTTGAGGACCTTTACGGCAATCTTTGGGACTTGATTGAACCGTCGAAATCACAACCATAAACTCCAAGGCCTTGAAGACACTAAATTTGAGGCCAGTGACACACATCCAAAAAGAATGGGATTTTCAGTCCGGTGTATAAAAAGCAAATAACGAAGCGCTAACAACTGATAAATTTATGTCGATGAATAAAATATTCGGGGCTTGCTCAATAATACTTGCAGCATTTATACTTTCAACTATTAGCTGTAGAAAAGATTCAGAAAATAATACTGAAGTTGCTACAATAACAGATATTGATGGTAATGTTTATCGCACATTGACAATAGGGACCCAGGTTTGGATGGCTGAGAATCTGAAAGCAATCAAATATCGCAACGGAGATTTAATAGGTACAACTGTACCGGACACATTGGATATCACTAATGAAAATGAACCAAAATACCAATGGGCAAGTACAGGGGTTGAGGACAGCGTTGCCACCTATGGCAGGTTATACACATGGTATGCGGTAACCGACAGCCGAAATGTATGCCCGATTGGCTGGCATGTACCTTCTGATGTTGAATGGACAACCACCGAAGACTATCTTATAGCCAATGGTTATAATTATGATGGCACAACCACTGGAAATAATATAGCCAAATCGATGGCAGACAATAGAAAATGGTTATTCTCAGCCAATGCCGGAGCAGTTGGTAATACGGATTACCCCGGCTATAGAAACAAAAGTGGTTTCACCGCCCTTCCCGGAGGATACCGCAGTTCCGGGGGCGCTTTTCTAAATATTGGCATCAGCGATGACTGGTGGTGTTCTACCGATAGCAGTTCAAACAATGGCTGGTTCAGAAATCTCTATAACAGTTACACCGATATGTACAGACAAAGCTATGATAAGAGCTCTGGCTTTTCTGTGCGTTGTGTAATGGATTAGTGACTATTTGGCATTAAATTATTTTATTTTACCACTGCTGCTGATTATAACGCTTTATCCAGCCGGACCAAAGCGAAATCCTGCATTTCATTTTTTCTGCCACATGGCCAACCAAAATAACCACTTTTCCTTAAGTTTGTTAACTAATCCCGCACTGTTACCAGTAAAGTATTTTCAAATTGTTATTATCATAATTATTAAGCTATGAGCAGAGGATTCGTTAAAGAAGACGATCAGGAAGAAGTTCCGATGGTACCTCAGAGGGCATATTTACCGGAGGGCATGACAAACTTAGTTACCCCTTCCGGCATGAATCAATTATTGGCTGAAAAGCAGAGCCTTGTCGATGAAAAAAACAATCTGAATAGTTTAAACGAGAATGAAAAACGAATCACGTTGAACTATATTAATGCAAAATTACAACTTCTGAATTTCAGGATTGATTCAGCCAAAATTGTTAAACCAAACGAACAACCACAGAAGGAAATAAGATTTGGTGCTTTTGTAACTCTCAAAAGAGAAGCATCAGGAAGCACTCAGATATTTCAAATAGTTGGTGTTGATGAAGCAAATATTTCCAAAGGGAAGGTCTCGTTTATATCCCCGGTTGCAAGGGCACTAATAAATAAAACAATTGGCGACAAAGTTACTTTAATGCAGGCCGGGAAAGATATTGTCTTTGAAATTGTCAATATATCCTATAACATGTAGTGTACCTGTTGATGCTGAATGGGTGACTGGTGGTTCTCTGTATAACTCTTCCATATAAATGCTTTGGGAAGTAATTTTCACTTGAGCCGGAACATATCCCGTTCTTAGAAGAAGGTTATGAGTGGAAAATTAAAGAAATGCCCGATAACTGGCCAATTTGCTTTCAAAAGAAAACTAAATTTCTAAATTGCATAAAATTTGCAAAACAGATTAAAAATTATTCTAATGAAAAACATAGTTCTACAATTAAAAAAACTCCTTGTTTTGATTTTTCTTTTCGGATGTTCCTCTGCTATTCAAACAGCAGGACAGAAAGTAAAACCTGCTAAAAGTGATTATTATGTAGCAGCGTATATCTGGCCGTCGTGCCACGATGATCCGATGGGCAGGGATAAGTTGTGGCCGGAAGGTACGGGCGAATGGGAAGTAATTAAAAAGGGTAATCCCCGTTTCGACGGACATTATCAGCCGCGTCAGCCGCTCTGGGGCTATGAATTGGATAATAATCCGAAGGTGGTTGAAAAATGGATTGATGTCGCTACTGACCACGGTGTTAATGTATTCGTGTACGACTGGTATTGGTACAACGAAGGACCGTTTCTGGAAAGTGCCCTTAACGATGGTTTTCTGAAAGCAGCAAACAGAGAAAAAATGCAGTTCTATATCATGTGGGCGAATCACGATGTGAAATATAATTACTGGAACTATCACCGCTACAAGGATAATACCGATATCCTGTGGAACGCCAAAGTGGATTGGAAAAACTACAAAATCATAGTTGACAGGGTCATTAACCAGTATTTTAAGCAACCTAACTATTTCAAGATTAACGGAGAACCTGTATTTTCAATCTTCAGTGTGAACAAACTCGTTGAAAGCTTTGGCAACAGTACGGCAGAAGCGCGTAAAGCTCTTGACTATTTCAGGGAGGAAGTTAAAAAGGCAGGCTTCCCCGGGTTGCATATCCAATGGAACCAGGGAGGCGGTTCTGTTATGTCGGCGGCTGAAGCCGGACGCTTTTCCAACAGTGTGAAAGAGATGGGATTCAACAGTGTGGCGATGTATAATATGGGCGGAATGGAAGAAGACTATATCCGGTATGGCACAAATTCTATCCGGATCCGGGAACAGATGGATTCCACCCTGAGTGTGCCGGTCTTTCCATGCGCATCAATAGGATGGGATGATACTCCCCGTTTTCCCGCAAAAGGTATTCACGATGTAGTGCACTACAATAATACACCTCAGAGTTTTGCTGCCCTGCTGGCCAGAGCAAAAAAATATGCCGACAGCCACCCCGAACAGCCCAAACTTATCACAATAAATGCCTGGAACGAGTGGGTGGAAGGTAGTTACCTTTTACCTGACATGCTTAATGGCTTTGGCTATCTGGAGGCTGTGAAGGAGGTGATTATTGACGGTAAATACGATAAGTATAATAAAGTTAAAAAATAAGGCCTGCCCGATACATTATAAAACTTGGCTAAAATGTTCAATATTTTTAAAAAATTAAAAGACCCTCAAAAGCTTGCAGCAAAAGCTTCCCGAACAGGCAATAGTGAAAAGGCAGTTAAACTGTATTCAGAGGCTATTAAGTTTGAAAAAGAGAAACAAAGTCCTGACAGAAACTTTCTGTCTGATATGTATCTGCTAAGAGGAGAAATTTATCTTAGCCGGGGGGTTGCGATTCTTTCTTCTTCCGATTTCTTAAATTCAATTGATTGCAATCCAAAAAACGGGATAGCACACAACGACTTAGGTATCTGGTACACTATTGAACATTTTAGCACACCCGATTTTGTCAGGGCACTTGAACATCTTGAAAAAGCAACAGACTTTTGTCCTGACAGGCAGGATTTTAAAATGAACAGAGCTATAGTTAAAGTTAAAATGGGTGAAAAAGACTCTGGGCGACAGGAATTAGAAAAACTCCTTAATGATGGTTTTGAAGAGGCCCAAATTGCCATTGAAAAATTTTGTGATTAAAGAATAAAAAGGATACCAACAGGAAGTGGTTAATTTCCGTGACTAATACAATTCCCTGATTGAAATATTTTTAGTTTTTACGCTCTTTTATAAATACTGATTGGAGTAACTATGAAACGAAAACTTATTTTTTCTTCAATAATAGTTATTTCCCTTGTGCTTGTTTTTGCGATTTTCAGACTACCACTATTGAATCGTTCACTCACTACTGAACAGGCAGGTACTAACCTTGCATCAAGCCTCGCAGAAAAAAAAGACACAATTAAGGCTTTACAACGCTGGTTCAGGAAAAATGGTATTCCTATTAAGACTACAATACCCGGTAATGGATTTAATGATTTAGATCCTTTGAGGAAATTAATTGGTTCTGCACATCTTGTTGCCCTGGGTGAAGCTACCCATGGAACGCACGAATTTTTCCAGCTCAAACATCGGATATTTGAGTTCCTCGTAAATGAGATGGGATTCACAGTGTTTGCCATCGAGGCTTCAATGCCTGAAGCTTTTGCTATCAATGAATACGTATTAACCGGCAAAGGAGATCCGGAGAAAGCCCTGGCCAGTTTCTATAATTGGGTATATAACACTGAAGAGGTTTTGGATATGATAAAATGGATGAGGAGTTATAATACCGATCCTCTCCATACAAAAAAGGTAAAGTTCTATGGATTTGATATGCAATCTGCTTCATTGGCGGTAAAGGTAACTTTTCAAAATCTTCAAAAAATCGACCCGTTACTGGCAGAAAAGTTGCAAAAGCCTCTCGCTGTGCTCGCCAATCCTTTCACTGCACCGGATTTTGTCCTTCTTCCAAAAGAAAAAAAAGAAGAAGCAGCTACTGCTATCCGGAAAATATTAAACTTCTTCGAAGAACATAAATCTGACTTTATAAAACGGGGAAGTGAATCTGAATGGTATATAATGCACCAACAGACAGTCATCGTGGCCCAGCTTATTGAGAGCAAAACAAATTCAACCGGATTCATAAACCTCGATCCGGCCGTGCGCGACAGGTCAATGGCTGAAAATATCCGCTGGATTCGCGATCAAGAGGGAGCAGAAGCCAAAATGATTATTTGGGCACATAATCTTCATGTTGCTACAAATACTATTATGGGCAACAATCTGCGAAAAATGTATGGCAATGATATGTTCGTTTTCGGTTTTGCCTTTAATCAGGGAACGTTTCAGGCTGTAGAGGCACCTGTTGGTTATAATCAATATCTGCTTTTCCCTTCAGAAAAAGGAGTTCATCCCTTTACAGTCTCTGCATTCCAATCCAATAATGAAATAAGTCCTGATGCGATTCTGGCAAATGCAGGATTAAAATATGCCGCTATAAACCTGCATGATCTGCCAAAAGATGGTCCTGTTGGAAAGTGGTTTAGGGATGGACAGATGACACGTAATATAGGATCAGTTTATCTGGACTTAAATAATTTTGGCTTTTCAAAGCTTGTCTTGCCCGAAATCTACGATGCGCTGTTCTTTGTCGAGACCAGCACTCCTTCACATTTGAATGCGAGCGGCCAGCGCCCCCCGGCACCAATACTTGCTGCTCCGGCCAACCTCGACTTCGAAAACAGTGCAATTGGAAAAGCACCTGTCGACTGGCTGGTTCCAAAGCAGTCAGATATCTTTGGTTTTTCAATTACCGTCAATGAGGTTAGACCCTACTCCGGAAAACGTTCTGCAGTCATAAGCCGTTTATCAGAAAGACACTATGGGGAAATGTACGGGAGTCTCAGCCAGCAGATCGATGCGACTCCTTACCGGGGAAAGACAATAAGACTCAGTGCAGCCATCCGTACAAATGTTACAGGACCAGGCAATCAGGCGTACCTCTGGCTAAGGGTTACAAAGAAATTTTTCGGCCCGGCTGCTTTATTATTCTATGATAATATGGCCGACAGACCTATAACAACCAGTAAATGGAAGAATTACACGATCATTGGAAAGGTGCCCACGGATGCTGATGTGATAGGCTTTGGGCTGGCAATCGTTGGTGAGGGTCAGGCCTGGCTTGATTCCGTATCAATTAATGTCATTAATTAATGAAAACATGCTAAGTACGGGAGAACATATTAATTAGTGTCTGTCTTTAAATTTAAACTGTTGATAACAAGTTCAATACTTTGATAAGTAGATAAAGTACTTTACCCTGATATTTTTAACTTAGGGTCAAAAATAGGAATAAGATGAAACTGTTCAACGATTTTACGAT
>CAIMVD010000050.1 GCA_903844815.1 uncultured Bacteroidota bacterium | reverse complement strand
CAGAGCATCCTTTATATATTTGGAGTTATCGTCTACGTCGTCGGCAACAATTACTGTAGCTTTTTCAAAAATGATACTGGCTGGATCTAAATTCAACTCAGTACTATCGGTAGTATAGATGGAAAGGCAGGTAATATTGGGGATCAAAACAGTGAAAGTACTTCCTGAAGCGGGATCCGACTGAAGGCTTATACTTCCATTCATAAGCCCGATAAGCCTGTTGGTAATTGCAAGCCCGAGACCTGTGCCTCCCTTGGCTGATTTGCTTTTCAACTGAACAAAAGATCCAAAAATTTCACTCTGAAAAGCCTGTGGTATTCCGATGCCAGTATCCTTTACTTCAATTATCAGGTCAATGACACCTTCATGGTTATTCACAGAGTCAGATGCTGCAGGAGGGTTCCCTGGAGAAACCCTCAATGAAATATTTCCTCTCTCGGTAAACTTGACGGCAATTCCTATCAGATTGAGAATGATCTGGCGTAGCCTGGCAGCATCAAGGTATAGGTATTTTGGAGTTTTGTCCGAAATTTCTGTGCTATAGCTTAATCTTTTTTCGGATATTTTGTAAGCGAATATCTTTTCAAAGTCAGAAAAAAATGATTTAGTTTCGAAATAATCATATTCAAGCTGCATTTTTCCTGCTTCTATTTTTGAAAGATCGAGTATGTCATTTATGAGGGTCAGAAGCGTTCTTCCGCTCGATTTTATTGAATCAAGGTAATCAATCTGTACACGGTTTTTTACCATTGCCCCCAATAAATCGGAATAACCAATAATTGCATTCATAGGCGTCCGGATCTCATGGCTCATTGTTGAAAGAAATTCGCTCTTCGCCCTGTTGGCCTGATCAGCTTCCATTTTAGCCTTTCGCATCTCTTCCTCTGAACGCTTCCTTTCAGAAATGTCAAATGTAGTCGCCCTGTCCCTTATGAATTTCCCATAGGTATCATATATTGCCGTTGCATTCAGTGAAACATAAAATGTGGAACCATCCTTTCGCATAAATTCATATTCCCTGTTATAGACTTCCCCCCGGTTCTTGAAATACTCGAATCTCTTTTCGAAGCCCTCTGCTTCTGCGGGAGATAAAATATCCTTCAGTTCCATTTTCCCTATAACTTCTTCACGCTGATAGCCCAGCCAGTTAAGTTCAGTATTGTTGATGTTGAGGAAAACTCCGTTTTCGTCGGCAGAATGGTAGCCGCAGGGAGCATTCTCGTAAAGATCCTGTGCTTCCTCCATCGAAGCCTGAAGCATTCTGGAACGCTCGGCAACAAGCTCTTCGAGATTTTCGAGATGGTTGCGCAGGTCTTCTTCAGATTTCTTTCTCAGGATCTCATTCTCAAGAAATTCCAGGGCAAACGAGATATCTCCGGCAACCTCATTCAAAAGTGCTATTTCTGAATCATCAAAGAAAAACGGATCCTGCGAATACAGCATAATGGCGCCAATCGTCTTGCCGAATTTCTTAATGGGGAAGGAACCTGAGGATTTATATCCCCGTTCCAAAGCACTCTCCCTCCACGGGATCATATCGGGATTGTTGGCTATATCATTTGCTATCGTAGTGTCTCCAGTGATAATTGCTTGTGCCGTAGGGCCTTTTTTCCTGGTTTCGTCATTCAGATCAATATTAATTGTCTTGAGATAATTCAAATCCATGCCTGCGTGAGCCACTGGCACAACGACACTGGTAACTTCATCGACGATTCCGATCCAGGTCATTACAAATCCACCTTTTTCTACTGCTATCTGACTGACTTCAGTGAAAAGTGTATCCTTATCCTTAACATGTACAATTGCCCTGTCGATATCGATTATAAAATGATTGATACGCTCTATTCTCCTGATTTGTTCTTCAGCGATTTTACGATCATTAATATCCTGGGTGCTTGTTCTGAAGCCAATTGGATTTCCGGTGGCATCCAGAATCGGTCTCCATGAAACCGATACCCAGAATGAAGATCCGTCTTTTCTCAGTGCACGGAACTCAAAATTCTTTCCACTGCTGCTCCTTATAGTGCCGGCGAAATGCTCCTCGACTGATTGTAAGTCTTCGGGATGTGCTGCCAGCAATAAAAAATTCTCTGCCAATATGTATTCTTCAGGAGTATAACCGGTAAGTTCAAACGAATAAGGATTCATCCATTTAAGTTTTCCCTCAGAGTCAAACCAGGCTTCCCAACTAGCAGCGTAATTTGCAATTGCCCTGAAATGTTCTTCCGCCTGTTTGCGTTCTTCGATTTCCTTCAGGATCTTCCGGTTCGATTTTACAAGTAATTGGATAATGTAATAAGCAGTCAAAGTTGTATATGCTGCAGCGAACAGAATAGTAATAAAATGTGATTCCCAAAGAGTAATATTAGTATTGAAAGAACTCTTTATGGTCTCAAAAAGCAGGGTAAATAAAGCTGCAACAAAAAATACTGAGAAGTAGTATGCTGCCAGCCTGACCAAAGGAGCATCTGGTTCAGCAGGTATTCTGAAGAAGTTTTTGGCTTTGCCTAAAAACATGTAGTATTCCGAATTCTTCCAGTTAACTCTTTTCATTGAAATGTATACTTATGCTTAGTACTTATACTAAATAGTCCACTGCAGAGTTTTTTCCCCCGGTCATTATTGAGTTAAATTTAGAACAGAAGTGCGGTGAATTTATTTGGAATACAAGTACTTAAGTGATTATCACTAAATTTTCATATTTTACAATATCCCAATATAAATATTATTGATGAAAAGTGGTGTAAAGTATAGTAATAAAAAACAGGAGCATCTTGAATCACTGTGGTATTATGGGCCATAACCCGTCTGGCAACGGAAAAAGTAAGGTCCCCTTTTAAATTAAGGAAATTAATATTCACAACGGTCTGGATGCTTATTCTTTTTAATGAGGAGTAATTGTTCCAGGGAATTTGCTGGCTAGCGATTGAATAGTTTCAGTTGAAACCAGGTCATTAATTGCATCCCTTATCGGTGAATATTTTTCATGCAACGGGCAAGGGTTACTGATGTCGCAGTGCCTGAGTCCGAATCCGCAGCCTGATAACAGATTTCCGCCTTCGGTTGCAACAATCAGGTCTTTTATCGGCAACTCGGGTTTTTCCGGGTCGAAATAAAACCCGCCCCCCTTGCCTTTAAGTGAGTTGACAAAGCCTTGTCTTGCCATCCTTTGCAGGATCTTTGCGGTAAAGAAGGGGGGCGCATCTATTTCCCTGGCGATTTCTGCCAATCCTGGTTTTCTTCCATTCATATTCTGAATTTGAATGTAAACCAGTCCCCTCAGTGCATATTCAGTCTCTTTATTGAACATGGATAATTGTTTCAAGCATATTCATATTGCTGCAAAGTTAAAATATTTTTTAAATAACAAAAAGACCTTATTGTCTTTTAATAAAATATTTATACATTTGCAGCACTAATTATTTAAGCAAAATCATATGCCGGAAAATATAAGTTATAACGAAATTTCAATAGGTGAGATAGTTGCTGCTGATTTCAGGGCTGCAGAAATTTTTAAAAAAGCAGGCATAGATTTCTGCTGCGGCGGTAAAAAAACGCTCGACATGGCTTGTAATGAAAAGGGTTTAAGTTCCTCGGTTCTGGTCGGACAATTAAGTGAACTTGAAAGTGTGCCGGTGAGCCAGGGTCAAAATTTTAATGAATGGGGTTTGGACTTTCTGGTGGATTATATTGTAAATACCCACCATAAATATGTGCTCAAATCATTACCGGATCTTGTATTTTACACGCAGAAAATTGCCACTGTACATGGTTCAAACCATCCCGAACTCATTGATGTTGCAGAATTATTCGGAAAAATAAACACTGAGCTGCTGCAACATCTCAGGAATGAGGAGGAAGTTCTTTTCCCTTCAGTCAAAACGGTTTTAACCGGTGATTCAGATTTTGCCAGGGCACCCATTGTGTCTGAAATCACACGGATGAGGGGAGAGCATGAATTTGCCGGGGAGGCAATGGATAAAATCAGGGAAATTACCTCAGGCTATCTGCTCCCGGTTGATGCATGCAATACCTATAATGTAACATTTAAACTGCTGAGTCAATTTGAGGACGACCTTCATATTCATGTTCACCTCGAGAATAATATATTATATCCTAAGGCTTTATTGCTTTAATAAGGAGATATACGGATTAGAAAATCTAAAATGCTGATTAATGATAACAGCTCCTTTTGGAAGAATTAGCCAAAGTTGACGGGCAGGGTGTTAATGGGGTATTACCGGCAGACTTCATTCAGGAAATTGACAAACTCGAAGCTTCATATAAATAATCGGAATCAATTAATAATTAACTTAAACTAAATTTTATGACAACAAAGAAACTCTGGATAGGCTTTTTGGCTGTTATGACCATTTCGTTTGCCGTTTTACTCTTCTTCGGTTACGAAATCTACAAGCAGGCACCTCCAATCCCCGATAAGGTTGTGATTGAAGATGGTTCTGTCCTGTTTACCGGGCAGGATATTAAAGACGGGCAAAATGTATGGCAATCAATGGGAGGACAGGAAATGGGCACTGTCTGGGGGCATGGCGCTTATCAGGCTCCGGATTGGAGTGCTGACTGGCTGCACAGGGAAGCAGTTTTTATACTCGGGAAACTTGCGATCCAAACCGATGGTGTTTCGTATGATCAGACTTCTGATGAAGGTAAGGCTTCTCTTAAAGTACTCCTGCAGAAAGATTTACGCAAAAACACTTACAGCGCTGATAATAAAACAATAACTGTGTCAATCCTGAGGGCTGAAGCTATCGCTGCCAACAGTAAATATTACAGTGGTTTATTTACAAACGATCCTGCCCTGGCAGGATTGCGCGATGCTTACAGCGTTCCTGAAAATTCGCTGAAGGATCCTGAGCGTGTTCGCAAATTAAATGCATTTTTCTTCTGGATATCCTGGGCTTGCGTTACAGAACGTCCGGGTGAGTCTATTACCTATACAAACAACTGGCCAGCAGACGAACTTGTTGCGAACCGGCCAACAGGTTCATTACTGCTTTGGACAGGGTTTAGTGTCATAGTCCTTTTAGCCGGCATTGGGCTGATGGTTTGGTATTATGCCCGGCGTCGTGAACTTGCGGCAGATGTTGTACCTGCAAGCTTTCCTTTAAAAAATGAAATTCAGACACCTTCGCAGAAGGCCACTGTAAAATACTTCTGGATAGTTTCTGCCCTCCTGCTTGTCCAGGTAATTATGGGAGTAATTACTGCTCACTATGGAGTTGAAGGGCAGGCCTTTTACGGATTACCATTATCAAAATTGCTGCCTTACTCTATTTCGCGTACCTGGCACATACAGATAGCCATCTTCTGGATCGCTACATCATGGTTAGCAACAGGGTTATATTACGCTCCTGCAATATCGGGTATTGAACCAAAATTTCAGCGATTGGGTGTAAACCTGCTGTTTTCTGCCCTTTTGGTTATTGTGGTAGGTTCATTGGCAGGTCAGTGGCTGGGAGTAATGCAGAAACTGGGTCTGATTCAAAACTTCTGGTTTGGACATCAGGGATACGAATATGTCGATTTGGGCAGATTCTGGCAGTTGTTTTTATTCGTTGGTCTGATAATCTGGCTGTTATTGATGGGACGTGCTATATGGCCTGCTTTAAAGCAAAAATCGGAAAGCCGCAGTCTGCTTATCCTGTTCCTTATCTCCACAATTGCTATTGCTGCTTTTTACGGGGCAGGACTAATGTGGGGCAGGCAAACCAATCTGGCTGTTGCAGAATACTGGCGCTGGTGGGTGGTTCACCTCTGGGTGGAAGGATTTTTTGAAGTATTTGCAGCTGTTGTTGTTGCCTTCCTTTTTGTACGGTTACAGATTCTGAAAGCGGCAACTGCTACTACAGCTGTACTGTTCTCCACAATTGTATTTTTAGGTGGAGGTATTCTGGGTACTTTTCATCATCTGTATTTTACAGGAACTCCTACGGCAATTATGGCATTAGGCGCCACCTTTAGTGCGCTTGAAGTTGTTCCCCTTGTGCTCATGGGCTTCGAAGCATTCGATAACCTGAAATTGAGCCGAAGCAACGGGTGGATAAAAGATTATAAATGGCCGATTTACTGTTTTATTGCGGTAGCATTCTGGAATCTTGTCGGAGCAGGTATTTTCGGATTCCTCATTAACCCTCCGATAGCCCTTTATTACATGCAGGGATTAAACACAACTGCTGTGCATGGTCACACGGCCCTTTTCGGCGTTTATGGAATGCTCGGAATTGGTCTGATGCTTTTTGTATTGCGCGATATGAATAAGGATGTAGTCTGGAAGGACAAATGGATAAAATTTGCCTTCTGGAGTATAAATATAGGTCTGGCTGCCATGGTACTTTTAAGTGTACTGCCAATAGGACTGGCACAGACAGTTGCCAGTGTTCAGGAAGGACTCTGGTATGCACGGTCAGCCGAATTCCTGCATCAGCCTTATCTTGTAACCTTTAAATGGTTGCGTGTTATAGGGGATACAATATTCGCAGCAGGAACAGTCTCACTGGTCTGGTTCATTTTCGGTCTGAATTTCGGATGGAGTTTCACCAGGAAATAGTTTTACCTGAATTGCAACAAATGGCATCCTGATGTTAATTTCACATCAGGATGTTTTTTTGAAAAAAGTATTACCTGGGCGAAGTTTTGAAAATTATTTTAGTTATCGATACATTCCATATTATCATTTTCAGCATATTTCTTAAAATCATCAATTATTGCAGGATATCTGCCGAGCAGTTTCAAAATTGCATATATATTAAAACTATCGAAAGCGTTAGTAAGTTCTTTCCCATACCTGATCAGGTAATTAGAGTTGTGTGCTTTGCCTGTTTCAATGAGTTCATTTGCAAATTCATGAATCTCACGAAGGGGCTGCCGGGTCTCAAATTTCTTCCACTTCAGGAATAAGCCGGTTTCGAGTAAATTTATCAATCCTGATAAATCTGTTGTTTCTGTCGGAACAATCTCCCCGGCAAAAGGAGCCGGTTCAGTTTCCGACTTAATTACCGTGTAGGGTAACCAATTCATAAGTTCAGTATAAAGCTCCCTGATTTTTAAAGGCTTAACAAGAAGCCCTGAGAAATCACTATTCCAGATCTTCTCTTTCTGATCTTTAAGTACTTCAGCAGAATAGGCAATAACCGGGATGTGATTAAGCACGGGGCTCTCCTTAAGCCTTTCCAATAATTCGTATCCATTCATAACAGGCATCCGGATGTCAGTTATTATCACATCGGGGATTTTTTCACAGGCAAGCTTAAGCCCGGCTTCACCATCAGACGCCTCAGTAATTTGCAGGCCGGATTCTGAAAGTGAATCAATTATAAACTTCCTGTTGATTTCAACGTCGTCAACGATGAGTATCATGGATTTTTCAAAAATAATCCTGGAATTGTCTTCGGTGTTTTTATCAGCGGAATGTGAGAAATCATTAATAACTTGAATATCCGGGATGCTGATAGTAAAAATACTCCCTTTTCCGGGAGCTGAGCTCAGACTTAATGATCCATTCATAAGTTCAATAAGTCTTTTTGAAATCGCAAGGCCAAGTCCCGTGCCTCCGAATTTCCGGTTTTCCCATACCTGAACGAAGGGTTCAAATATTCTCTTCTGATTTTCTTCAGAGATTCCGACACCGGTATCAATAACTTCTATATGAAGGTCAGTAAATTTTTCAGATTCTGTTTCATTCCGGCTGGATATTTCCGGGGCAGTGCAATAGACTTTGAGTGTAATTTGTCCGTCGCAGGTAAACTTGATTGCATTTCCGACCAGATTAAATACTACCTGTCGCAACCTGGCTTCATCAAGATATAAGAAACCGGGCATTCCGGGAGCAATCTCAAGTATGAATTTAAGCTTATTCTCTCTGATTTTGAGTGCAAAAATTCTTTCGAAATCATTGAAGAAATGGTTAGTATTGATATAGTCGAACTCAAGCAGAAGCTTACCTGCTTCTACTTTTGACAGATCGAGAATATCGTTTATTAGTGTCAGAAGACTCTTGCCGCTGGTTTTTAATGTTTCAATATAATTTTTCTGAGTTAGATCCGTGACTGAAGACTCCAGTAGTTCGGTGTAACCAAGGACGGCATTCATTGGAGTACGTATCTCATGGCTCATATTGGCCAGGAATTCGCTCTTTGCCATGTTGGCTTCATCTGCCTCCTGTTTAGCCTTCATTAATGATTCCTCCGCCCGTTTCCTTTCGGAAATATCAAAGATAGTTGAACGGCTAAAAAGGTAATTATTGTTCTTGTCGTAAATGGCCGTTCCATTAAGCGAAACAAAAAATGTTGTTCCGTCTTTTTTGATGAACTCAAGCTCCAGGTCCCGGATATCTCCGCTCTTCATAAAAATCGGAAAATTCTTCCTTATTGTTTCCTGGCTTGATGGAGTCATAATCTGACTTATTCTACTGAAAAGCAATTCTTCACGATCATATCCAAGCCATTTTAATTCGGTATTGTTGATACGAACGATACGTCCCTCCTGATCAATTGAGTGATAGCCGCAGGGAGCATTTTCATACAGGTCGAGGGTCTCTGCCATATATTTGTTTACCTCTTCAGTACGTTCATTAACAAGTTTCTCAAGATGATCGCGATGCATGATCAATTCATTTTCAGTAGTTTTACGTGAAGTAATGTCATAATTAACACCAACCATGCGGACAGGCTTGCCATTGCTGTCGCGGAAGACAACTCCTGCTGCTTTGAGATAGTGAACAGACCTGTCAGGCCATACTACACGAAATTCCGTATCATACTCCTTTTTTCCCAGCAATACCCTTTTTGTCTCTTCTTCACAAGAGTCCCTGTCATCGGGATGCAAGCCCATTACCCATGCATCATATGCTCCGGAGAATAAATTCCTGTCGAGGTTATAAAGTTTATACATCTGGTCATCCCAGGTAAGATGATTATTTGTAATGTCCCAGTCCCAGATGCCAACCATGGCAGCGTATGTAGCAGTGGATATTCTTTCAGTAAGCAATTTGATCTCTTTTTCAGCTTCAAGGCGTTCAGTTATATCCCTGGCAAGGCCCATAAACAGCTTTTGGTCTTTCCAATAAGCACAGCCAAAACGTACTTCAACGGGGAAAATGGTGCCATTCTTCCGTTTCTGATGCCCCAACAGGGTAAAGGGAACGCCGGGTTCAATTTTCATCCATTGTTCCTGGGCCGTTTTCAAATCAAAATCCTGTTCAATATCTGTAACCGACAATTGAAGAAGTTCTTCCTTTGTATAGCCAAGCGTCCTGCAGGCACCGTTGTTAACTTCAATGAACTTGCCGTTGAAATCATGTACAAAAAAAGAATCACTCGCCTGATTAAGCAATGCCTCAAACATTAGCTTATCCTCAAGCCTTTGCTCCTCAGTAAGTTTGTCAAGAGTAATATCGAAGCAATGACCTATATAGCCAATGAATTCATTATTTAAATTATAATTCGGGGTTCCCAGATCACGGATTCAGCGATATTCACCTGAGTGATGTTTTATCCGGTACTCCATGTCAAAGGGTTCTTTCTTTCCGAAAGCTGAGGTGTAAATGTCAATGCATCTCTGAAGATCGTCGGGGTGGACACCCTCAGCCCATCCGTTGCCAAGTTCCTGTTCAAATGACCTGCCGGTAAAGTTCAGCCATGAATCATTAAAATAATTGCATAAGGCATCTTTCCCGGAAGTCCAGATAAGTGCTACGCCTGCATTAGATAAATTCCGGTATTGAAGCTCCCGTTCTTTTAGTTCATCTTCTGATTTCCTGAAATCTGTAATATCTTCACCGATGCTTGATATGCCTGAAACAGACCCTGATGAATCATGCAGGAGGACATTATTCCAGCGAATATTTCTTAATTCACCGTTTCTTAGGATTATTTGATTTTCAAACGATTGAATAATATTTCCGTTCTTTATATTCTTGAGGAATTCAACTCTTGTATCTTGATTTCCCCCAGGTTTTATAAACTGAAACCAATCCTTTCCCATTAACTCATCTGAACTGTAGCCTGTAAGCGATAACAGGAAGGGGCTAAAGTAAGTGACTATGCCTTCCGTATCAAGAAAAACCGTTATGAGATTAACGTTTTCCAGAAGACTACGAAAGCTGGTTTCAGGAATGTCCAAAATGCTAATTATGTGATTATTTTGGCTCATGTATAATATCTGGCAAGACAATTATACAGACAAATGTAAAACAATTTTTAGCTAAAAAACTAAACAATCCAAAAGTTTTGTGCAATAAATACTAATTTTACAGCAACGTTGATTAATAAGATTTAAATTTAATTTTGGATACTTCAGCTGTCTGAATGTCAGCTTCACCATATTTTATTTGAACCAGAAGCTGCTTTTAAATATTTTTGTTCAAAATATTAAATTTAGTAAAATGAAACTATTCAAAATGGTTTGTACAGTTTTTATTCTCTTTTTCATGACAGGAATTTCTGTCAATGCTCAGCCTATTCCGGTTGAGTTGATGATGGGGGATAAATATGGAACAGTAAATCTTGCTTTCAGCAGGAATTTTTCACAGACTTCGAAGCTGGGTTTCTTTCATATGAATACAATTCAGTTCGACTACAAGGATGAAACAGAAAATAGTTTTATTCTCCAGGACCTGGCTTATTACGAGGTGATAAAAAACCTTCGGATTGCAGGTG
This sequence comes from uncultured Bacteroidota bacterium, assembly GCA_903844815.1. Classification (GTDB taxonomy): domain Bacteria; phylum Bacteroidota; class Bacteroidia; order Bacteroidales; family VadinHA17; genus LD21. The sequence goes on along the minus strand of CAIMVD010000050.1, from coordinate 982 downwards.
GTGCAGTTTACAGCAAGGGAGGGTTTAATCCTACAGCAGGACTGCAATATGTTTTCAGCGGAGAAAAGTTTTTATTTCTTTTTGCTCCAAGGGTAAATATTGAAAGCGATCCTTCCTTCGATATAATGACAATAATCCAATTCAAACCGCAAATAAATGACAAGGTAAAACTCTATACCAGGTTCCAGGCGCTTAATTTATTTAACTCCGACGGCAATATTAAAAGCTACCAGTGGCTGCGTTTGGGTCTGGAAGTAAAAGGTGTTCAGTTCGGACTTGCCGCCGACTTCGATGAATTTGGACCAAACCCTTCAGTTGAGAGCAACTTTGGTGTCTTTATAAGGAAGGAGATTTTCTGACAGCCTTTTCAGGCCATTCGCTGATTCAGGTTTCAGTCCATATTTAAAACGCCCTGGCAAGAATTAATAAGAATGCAAGTCACGAATTACCTCATATCTTGTCTGCGGGTAAACTATTTTCATCTCTATCTGGCGACTATTCATCGGCGATTTATGAGGCTTGATTATGTTTTTTTAATCTTTCAGCGTATTTATTCTAAATTTGGAACAAAAACGTAGCAGGATATGGTGAAATCTTCAATAAGAATGAAAAAAGGTGACTGGCGAATTCTGATGATAGTTGTATTCTTGGGTTTTCAGATTAATTGTATAAGCCAGGATGCAGTAAAAATAAAACGGATTAAAGGTTCAGTGGTATTTGACGGTATTCCAAATGAACAGGTCTGGAATGAACTTGATCCTTACCCGCTTACAATGCATAAACCTAATTTTGATACTCAGCCTTCCGAAAAAAGTGATGTAAGGATTGGCTATGACGATGGCTTCCTCTGGGTTGGTGCCAGTCTTTTTATGAATGATGCTTCAAAAATATTTGCAGTTACGAAGAAAAGAGACGAAATGCTGTTTGATTATGATGCATTCGGGATCATACTTGACACATATAATGACAATGAAAACGGCCT
>CAIMVD010000049.1 GCA_903844815.1 uncultured Bacteroidota bacterium | reverse complement strand
GAACCCTGTATTTGACATTAATACAGTTTACGGCGATGGAGGAGAGATAATCAGCAGCGATACCACTTTCAGGCCTGGCGGATCACAGGGATTTCCGGGTTTTCAGCCGGGTAATGAAGTGAAGGAGTCGCGCAGCAATTTTGGCGCATACCTCGACCTTGAACTGGATGTGACAAAAAAGCTTGTAATCGACGCTGCAGGCAGATATGAGCAATACAGCGATTTTGGGAAAACCTTTAACGGAAAACTGGCTGCCCGCTACAAACTATCCGACTACCTTTCCCTGAGGAGCTCAGTAAGCTCAGGTTTCAGGGCCCCATCCCTGGCTCAGTTATACTTTAATACGACCTTTACCGATATTGTAGCAGGACAGGCTATTGATAAGATAATTGCTAAGAATAACAGCCCCATAACCCGTGAGCTGGGAATTCCTTCACTTAAACAGGAAGTTTCAACCAATGCCGGACTTGGGTTCACAGCAAAAGTGAAAGCATTTACATTAACAGTTGATGGTTATTATGTTCAGGTCAAAGACCGTATTGTGCTGACAGGAGCTTTTTACAGCGATGATGATCTGATAGGGAATGAACTTAATAATCTGAATATCGGCGCCGCACAGTTTTTTACAAATGCAGTAAACACAACAACCAAAGGCATTGATGCCATTCTTGCATATTCAACCATCCTGTCGGGTCAGCAGAGCCTTAAATTTTCGCTTGCTGCAAATATCAACAGCATGGTTATTGATAAGATAAATACAAATGAGAAGCTTAAGGGAAAAGAAAATACCTATTTCGGGCTTCGCGAACAATATTTCTTACTCGCTTCAGCGCCCGGGAGCAAGGTTAATTTCGGGATTGATTATTTGAAAGGGAATTTCCTGGCCAATGTCAAACTGACCCGGTTTGGGAAGGTTGAACTCGTAAACTGGAATGATAATGGCGACAATACAGCCGATCCGGGTGAAATAGATAAATATAATCCTAAGGTGACTATGGATTTGTCGGCAGGATATAATTTCAAGAATATTACTGTCACTGTCGGAGCAGTAAATGTCCTTAATGCTTACCCCGACAGGCAGGATCCGGGTTTAACTGAATCCGGAGGAGTATGGGACCCGGTGCAGATGGGCTTTAGCGGCGCTTTTTATTTTGCCAGGGTTGGATTCAAATTCTGATATATTCGTAAAAAACCCGGCAGCTATTATTAAGTGCCGGGTTTTTTAATCACATAATTAGCATGCTATTCAGTTAAGATACTTTTTACGCTATTAAGTTTTTCCTGATACTGATACAGCAGTTTAAGGATTTTTTCAATATTGAAACTCTCAGCTGCCTGAACCAGATCCGCTCCATAGTCTTGAATTAACTTGCTGTTATGGTTCATCCCAAGCGATATCAGGCTCTTGCCGAAACTATTTATCTCTCCGATTGGTTGTCGTACCCTGAAGGTCTTCCATTTATTATAATATTCATTATCAAGAATTGAAATTAATCCGGGCAAATCCTTTAATTCTGAAGAAGGAGTGGTTTCATCTTCTCTGATTACGGAATTAACTTTTTCATGTTTTGTGTAAGGCAGGCATTTCATTAGTTCCGAATAGAGCTCCACGACGGTAACCGGTTTTATTAACAAACCCGAAAACTCGCTCTGACGGATTTTTTCTTTTTGTTCATTCATCACCGAGGCAGAGTATGCTATAACCGGAATATTTTTCAGCGTTTTTTCCGCTTTGATTTTTTGGAGCAGCTCAAAGCCATTTAAGCCGGGCATAGCAATATCAGTTATTACTACGTTTGGACGGATTTTCATTATCAGATCAAATGCTTCAAGTCCGTTATTTGCCTCCAGAACAGTCAGGTTAGTATTATCCAGAGCATCCTTTATATATTTGGAGTTATCGTCTACGTCGTCGGCAACAATTACTGTAGCTTTTTCAAAAATGATACTGGCTGGATCTAAATTCAACTCAGTACTATCGGTAGTATAGATGGAAAGGCAGGTAATATTGGG
>CAIMVD010000048.1 GCA_903844815.1 uncultured Bacteroidota bacterium | reverse complement strand
CATCGTAGAAGAAGTATTCAAAGGGGCTATCCGGAACCATTTTATTCCACAGATTCTTCGTAAAATCCACTGAAGCAGAAATTTGGTTAGTATTTAATTTTACTGCAATGAATTTTGGATCACTTTCCCGTTCAAAAAGAAAGAGCGGTTCAACTTTTTCCCTTAATGATTTAAAGTTGAAATCACTGATAATACCTGTAACAAATCCATCTTTCCCGTTATATGATGAAAATTTTTTCCCAATGGGGTCATTCCATCCCAGTTTCTTTACAGCAGACTCATTTAACAGGTAATGTGTACCTGTGTATGGGCAGGCTGTATCTCCCGGCAGATATCCTTCTTTAAGATGAACTCCATAAGTGTTGAAGAAGTCCTTATCAATTGCAAGATATCCCATCGGCACTGACCCTTTTACATTACCCTCATAATCGATTGAAGCAACCCATTTCATTTCTCCCGGCAGATCGGAGGTTACTCCAGATGAAAGTATATTTGGATTCCGTATGAGTTCATTTTTGAATGAAATAATCCTGCTGCGCATTGTGTTGTCGTTAACCGGGATGATCATCAGCTGTTCTTTTGAAAAACCAAGATCCAGATTCTGAATGAATTTCATCTGCCTGTAAACAACAAGAGAGGAAGCAATAAGTACAATTGATATCCCAAACTGGAAAAGAACAAGCATTCCCTGTATCCCGATACGATTTTTTGTCTTTGTAAATGGCTTTTTAAAAGTGTCCATCGGACTAATCCGTGATGATATCCAGCCAGAAGCAAGTCCAGTTATAAAGGTAATCAGGAGGAATAGTAAAGTATATGCCGGCAACAGACTTTTGACAGGATAATTCTTTGACAGATCAGAACCTACAAGCCGCGAGAACCATGGCAGAAAGTCGCTTATGGTTAATGCAGCAGTTATAATTGAAATGCCAACGAGAACCGATGCATCTGATATATATAAGAAAATAAGTTGTGCCCTTCTTGCTCCCATTATCTTTCGAATTCCAAGTTCTTTAGTACGTCGGTTGTTAATTGAAAATGAAAGATTTATATAGTTGATACAGGCAATAGAGAGAATAAGAAAAGCAATGGTGCTTAATATGTAAATACTTTTAATATCACTGTTGGCAGCAAATTCTCCTCCCATATTAGAGTGAAGATGTATCGATGTCAGCTCTTGTACATGATACTTCTTATTATCTCCGAAATCGGCTCCTCCATCGTATTCCTTAGTTGACTGACTGACATATTTTTCCAAACTGTCGGCTTTGACTGTCTGATTTGTCATAAGGTAAAGATTTGTAACAGTACTCATATGGTCTTCCAGATAATCTTTTCTGAAGAGTGTTTTTGCTGTTGACATCGAAACCATCATGTCGAATTGAAGATGAGTATTTCCCGGTATATCTTTCATAATACCTGTCACGGTAAGGTCTATGGTACGGTTATAACGAATTGTTCTTCCTACCGGATCTGATTCCCCGAAATACTTTTCAGCTGCTGACTCTGTTAATACTACACCATTTGGTTGTGTGAGTACTGATTTTGGATCTCCGACAAGAAGAGGAAAGGTGAAAATGTCAAACACTGTAGAGTCAGCTAATACTATTCTGTCTTCAAAAAATGTTTTATCGCCGGCGGAAACAAGTCCTTTGGATAAACGGGTGATCCTCACCGTCTTTTCTAT
>CAIMVD010000047.1 GCA_903844815.1 uncultured Bacteroidota bacterium | reverse complement strand
TCTTCATGCTGTGAGTAACAAACGGATTATAGAATTATTAGAAGATCAGTTAAGGCTTTCTGCCCAAAGAGAAGGGTCTTTATTAGAGCAACTCCGTCAGCAATCGATCCGGATTGAAGAGCTTACAGCCTCCATCCGTTCCCTGGAAGAAGCCCTTTTGCTGTGGTATTCCAATTTAAAATGGGACTTGCATTGATTACAGTATCGTGCTTAACCCCTTTACCAATGCGTTCATAACCACTCCGGCGTGTACTTTCTTCTGCTCTAACACCATCAAATGTAAGAACTCGCGCTTGTTTGTTGGTACCATCAATTTTTAATTTCTTATATAGTGGTGCTGTCTTCATTACGGAACAGCACCAACGGTGTGTATCTGACGGTGTTCCTATTTTATCCCAATAATTCAATACCGTTTCATGGTTTTGTGCTATAGAGAATTTTAATTCGGGATAGCGTCTTTTGTAATAGACTTTTACCTCCTCATATAGCGTGAGAGACGTGGGTAGCTCATAGCCAGTATCGGAATATATTACCTCAAATGCCGAAGGAGGTATCGCTCGAGTGCATAAATCCAGAATTACTTGACTGTCTTTACCTCCTGAGAATGAAGCCACAAACTTATCTATTCGTGTTGTTTGATAAACACGTTTCCCTTGTGCTTTTGCATCTTCAAGTGGCATAATATCAAAACTATCGCAGTCTTCTTTTATGATTGCCATATGCCTTTTAGTTTCCTTAGATTGCTTTGCAGCCAGAGCTTCAAAATCCAATTGGTTTGATGCAACATTTTCAACGCTCTTATGAGCAGAAGAATATTGTATATAAGTATCTCTAATAAATTCGATAGCCTCGCTCTCAATCAAAAACATTACATCTTTGCAATTTTCAAGCATAGACTCTACATCTATTGGCTTAAGCTTAAGCCTATGTGCATTTGACTGTAATATAACCGTGGGTTCATCGTATATATTGGCTCCTTTTACTTCAAAAACTAAATAACCACGATAATAGTATTGTTTATTGCATGCCCATAATAAAGGCTCCTGGCATTTGGGATATTTCCATCCAAATTCAGTTAGCCTTAACAAATCAAGTTCTTCATAAAAGACGGGACGCGGAGATACGCCAAGTATATCTTTCTTTATAAAGGAACTTAGCAGAACACCACCGGTTTCTATATCCCAAGTTATTTTTGACATATATATTAATACGTTTTTATTATATATTGTTAAACTTTTTCAAATCCATCAAGTGCAAGTTCATTTTCATTATACACTTCTTAAATTATTTTATCTGCAAACCAAAATGTTAGCAATTCGGTTTTATCCGCAGAAAGTATTTTTGCAGTGGCAACTAAATGTGTACGTTTGGCCGGATGCTCACCACGTTCAATTTTGCTTTTAATTAGCGTGTCTATTTTTAATGCAGCGACAAAATGCTGTTGAAACAATTTTCTTTCTTTCTGAAATTGACTGATTTTATTTACGATTAGCATAATCAATTATTATTTAGCCTTTTATTTTTATTAATTGTCAGAATAGGAACAAAAGTAAGCGGTTTTTGTAAGTTCCTACGTGTAAAAACTCGCTTTATTTGAAAATCTTTACACCTATCATATGTGAGAATCGTAGTGTCGCCCATAATTCTTCCTTTCCGTATGTTAAACACCCATTTTATGGAATAATAAAAAACGTTCAAGACAAATATATTATAGACATATATAAAACCTGATAACGAAATATCGAATACATAATTTGTATAAAATAAAGAACCGCAGTAAACAAATTATTTACTGCGGTTACGTATTTTTTTGTTTTTAACCAATCTTATTTTACTTCTTCAAAGTCAACATCGGTCACCTCGTCGGTTCCTGATTTTTTTGAACCGCCACCGGGTTGTTCGCTTCCGGGCTGTGATGCCTGAGGCTCTGCATTCTGTGCTGTTTTATACATTTCTTCGGATGCAGACTGCCATACTGTATTCAATTCTGCCAGTGATTTGTCGATTGCGTCAACATCCTGCGATTTGTGAGCTTCCTTGAGATTTGCCAGGGCACTTTCGATTGCTGATTTCTTGTCTGCAGGAAGCTTGTCACCGAATTCCTTAAGTTGTTTTTCAGTGGTGAAGATCATGCTGTCGGCAGTATTGATCTTTTCAACCTTCTCTTTAGCCTTCAGGTCGGATTCTGCGTTTGCCTTGGCTTCTTCCCTCATTCTTCTTATCTCTTCGTCGCTGAGGCCTGATGAAGCTTCAATCCTGATTCTCTGCTCTTTGCCTGTTCCGCGGTCTTTTGCCATAACGTGGAGGATGCCATTGGCGTCTATATCGAAGCTTACTTCGATTTGAGGTAATCCCCTGGGTGAAGGCGGAATCCCGTCGAGATGGAAACGTCCGATAGTCTTGTTCCCTACTGCTATAGGCCTCTCACCCTGAAGAACATGAATCTCAACTGATGGCTGATTGTCAGCAGCAGTAGTGAAAACTTCTGTCTTCTTTGTAGGTATGGTGGTATTCGATTCAATTAACCTGGTCATAACACCGCCCATGGTCTCAATGCCAAGAGACAATGGTGTGACGTCGAGGAGAAGAACATCTTTTACTTCGCCTGTGAGTACTCCACCCTGTATTGCGGCGCCTACTGCCACTACCTCATCGGGGTTAACGCCTTTCGAAGGAACCCTTCCAAAGAATTTCTCAACCAGCTGCTGGATTGCAGGAATACGTGTCGATCCGCCTACAAGAAGAACCTCGTCTATCTCAGATACATTGAATCCCGAATCTTTAAGGGCAATACGGCAGGGTTCAATACATGACTGTATAAGTTTATCGCAAATCTTCTCGAAATTGGCTCTTGTAAGTGTCTTTACAAGGTGTTTTGGAATTCCGTCAACCGGCATTATATATGGCAGGTTGATTTCGGTTGTTGTAGAACTTGAAAGTTCAATCTTGGCTTTTTCGGCAGCTTCCTTGAGGCGCTGCAGGGCCATAGGATCTTTCCTGAGATCAACACCTTCTTCTTTTAGGAACTCTTCAGCCATCCAGTCGATGATCATATGGTCGAAGTCATCGCCACCAAGGTGGGTGTCGCCATTTGTTGATTTAACTTCAAAAACTCCATCGCCGAGTTCAAGTATCGAGATATCGAAGGTTCCACCGCCAAGGTCGAAAACAGCGATCTTCAGATCCTGTGATTTCTTGTCGAGGCCATAAGCGAGTGACGCCGCGGTAGGCTCATTAATGATTCTTTTTACAGTAAGACCTGCAATCTCGCCAGCTTCTTTCGTAGCCTGGCGCTGTGAATCGCTGAAGTATGCAGGAACTGTAATTACAGCTTCAGTAACTTCCTGTCCGAGATAGTCTTCAGCTGTTTTTTTCATCTTCTGAAGAATCATTGCCGAGATCTCCTGAGGTGAATAGAGTCTCTCGTCGATTTTGACCCTGGGTGTGTTATTGTCACCTTTTACAACAGTATAGGATACCCTTTTTATCTCTTTAGTCACCTTGTCGTAGGTTTCACCCATGAACCTTTTAATAGAGAATACTGTCTTTTTAGCGTTGGTTATTGCCTGACGCTTAGCAGGGTCGCCTACCTTCCGTTCACCGTTCTCTACAAACGCAACTATCGAGGGGGTGGTTCTTTTTCCTTCACTGTTGGGGATAACTACTGGCTCATTGCCTTCCATTACCGAAACGCAGGAGTTAGTTGTACCCAGGTCTATACCGATTATTTTTCCCATTTTATTATTGTTTTAAAAATTTCTGATTTTATTATTTGTGAGCAATGATTATGCCATTAAAAAAAAGGAGGATTTTTATGCAATAATGACACCGCATTCTGATAATTGTCAGGATTGAACCTCGCCGGGATTCAATCATCAATACGGTTACAGGTGGAGATATCTTCCCGGGAAAAGACTATTCCATGGTACTTTAATGTGATTTTAACTTTCATAATATCAAGGCTATATCGTATTAAAAATTGAAAATTAGTAATATTAGCATTACAGGGGGTTTCAGGTTAACTGTTGATAATATCCTGAAAAGTCTTTCCTGCCAAAACGACATATTAACGGATTATTCATGACAGGACAAAAAGATAAGAACAGCAGGATGGTTCATCCGATACAAAACAGTAACTTTGCCAGAAATCGGGACAACCAATGTCAGGTCAATGGATTTCCCTGACGAAAAAGAACAGTATTAAAATTAAATTTATGGCTGAGATACTATACGAGGATAATCATATAATAGCGGTTTATAAAAGATCTTCCGACCTGGCACAGGGTGACAGGACAGGAGATATCCCCCTTGATACTGAGATAAAAAAATATATTGCGGAAAAATATAAAAAGCCGGGTGAGGTATTCCTGGGTGTTGTTCATCGTCTCGATCGTCCCGTTAGCGGAGTTATTCTTTTCGCCAGGACTTCAAAGGCTCTTGAGCGGCTGAATGAGATGTTCAGGTTGAAGCAGATTAAGAAGACCTACCTTGCAATTGTTAAGGAGCGTCCTCCTGAGGATGAAGCCACAATTACTCATTACCTTAAAAAAAATGAGGTTCAGAATAAAAGTTACGTGTATGACACTGAGGTTAAAGGCTCCAAAGAAGCCTGTCTTACCTACAGGCTAAAGGGCAGAACTGAAAAATACTATCTGCTGGAAGTGGAGCTTCATACAGGGAGGCATCACCAGATAAGGGCGCAACTGGCGAAGATCGGTTGCCCGGTTAAAGGCGATCTGAAATATGGGTTTCCGCGGTCTAACGATGACGCCAGTATAAGTCTGTTATCGAGGAGGATTGAATTCATCCACCCTGTTAAAAAGGAACCCGTCAGAATCACAGCCCATTTCCCGGAAGGCGATTTATGGCGCCTTTTTCAGGATTCGGTTGATTGATAATATTTAAGCTGTCTGATTACTTCCTTACTTTCTTTATGGTTGTTGTTGACTGGGTATTTCTCTCTTTTGCACCGGTTCCTTCATCAAGCTTTTTCTCGATTTCGTTAAAAAGCTCCTTTGCCTTTGCTTCGTCATTTCCTTCAACAGTGACAACCATTCCGTTTTTGGCAACAACATATCTTACTTTTGTGTCGGGCATCTCATCGCGGTCACTGGTATCGACAAAGACATCAAATTTTTCGTTATCGCCTTTCTGAACCTTTCTGTCGTCATTATCATAAATGAAAACAGCACTCCCCTTTCCTCCTTTTTCTGATTTCCCGCTACGGGTAATTACATAGTGAGAATCTGATTTTTCCTTACCTTCCAGGTCTCCTCCGTGAATAATAAACACCTTATCCTTTCCGTCAGAACGAGTTTGGAGAGAGTCTGAGCTTATTACTGTAATCGTTTTTGTTATTTCCCCGGGTTTATCGCCTTGGGCATCAACATTTACGACAACTTGCTGGTTTCCGGAGCCTCTCCTGCTATGCGTAATTTCGCCGGGAGTACTAAATATAATAACTTTTCCGTCTTTCATAATTACAGGATCCTGGCCTGAAGCATCGGTTATTATAGTATCAATAACAACTTTGGTTCCCGTCCCGTCATCCACAATAATTTTGATTTTCTTTTCAGTTTTTGTTTCCTGAGCCGTGCCTGAAGTTACTGACATCAGGAATAGAGCCAAAAGTATGGTTCCATATTGAATAGTTTTTTTCATAATCCGGTAAGTTTGGTTATCTATGGGTTTCAAAAATAGTGCAATAGCATAATAATCAGAGTTAATTTAAGGTTAAATAGAGTTAACGAAAAGTTAAAAGCCTGTTATGTTAAAGGTTAATAATTTAATTTTGTAACATGAACAGGACCCGATTCGTAATACTGCTTGCAATGATGCTCTTGTCCCTTGTGGGAATCACATGGGTTCAGACTATATGGATAAAGAAGGCAGTAACCATCCAGAATGAAAGCTTCGATGCCGCTGTAAGCGTTAGCCTTGCTAATGCAGCAAATACAATTGAATCGGCAAGGAAGCTGAATTTTTTTAATAATATTATGTTCAATGATCCTTCCCTTATGAATGCTCCCCAGATGGGAGGATTCATGAACATACAGGGAGCGGCTCCCGGTTCAGGAGGCAATGTTAATATCAGCATAACAAACCAGTCATATTCGGGAAATCTCGAAAAAGGTACCCTTACCACAACACATAAATCCTACACAATTAATGGCGATTCCACTGTATTTTCTGATTCATCAACAATAATTATTACACCGGGTGAAGGTGCAGGGAAGATTAATATTGAAAAACAGGGGGCTGATTCTGAATCGAAACCCGCTACAGGTTATCTTGAGCAGAACCAGTTCCTCGACTGGCTTCAAAAACGATCGAGCGAATTTAAGAATCTCAGTGACCAGATGATAATGGAAATCTATCAATGGGAAAGGACACTTGATGTTGACAAAAATGACATAGAGTCGGCGCTCAGGCAATCGTTCGGTTTCAGGGGAATCAAAACTCCCTATGAATATGCTGTAATAAAGGATGGAGTTGTTCAGAACGGAACTTATAAGGAGTCGCAGAAGAAAGATTTCGTGAAGAGTAATTATATGGTAAGGCTTTTCCCTGACAATATAATACGGCAGGATATTTTACTGTCAGTAATTTTCCCCGAGAGGACAAATTATGTTCTGGGTTCAATGGTGGGGATACTTGGAGCATCACTTGTATTTTCCCTGTTTATCATGGCAACCTTTGCAATGAGCCTGTATTTATTGATACGACAGAAAAAGATCTCGGAAATGAAATCCGATTTTCTGAATAATATGACTCATGAGTTCAAGACTCCAATTGCCACCATCTCGTTGGCAGCAGACACGATTACAAATCCCAAGGTCATTAAGGATGAAGCCAGCATAAGGCATTTTATCGGTATGATCAAGAAGGAGAACAGCAGGATGAACAAAAAGGTAGAGACAATTCTTCAGATGGCCTCGCTGGATAAAAAGGAGATAGAATTCAATTATGAGAATATTTCGCTGCATTCCCTTATAGGGCATGCCGTGGAAACAATCGACATCCAGGTTCAGCAGCGCAGCGGGAAAATAAAACTTAACCTCGATGCTCAGGAACCAGCGGTTTATGGCGATGCGGAACATTTAACAAATCTTGTAAATAACCTTCTCGACAACGCCATAAAATACTCCCCTGAATCACCTGATATAACAGTTACCACAAGGAATATCGACAAGGGAATCATTATGTCGGTGGAAGATAAGGGAATAGGCATGACAAAGGCCGTCCAGAGCAAGATTTTTGAAAGGTTTTACCGTCAAAGCTCCGGAAATGTTCATGATGTGAAAGGATTTGGCCTCGGATTAAATTACGCCAGGGCAATTATTGATGCCCACAAGGGCAATATAAATGTTTTTAGCGAACCAGGTAAGGGAAGCCGGTTCGATGTATTTTTACCATTAAACTGGGAAAACTGAAATGAGCAATAAAACGATTAAAATTTTTCTTGTCGAGGATGACCTGAGCTTCGGGTCGGTATTGAAATCTTACCTCGAATTAAATGACTACTCTGTAGAGTGGGTCGACGACGGTAAGTACGCCCTTGACCATTTCAGGAAGGGGATTTTCAACATCTGCATTCTCGATATAATGCTTCCTCATGTCGACGGCTTTACTATTGCAGGGGAGATAAGGAAGATAAACAATGAGGTGCCGATAATATTTCTTACTGCGAAGAAACTTAAAGAGGATGTGCTGAAAGGCTACGGGGCAGGAGGGGATGACTATGTTACAAAACCCTTCGATACCGACATTCTCCTGGCAAAGATTAAGGCAATACTCTCAAGACGCGATTATCAGTCGGCAACGAAGGATATCTTTAATATCGGAAAGTTTATTTTTAATGCGCGTCTCAGGACTCTGACAATAGGCGATGATGAGAAGAAACTGTCGCCAAAGGAAGCTCAGTTACTGGAGTTACTGGCAATAAACCCGAATGAGCTTATAAGCAGGGAGATGGCTTTGAAAAAGATCTGGGGCTCTGACGACTATTTTACAGCCAGGAGTATGGATGTATATGTTACAAAACTCAGAAAATTTCTTTCTGAAGATCCCGATCTTAACATCAAAAATATCCACGGAGCAGGATTTCAGCTTATTGTCAGGGAAGAATAAGCTTCAGGTTACTCTTGTTGAAATGCAGCGGAAGCAGGTCACTTACACTGTTAACAACCAGTATTTTGCTTCTTCCCGCCAGGACTACCCTTACTTTGTTATCGTTACGGGATTCCTCCTCAATTAATACCTGCCGGCAGTTTCCGCATGGTGTAACAGGTTCTTCAGTTTCGCCTGAGGAGGTAAGAGCCGCAACAGCAATTGCAATAATTTTATCGTCACGGTGATTCGATACTGCGTTTGAAACGGCACTTCTTTCAGCACATATTCCTGACGGGAAGGCCGCATTTTCAACATTTGTGCCACAAACAACCATGCCACTTTCGAGCCTTGCAGCAGCACCAACCCTGAACCCCGAATAAGGAGCGTATGCGCTCAGCGCTGCCTTTCTGGCTGCGGCAACCAGTTCATCATCGCCGTTCTCCAACTCTTCTGAAGAACTGAATTCATTGTATTTAAAAGATATACTAGCCTCCTGTTTCATAACCGTCTTATCCATTAGGGATTATAAAGGTAACAAATAATATTTACAATAGATAAAAGGAAAGGCTTCAGGCAACAGGTGTGTTTTTTTCCTATTTTTGACCTTTTAAAAACAACAAGATGTCTAAAAAGTTTTTTCCGGTTTTACTATTCATATTGATTCCTGTTTTTTTTTCATGCAGGACCTCAAAGAAGCTGAATTCTTCTGTCAAAAAGGCTCAGCCGGTATCTGTTATCAAATCGGCTCAGGATTACATAAATGCATATAAGGATATTGCTGTTAGTGAAATGAAACGTAGCGGGATTCCTGCAAGCATAACCCTGGCTCAGGGGATGGTTGAGTCAGATTTTGGTCGAAGCCTTCTGGCACGTGATGCGAATAACCATTTCGGCATAAAATGTCATACTGACTGGACCGGACCTACAATTATGCAGGATGACGACAGTAAAGGCGAATGTTTCAGGAAATACAGCTCTGCGGAAAATTCATTCTACGACCACTCCGAATTCCTGAGGACAAGGCCCAGGTATAGTTTCCTCTTCGACATTGACCCTTTGGATTACAAAGCATGGGCTCACGGTTTGAAGAAGGCAGGTTATGCCACAAATCCTGATTACCCGAATATGCTTATCAGGAAAATTGAAGAGAATAACCTTATGGTATACGACAACAGGGATAAGAAAAGCAAATCCCCTTCACCTTCTGTTCCTTCGTCAGGATCGTCCGTAACGGCTGCAAAAACCACTCCTGCTGCTTCATCTTCCACAACTGCAACTGAGGCTGAGTTGACAAAGAACGGGGGAAACAATTCTTTAAAAGACACACCGGTGAATACCGGCATTTCAGTGTATGCCCGGGCTCCGCGCGTAAAGGAAAACAACAGGATACAATACATAATAATAAAAGACGGAGATACCCGCGACGGTATCGAGCAGGAATTCTCACTGCTGAACTGGGAACTCCCCAGATATAATGATCTCGAGCCAGGATTTGAACTAAATCCGGGAGAGATCCTGTATCTCCAGCCAAAGCGCGAAAAAGCAGAAGAAGGAAAGGAATATCATGTTATAGCTCAGGGAGATACTATGTATGTAATATCACAGAAATACGGGATAAAACTGAGGAGCCTCTATTCGATGAACAGAATGGACGAGGGGATTCAGGCAGAGGCAGGAAAAAAGATCTGGCTGAGAAGCACTAAACCGGCTGACTGACAGCTGCGGGATAATCCTCAATTCTGAAACCCCTTAGGAAATCAACTGCGCTCATTCTGGTCTTTCCTTCGAGCTGGAGGCTGGTGATATTGATAAAACCATTTTTGCAGGCTACCTTAATGAAATTTTTACCGTCAGAAATGATCCGGCCTGCCGCATGATTGTGATGTTCCTTATCAGGTACACATTCAAATATCTTAAGTGAGATAGTTTTCTGATCATTTTTAAGAAAGGTCCTTGCAGAAGGATGTGGCGAAAGCCCCCTGATCAGGTTGTTGATTTGTTCGGAATCTTTGTACCAGTCGATAATACAAAAATCAGGATGAATCTTTGGAGCAGGTTTGGGAGAATCGCCCTGTTTGATAAATTTTTCCTGTGGTATTGGAACTATCCGGTCCAGAACAATATCGGTAATTGTTTTTATTACGACTCTGGCGCCAAGCTTCATCAGCTTATCGTGAATGTCGCCTGCATTTTCAGTGGGGGAGATCTTGATTTTTTCCCTCATCAGGATATTTCCTGTATCTATCTTGTCATCAATAAAGAATGTCGTAACACCGGTCGCCTTTTCGCCGTTTATAATTGCATGATTTATTGGTGCTGCCCCACGATAGTTCGGGAGAAGGGAAGCATGCAGGTTAATAGTGCCTATTTTCGGGATCTTCCAGATAACCTCAGGCAGCATTCTGAAAGCCACAACAATGAACAGGTCCGCATCAAACTCCTGCAGTTGCTTAATGAATTCGGGATTCCTCAGGCTTTCGGGCTGCATCAGCGGCAGGTAAACCGATTCTGCATAAAGCTTAACAGCAGACTTGGTTATTTTTCTTCCCCGTCCAGCCGGTTTATCGGGGACCGTCACAACGCCAGCTACATCAAAACCATTCATAACCAACGATCCGAGAGTTGCTACAGCAAACTCCGGCGTTCCCATGAATATTATCCTCAGACCGTTCATGAATGGCAGTAATGAATTTATTGTTAGTCCTTAACGCTGTGTTTGTAACATGTAAGATCGTGTCCCATCTTATTTGCTTTCGTCTCAAGATAGAACTGGTTATGAGGATTTGATTCGATAATCAAAGGAATTGTTTCGACTATTTTAATTCCGTATCCTTCAAGCCCGGCACGTTTTACAGGGTTATTTGATATGAGACGTACCTTGCCAAGTCCGAGTTCCCTCATTATGCTTGCACCAACGCCGTAATCCCTTTCGTCCTCTCCGAATCCGAGTTTCAGGTTAGCCTGAACTGTATCCATTCCCTCATCCTGAAGCCGGTAGGCTTTAATTTTATTAAGAAGTCCTATTCCTCTTCCCTCCTGGCTAAGGTAGATAACCACCCCCTTGCCTTCGTCTTCCACCATCTTCATGGCTCTTTGGAGCTGATGGCCACAATCGCAGCGAAGCGAACCGAAAATATCGCCTGTAAAACATGAGGAGTGCAATCTGACCATTACGGGTTCGTCTTTTGTCCAGGTCCCCTTTACCAGGGCTGCGTGTTCGATGCCGTTGCTGGTTTGCCTGAAACCGATGAATTCAAAGTCGCCCTTGTCGGTGGGGAGTTTAACCCTGTCGCCCTTTTCGATTATGGAGTCTCTTTCGAGGGTATAGGTAATCAGGTCTTTGATTGCGATTATCTTTATACCGAATTTTTCACTTATTTTCTGAAGGTCATCCATTCTGGCCATCGTACCGTCGTCGTTCATGATCTCAACGAGAGCGCCGCCGGGGTTCAATCCGGCAAGTCTGGTGAGGTCGACCACTGCTTCGGTATGCCCGGCTCTTCTCAGGACGCCTTTCGCCCTGGCCTTAAGCGGGAAAATATGTCCCGGCCTGCCGAGGTCAGAAGGTTTGGTTGCAGGGTTGACAAGAGCCTTGATTGTAAGGGCCCTGTCCCTTGCAGATACGCCTGTTGATGTTTCGTTATTTATCAGATCGACCGATACTGTAAACTGAGTCTCATGGATCGATGTATTGATCCCAACCATCAGGTCGAGTTCAAGTTCTTCGCATCTGGCCTCAGGAAGTGCTGCACAGATGAGTCCACGCCCATATTTGGCCATGAAATTGACGATTTCGGGAGTAATCAGTTCTGCTGCACAGATAAAGTCGCCTTCGTTTTCCCTGTCTTCGTCATCAACAACGATCAATAGTTTTCCCTTACTGATATCTTCGATGCCTTCTTCTATTGTATTTAGCTTAATTTCACTCATTTTTAATTGATTTTTAGTCGTCGGATGCAGATTTCCTCCGCGATCCGCTAATACTGATCTTATATAAATAGTCTTTAATCTTCTTGAAAAACACCAGATAGGTGTCAACATTCATTATAACAGAATCGGTGGTAGCCTTATAGGTGAGAAAGATCCCAATCGGAAGAAGTATATACGAAGCTGCCCACATGCCTGCAAATGTTCCGATTACATTTTCCTCTACCATTTTCTGACCCGACAGGGAGATAACGTAATAGATAACGAAGAAGAAAATGGAAATAACGGCAGGCGTACCAAGTCCTCCTTTTCTTATAATGGCTCCAAGCGGTGCTCCAATAAAGAAGAAGACGAGACAGGCAAACGACATTGTTAGTTTCTTATTCCATTCCACCTCAAATCTTTTTATCGACTTTACCTCATAGTGCATTGTTTCGCCATTGAGAGCCAGGAAATTAGAGCCTTCCTTAAGATTTTCTATGGCCCTTTGCAATACGGCGCGCTTCTCAGTGTTATTGAGAGAATCAAGAAGAACAGAGGGATTGAATTCGTCGAATTTCTTAATTGTATCAGCTCCCCTGATTAAGGCACCGAGGGTATTGAGGTTTGCCTTTTCCTTATAGACCTTCGAGGTGTTAAACTCTCTATACTGGGAATTAATTCTCTCATTATACCGGCCATTGAGCGAATCGATATAGAACCTGAGCTGCGATATGTTAAGCATGGCAGCATTTGATTTGAACAGGTTTTCCTCGCTTCTTTCAAGGTCGAAGCCGCTGAGCGAGATTACAATATTCTCTTCCTCGAAAAAATCCTTCCGCGAGGGGTAAGTTTTTTCGGAGGCGCCGACGTTTTTCTCCTCCATTTCGGTATAGGAGTAGCCATTGAAGAGTTTCATCTCCATTCCTGTTCCGTCGGTTGTCGATTTCATATAGGCCGAATCGGCGAATGTTACAGAAACATTTCCACGTCTTTCGCGGTGGTCGTAGATTATTATTTTGTCGAGCCTGTTGGTCTCAGGGTCCTTGGAGGTGACCTTAATGCTAAAGTCAGGGATTCCGTTGTAGAATGTTCCGGCCTGAATGTTAATATCAGGTTTTTTCCTGCGGATATCGAGGAGGAGAGTTCTGGCTTTCAGGGTGGAGTAGGGGAGGACGTTATTTGAGAAGAAGAATGAAACTAGCGAAATTGTACCGATGAGTATTATCAGTGGCATCATGATTCTTCGCAGCGGTATTCCTGATGCTTTAAGGGCAGAAAGTTCGGAATATTCCCCCATGTTTCCGAAGGTCATCAGAGAGGCAAGCAGGATGGCAAGCGGGAGGGCCATTGGAACGAAGGTCATGGCGAAATGGTATATCAGTTCCGCGAGTATTTTAAAGTCGAGTCCCTTGCCAGCCAGTTCGTCGACGTACATCCATAAGAATTGGAGGATCAATATGATAAGCACAATAAAAAAAGTGAATACCAATGGTCCTATGAATGATTTTACAACAAAATTGTCTACCTTTTTCACGACCTTGCCAATTTGAATGCAAAACTACTTGATTTTTTTGTTTTGACCTTTCTTTTTATACAAAAAGAGAAGCAGGGTCAAATGCCAAGGAGTCTTTTAAGGTCGGCGATTTGTGAATCCCAGAGGAAAACTGAATCTTCTTTTTCTTCGGGTTCGGCGAAATCGATGATGATAAGGGCCAGTTCTCCGGTCATTTCATCGACGTTTATGCGGAATTCGAAATAATTTTCCTCATCATTATCCATTTCTTCCCATTCGAATCTGACGAGTTTATTTTCTTTAAGGGCGGCCAGGCGGGCTTTTGTTTCGGAGTTATTCCAGATAAAAGAAAAGAGGTCGCGGTCAACATTGACGTCATCTGCAAACCATTCGCCCAGGCCTTCGGGAGTACTGAGGCGGGAAAAGAGCACTTTTGGCGAGCACTTCAATGTATATTCCAGTTCGAACTTTAATCTCATTGTTTAATATTTTCCGCATGTTTTTACAACACGTGCAATATATAAAAAAAAACGAAACTAATTATCGGTGTTGTAAAATTGTAACAAACTGTTTATATTTGCACCCGCGTTGGAGAAAACGGCGCAAAAGAAATCCACCTTCGCTAAAGCTACGGAGGACACGGCGAGATAGCTCAGTTGGTTAGAGCGCATGATTCATAATCATGAGGTCGGGAGATCATTCCTCCCTCTCGCTACAAACCCCAGAAGAAATTCCGGGGTTTTTTTATGTTCATTATCAGGCATTTATGATTATAATGGATTTTAAAACAAAGATATTAACAGATAAATGTACTCACTTGGTTTCACTTGATTTCACTATTTAAGTTACATTTGCAAGACAATTGCAAGACAATTATTTTCTATGATAAGATTTACGCCTGTAATCAGAAAAAAACAGCAGTTAAAGGACAAGACCTATAATGTGAAAATGGCAGTTTCTCGAAACAGGGAGGTTGGATACATTTCCACTGAGTATTATGTATTCGAGAAGGAGATCGAAAATAAAGGCAAGGAAAAGGGCCGTATTAATTCATTATACAGAAAATCCAAAGATGTTGACGAGATAAATTTGACCTTAAGTATTATGAAGGGGCAGCTCTCGGATAAAGTAAAAACACATGCAGACATTATTGAGCATTATTCAATGACAATGCTCCTGGCGTTTCTCCGAGATGAATCTGATCCTGCTGACCTCTATACTATCATTGATGAAAGAGTGAAGAAATACGAAGCTCAGGATAACATTAATTACAGAGATTCATTCAGGAATACAAAAACGCTGCTTCAGCAGAAACTTGGGTACAAAACGATCCCGGTGGAGGTCATTACTTATGATTGGTTGACTAAGCTGGATTATAAGCTTCGGGAATTAGGTCACGAACCGAACACCATTGGTGTCCGCATGAGAAATATAAGGACCTGTTATAATGAGGCTGCAATAAGAGGCCTGGTTAAAACACCCGTCAACCCATTCAGGCAGTACAAGATCCCCAGAGCATCAACCGAGAAAATAGATTTAACCTTAAAGGAAATGCAGGCTATTGTGACGTGTAGACTGGACGACCCTCTTATGGAGTGGGCCAGGTCAATGTATCTTTTAATGTTTTACCTGATCGGAATTAACATTGTTGACCTTGCAAAGATCAAAAAGATTAAGGACGGCAGGATTAATTACAGCAGGAGCAAAGGGAAGAAGAAGTATTCAATTAAGGTCTTTCCGGAAGCACAGGCGATAATTGACCGATATCCCGGCAAAGAATACCTTGTTGATGCTCTTGATAGATACTATCATTATAGAGGTGCAGCTAAAGTAATCAATACAAAGTTAAAGGACATTGCTGCAATATGTCAGATCGACAAAACCATTTCAATTAATACTTGCCGGCATTCCTGGGCAACCATTGGATTTGAACAAGGGATAAGCATGGACCTTCTTTCAAGAGGCTTGGGGCATATCGTCCTCAGAGAAAGTAATGTCATCACGAAAATTTATGTCCATGAATATCTCGGACCCGTTGACGAGGCCAATAAAAAAATAATAGCAGCAGCCAATCCCGATCCTGACCTGGACGAGGGTGTTATAATGTCGCTTAATCTTTAATACACTTCTCGCCTGATTATACCTTTTATCAGGTACAGATGCGAAATAGCAGATCGGTCTATTTCAATTTCCTCAAAAAGAGGATTTACTGAGACTAATTTCAATGCAGCCTCTCCGATACCACTTTTAACTATACGGATTAACTGTTTACCGCTATGGACTATTAAATACGGCTCCCCTAACTGTATTGGTAATTTTGAGTGATCAACACACAGGATAACGTCTGTATGTCTGAAACGAGGAGACATGCTATCACCAAAGACATCAAACGCAAATTCACAATCCTTGAATCCAGGGATAGACATTTTAGCAGTTGCCCTAATGTGTTTTATTTCTTCCGGGAATGGCTCTCCTGCTTCAAGTTTATAGTACCGTATTTCCCCTTTTTCGTAAGAAGCTGTTTCTTTCCCCAGCATTGCTCCCTCTCCCGTCACAAGCCATCTGACATTCAGTTCAGGGAAGGCCTGACATAATTCTTTTGTGACATCAAGTGAGAGCGATCTGGTCGGATCATTAACGACCCTTCCTATTACAGAATTGCCCTGAAGCCCCACTTTTACAGATATGGAATTCTTGTTCAATCCATAATGTTTCATTATTAAAGCTATTCTATCCCCGAAAAGTTTATCATCATTCATAGTATGTCGCTGAAATTAAGTGATATATATAATTATTTATGTAAATGCTATAAAAAGTATGTTTAATTAAATAATATATATGTATATTTGATCACACAAATAACGTCGATATGCCGACAATTATGCAATAAAGATAATGAAAAGATGCGAGATACACTAATAAATTCGGAGAACCTTAGGCAACTCAAAGAAGTATTGCCCCAAGGATCGGGCAAAAGGATCGCAGAGATGACAGGGCTTGCATTGAATACAGTCAGTGCCACCCTTAACGGAAGGTCTAATAACCAGCAAGTTCTTGACACTGCCTATTTCATACTAGACGAGGAAATAAAAAGGCAGCAGAAACGAAATAGGATACACGAAAAACTTGATCAATATGATATCCGACAGTATGTTCTCAGAAAGGAAATGATTGAACATATAGGCCTTAGGGCCTTCAATCGACATGTAGAAGTAGGAAACCTAACGGTAATCCGCTTCGGAGGAGAGAAGCAGAACTGCAAAATCCGTGTTGAGCGGGTTGAATGGAATGCCTTCTTAAGAAAGATGAATCTTGAAGCAAAAGGAGAAGTAGTAGAATCATAATAATTAATACAACCAGCAATGACACAACAAAGAGACTTAACCCTGCAAAGGGCTTCAACAGGCACCACCGCCGACGCTACCTACGAATACAAGCTATTCGCAAAGGGCCATCATGTGAAAACCAAATTCGCACAGTCAGCCTACGCACTTGGTATCGTACATGAGCATCATGACGGTACTCTGTCGCTCAACCTAATTGAATTGAAGCATCTAAGACCATCCGAATTTGAGGGAGATGATGCGTTTGTCGTATTTGTATCAGAACCAAAGCTAATCTTACAATCATGAAAATCAACTTAACCAGTCTTTCCCTTACTAACTTCAAGGGTATGAGATCAATGACCATTCAATTTGGTCAGAAAACAAATATCCTGGGCGAAAACGCCACCGGCAAATCAACCATAAACGATGCCTTCCGCTGGCTCCTGTTCGGAAAAGATTCGGGGGACCATACAGATTTCAATATTAAAACCCTTAACCCGGATGGCTCTCCAATCCATTATCTTGACCATGAGGTAACCGGTGTGCTTGAAATTGATGGAGTAGTTAAGTCCTTCAAACGCACCCTCAAAGAAAAATGGGTTAAGCCCCGAGGATCGAACGAGGCAGTCATGCAGGGACATGAGACACTCTATTATTACAATGATGTGTCAATGACAATGAGGGAATATCTCTCAAAGGTTGATTCTATTTGCCCTGAGGCAAGTTTTAAACTCCTGACCGATCCCGTATTCTTCCCCTCCTTGCCCTGGCTGAAACAGCGTGAAATGCTTATAACTCTGGCCGGTGATATATCCGATGATGATGTGGCAAAAGGGAATAGTGTATTCATTGCCCTGCTAGAGCATCTCATAGAGCAGAATGTGAGCCTCATTGAGTTCAAAAAAGACTTAGCAACAAAGCGGCTCAAAGTCAAGGCAGAGATTGAAGCCATTCCCACCAGGATTGACGAAGCAAGCAGGAGCCTACCGCTTGCAAAAAACTGGCAATCAATAAGGCAGGAAATGCAAATAGCAGAGAACCGGATTTTTCAAATCAATGAATCCATTTCCGACCGGTCAAAGGCAGCAGCTCGGTCATTCGCAAAGAAACAAGCCGTGCTGAATCATAAAAGCAGTTTGCTCACCAGGAGAGCAGAGATTGAATTTTCATATAAGTCCGAGGCATTGAATGAAGTTAATAAGGCCAAGAACGCTCTTACTAACGTGATTTATGAAATTGACCGGACACAGAATAGCAAAAATAACCTTCTGGCATTAAACAGCAATCTCAATGTCAACATCTCAAAGCTTGAAGAAAAGCTTGTTACCCTTCGCACGGAATGGAAAAAAATAAACGGGGAAACACTCTCTTTCGGGGAGTACGACTTTGCTTGTCCAGCTTGCGGACGGGAGTTTGAAGGAGATGCTTACGAGGAAATAAGGTTAGCACTACTGGCTAACTTCAATTCTCATAAGGCTAAGAGGCTTAAAGAGAATGAATCATCAGGCAGGAATATTTCTAAGAATGAGATCAATAATCTCATAGTTGAACGTGAGGGGAATATTCAGAAGATTGAGCAGCTTGAAACGAAGTTGCAGGATCTTAAAGTCACTCGCATAGGGCTTGAAGATGCAATACCGGTAGGTCAACCGAATATAACCAAGCTATTGGAAGCACAGGAGTACATTTCTATCTGTGCGGAGATTGAGGCAATAACTATTCCTGAGCAATCACAAAACACTGACATAAAAGTCTTACAGGAAGAGGTGAAGGAAATACTAGGGGAAATTGACGGATACAAAAAGGTCCTTAATGAAGAGATTCTTATCGTAATGATTAACGAAAGAATTGCCCAGCTCAGGAATGACTTGATAATACAGGCACAGGTCCAGGCCGATCTTGAAAAAATGCAGTTCACCATTGCCGAGTTTGAAAAGGCAAAGATAGACAGTATTGAAAGCAAGATCAACGGCATGTTCCGGTTTGTAAAGTTTAAAATGTTTGAGCAGCAGATTAATGGAGGGGAGGTCCCAACGTGCGTCTGCATGGTCAACGGAGTGCCTTATCCCGACCTCAATAATGCAATGAGAATCAATGCAGGCATGGATATTATTGCCACCCTCAGCAGGGCAAAAGATGTCTATGCCCCTATATTTTGCGACAATGCAGAATCAGTTAATGAGCTGATTCCAATGGATTCGCAGATTATAAGGCTAGTAGTTACTAACGACAAATCATTAATGATAGCTTAATTCAAAACAATTAAAAGTAAAACCATGTCAGAGCCAACAACAACAACAACAACAGCAGTAGCTCCAAAGAGCGACAACAAATCAAGAATGAGCCTTATGCTCAAACAGGATCAGATAAAATCGAAGTTCGATCAAGCCCTAAATGAGGCATCAGGGCCTTTCATTGCTTCTATAACTGAAATCTATGCCTCTGACAGTTACTTGTCGGTATGTGAGCCGGGGTTGGTAGTGCAGGAGGCACTTAAGGCAGCTATTCTGAAACTACCAATCCTTAAGAGCCTGGGCTTTGCCTACATTGTTCCTTATAAGAAAAACGGGGCCTCAATCCCACAATTCCAGATCGGTTACAAGGGCTATATTCAGCTTGCAATGAGGACCGGTCAGTACAAGACCATTAATGCCGACATTGTGTACGAAGGCGAATTAAGGGAGGTAAACAAGCTTGCCGGGACTATCGCATTCGATGGCAAGAGGAAGTCAGACAAGGAAGTGGGATATTTCGCCTATGTAGAACTTCTGAACGGGTTCAGCAAGACACTCTATATGACGAAGGATGATGTATTAAAACACGCAAAGAAATACAGTAAATCATACAGCACAGGGTCATCCCCCTGGACTACTGAGTTCGATGCGATGGCAATCAAGACCTGTTTAAGGAATCTCCTTTCGCACTATGGATTCCTGTCTGTGGAAATGATGAACGGGATAACACAGGATAATGACGACAGTCCCGAGGAAGTTAGGAACACCGATATCGCCGAGCGAGGCAATAAAAAGGTTATCAATGCAGAGACAACGGACTTCGAGGAAGTAACACCAGGCTCCCCAGCTGCAAACGAAGGTCCAGACTACTAACCTACCATCACAATGAAATTAATTACACTTGGCAGCAGTTCTGCCGGCAATGGGTATCTCCTGCAATCAGAGACGGAAACCCTGATCATTGAAGCCGGGATAAGGTTATCGACAGTAAAAAAGGCTCTTGATTTCAACCTGAGAACTGTTGTCGGGGTGATTATCTCACACAAGCACGGAGATCATGCTAAGTATCTGGAAGAATATGCCAAGGCCGGGATAATGGTCCTGACAAGTCTGGATGTGCTTAGCTCACAGAAAGTGCTTGTAGCATCAACGCTATGCAAGGAGATCAAGGCAGGGAAAGGGTATAAAGTAGGAGGCTTTAAAATAGTTCCTTTTGATGTCTGCCACGATGTTCCCTGCCTGGGCTTCCTGATCAGTCATCCCGAATCCGGGAATGTACTTTTCCTGACAGATACTTTTATGTGTGAATACACCTTCGAGAATATTAACCATTTTATGATCGAGGCTAATTATGCCGATGATATTCTTGAAGACAATATTACTATTGGAACTGTTCATCCTTCAATGAGGTTCAGGCTCCTTCAGACACACATGGAGCTAAAAACAGTAAAGGGAATCATTACAGCCAATATTAATGCGGAGGTCCGAAATATTGTGCTGATCCACCTGAGTTCGGGGAACAGTCAGGAGGATAGGTTTGTACGAGAGATACAGGAAATGACAGGCATTCCGGTATTTGCAGCAAAGAAAAATCAAGAAATCAATTTTAATCTTAACCCTTATTAAAACTTTTAAAAATGGATCAATTCTTATTTCAGGAAATGCCAGAGGCGAGCAGGGCATTAAATCTCGAATCCCTCTCAGAAGGAATAGAGGAAATGGATTACGCAGTAGTCCTTACACAAGAAGAAATGGCAGTACGCAAGTCAAAATTCACGTCCCTGGCTATTCAGGAGGCAAAGCTGGAAGAACGGAAACACAAGTATCTTACAGACCACAAGGCCGAGATCAAACCTATTCAGGTAGAAAAGAGTGCAGTGTTGTATGAACTAAAAGCCGGTTCAGTGCAGGAAACAGGTGCATGCTTCAAAGTCATTGAGGAAAACTCTCGGATGGTTGGATTCTATAATAAGAGGGGGCAGCTTGTATCCTCAAGGCCAATGACGCAGGAAGATGGTCAGAAAACCTTGAAAATGGCAGTTAATTACTAGGCTATGAGGAAAACTATAATGTTAGGAGTGCTGATAGTGGCACTCCTAACCGGATGCAAAGGGACCCAATCTACTGAAAAGAATGACAAGCCCGATAGAATAGTCCTAATTGAGTATTCCATGATAAATAATGGAATAGGAATTATCAATGTTGACGGCCATCAGTATCTAGCCGGTTTACATGGAGGCTTTCTTCACCTTGAATCTTGTAAGTGCAAATCTAATAACCAATAATCACCATGAAAGAAAACATTGAAATTCACACAGAACCAGGAACAACTACCCTGATAGTAAGAGAAGGGAAAGCCCTTGACTTATTTAATCCTTCTGTAGTAGAAATACACGGAACCATTGATGCGCCTTTAAGATTCATTAAAGCCAGGCTTGAAGAGATCCAGCCACATAAGAACTGTAATATTCTGGTTAATACCGAGACCGGAAAGATAGGATTATCAGTTGATGAAACAAACCCATTCGGGGCAATTATCGAAGGCCAGTTGATACTTAATGCAGATATTCAGAACTTCCGTATCAATGATGGAAAATACCAACTTCCTGAGGACCTTGCAACATTCCTGAGGGTTCGCAAACACCTATTCAAGAGTCCCGATACTTACATGACGGTATTCACAGGATTAAGATCCTTCACTGCAAAGGTAAATCAGGTTATTTCAGCTATCAGAACAGATACCGGGGATTATGAGTCAAAGAAAAGCCAGGCAGTTGAACACAATATTCCAAAAGGCTTCACGCTGCTACTCCCAATATTTAAAGGTATGCCAAAGGTAGAGGTAGGGATTGAGATCCTGGTTGACAAGAATCTGAATGTAACCATGTACTCATCAGACCTGATCCAGATGGAAGCTGAGTTAAGAGAGCTTTACCTGAATGATGAGGTTAAGGCCATTCAGGAAATAGCCCCAGAGATTGTGATAATAAATGTTTAAAACCTGTGGGGATATGGCGGTGAACTCAGATTCCCCCTTGTATCCCCACAACCCTACAATGGCCATACAAAGGGTCTATGTAGGGTGCTAATAAGTTTGAATTCAATCTAATATACTAAAATGGCAAGATTCAACGGATCAGATTATGTACCGGAACTGGATTTAGTCCGGCTTACCGGTCAGACAGCGAAAATATACTCTTTGATGAAGGATCAACGATGGAGAACGCTTTATGAAATCGAATTTCAGGTGAATGCTCCACAATCATCAATCTCAGCTCAACTCAGACATCTCAGGAAGGAAAGATTTGGAGGGCATACGGTCAACAAAAGGAGAAGGGGCATTGCAGAGGAGGGGTTATTTGAGTACCAGCTTATCCCTTGTGGTCCATTCAGTTATGTGCAGAGCGAGTTCAATTTCATTTAAGAGCGAAAATAACAATCATTAGTCATGTCATCAATAAAAGTAAATCCAGTAGGCTGGATAAAACTATACAGGAGCATTAATGATCACTGGCTATGGGAAGATCCTGTCTATTTAAAGGCCTGGTTAACAATTCTCTTTACTGTAAATCATGAGGACAAGGAAGTTTTGATCGGTGCTACCCTCTTTCCCTGTAAGAGAGGTCAGTCATTGTTGTCGATTGATTCATGGGTGAAAACACTTGGCCGGGGATGGACAAAACAGAG
>CAIMVD010000046.1 GCA_903844815.1 uncultured Bacteroidota bacterium | reverse complement strand
TCTCCTTTCGGATTGTAACAATCCACTCCGTCAATAGCTCCTTCACCCTCTATTGCAATTTCAGAAATGTCACGGCCATAGATAAAAGCATCGTTCTTATAATCAGTATATTTATCGCTTCCCTGAAGAACAACACCTTTTTCCAGATGCAGCGTAACTTTGCTTTTCAACTGAATTCCTCCTGTCAGATAAATCCCTTCATTAAACCGGACAATTCCTCCCCCTGCGGCAGCGCACCTGTCAATGGCAGATTGTATGGAATCGGTCATTAATACTTTGCTGTCAGCCTTCAGGTCTACTTCAAATGGCTTTTGTTGTCCCGACAGTAACCCTGAATAAACAACAAGAAGTCCGATAAGCAAAGTTTTTTTCATCATGAATTATTTAAGAAATTTTCAAGAAAACTGAATCAATCAGAATTAGCAGTATAAAAAATATCCCCGGGAATCAATTAAGTTATTGATTCTATCTGATCCTTAACATTATCAGGTTCAAACACTTTCCGCCAGTCATCCTTAATAAATTCCTTTAGCCCTCTCTGAAGGGCCTTATTTGCAGCATCTGAAAAAACTGCACCCGGAAGTTCATTGAATAATACTGCCATCTGAATTCTAAGGTGCCCGAGCAGAAAGTCTCTTGCGGCCTCAGCAGGAACGCCTCTTTTTATAACTTCGCCAAGCCCTTCACTTATGACATAAATACAAGTTGACGCAAGTGTTTCAACGAGGGCGGGTTCAAGAAGCCCCATCTGTTCTACAGTAATCCTGTGCGACCGTAAAACAGGTGCGTAAAAAGCAGAGGCAAGTTCTTCGCCAAGGATATAATCTTCCATTATGCCGCTCATCAGGGCACAGACTATGGACTGTTTTGCCGCAACTCCTCCGAAATGATCATTCATGTTTTCCTCAACGGGCTCCCAGTTAAAAACAGAGGGATGGGTAGGGTGAGTTATGAAATAAGCAATATCTGCCCGTTCGAAAAGCTTGCCGGCAAGTGCTGCTGCCGGATCGAGAGTCACTGCCAGGGCTCCCTTTCTCATTTGTGGAATATATTCTGCAGTAACTTTTCCCAGGGCAACATCGGGCACAGCAAATATTACCGCATCGGCCACAGGAATAACAGAGGCCGCGTCTGACACTGAAATTCCCTTCACCTTAAGTTTTTCAATCCCCTGCTGGCTTACTTCAAGATAAGACATCTCATAATCTGAGTTATGCAGGTTATGCGTCAGACGCATTCCCATTTTTCCGCCTGCACCAACTAAAGTAACTTTTATCCTTTTCATGGTTTTATCTATTTAAAATCCTCAATCCTAATTTTCATGCCCGATTCAGCAGACCTGTAACTTGCCCAGATAAGCCTCACTGTTTCAAGGTTATCTGCACCGGTATTCTCCGCTACTATTCTGCCGCTGATATCATCCAGAATATTTTTATTGATATGAATTCCGCTTTCATGATTGACAATATAAGCCGGATCAGCCCACGGGTATGAAGGGAACCTGACAAACTCAGAATCAGTTCCCGTACGGGTAGTTGTCCTGATCTCAAAATCGGGCCCAAGAAATACCGATCCCTTCTCTCCTTCAACCAAAATATTCAGAGTTGAGAAGGTATCATGCTCAACAATAGAAGCATACGACATTTCGGTATATACCGGCATTCCGTTTTTCATATCCATCATTATTACAGCAACATCCTCTCCCTTAATGCCGGGAGTTACGGCCCTGATCCTGCACCATAATTCATCACATTCCCCGAACAGATACCTGACCACGTCGAGTACATGTGACCCCATGTCGGTAAGAATAAAGTGATCGAGTTCTCTCAGGAAGGGCTGGTTGTCAAATACCGGAAATCCGGAAAGAAAAGAGACTCTTGCCTTAAATGGTTTTCCGATGACTCCTGAATCAACTATCTGTTTAAATCTTCTCACAGGAGCCTGCCAGCGATAGTTTTCATGAATATATAGTTTTGCTCCGGCGTCATGGCAGGTCTTTACCATCCTCTTAGCCGTCTCAAAATCCGGAGCCATGGGTTTCTGACAGATAATATATTTAACTCCGTGTCGTACTGCCATTTCAACAAAATGAGCATGAGTATCAACGTCAGTAATAATGTCGACAAAATCAGGTTTTTCTTTTAAAAACAACTCCTCCGGGTTATCATACACACGTGGCACTTTAAAATATTCAGCAATTTTTTCTGCTTTTGTAAGTGTCCGGTTATAGACTGCTGTGAGTTCTGCATCCTCCAGTTCGCTCCAGGCTCCGATCTGGAATTTCGACCAGAAACCGCAACCCAGAACTGCAAATTTCAGTTTAGCCATTTTTCTTATTTTAAGATAGATTCAAGATATTCAATGCTTTCACAGGCCCATGCGTCTTCCCTAATGATAGTTTCCCCAATACTTTTTTCAGGAGGTGTCCAAAGCTCGAGAATGGCACTGTTGCAACTTCCCTGAATTGAAAGCTTTTCCACCAGTTCACTGATATTAAGCATTCCCTTTCCTGCCGGGGTACCCTCAATCAGAAGTCCCATTTTATGAGAGACCCTTCGGATCGTGAAATCTTTAATATGAAGGTTGATTGTATAAGGAATCAAAATCCTGGCTACCTCTTCAAATCCTTCGCCGGCGCCCATGGAATTTACAGAGTCAAGGCAGATCCCCACCCATTCGCTGTCAGCAGATTTGATGATCTTTTCAAATTCGCGTGCCCTGAAACGATCATGGTTTTCAATTGCCAGCCTGATTTTCCTCGACCTGAATTCAGGCAACAGATCACTTATAATTCCGGTAACTGAATCTAATCCGGGTTCAAAACCTGCTGAGTCGATCACCATTCTTAGTATCGGAGAGTGAAGAAAATCTGCTGCCAGAAGGCATTTCATAGTATGTTCAGGAGTAAGGCCGCGGCCTCCCATCTCGATTTTTACCCCTTTACCCGCACCGTATTTTTCAAGATTGATGAGTTCATCTTCTCCAATCGATTCAAGGGGCATATTATCGGCAATCTGAACAAGTTTTATCCCGGCATTGAATGCCTTGTCAATAAGTCCTTTGGGAGTAAGAGGATTTTCGGGTGGTGAGCCCGGTACTCCAACTGCCCAGGTATAAGTATATGATGATAAGCCTAACTGCATAATTACTATTTACTTGAGCCGGGAGCAGGATATTTCCGGGAGGCATCGTCGAGCACGAGGATCCAGTCAAGATTCTCACCAGGCGTTGGAGTATTGAATGTTTGCGTGCCGGTGTTCGGATATTTCCCGATTCCGGTTGCTTCTCCGTTCCGGGGATTGAACCACCATGCCACAATTTCTTTCCCATTTATTGCATCCATCCGTACAGTAAATTCCCTGCCCACCGGAACATATATCATGGCGTAAGTCCCTTCCTGGTCGCGTGTGGCAACATACCTGTACAGTCCGTTACCAGGCACAGCAGATGTTATCTTATCAGGCACAATGATTGAGTTATCCGGAATCCTTGTAAGGAACGGCCGCGACTCAATCAAAAGGCGACCGTACGTCATCTGTCCCGCTCCGGGCTGATCGATGGCCTCATACCATGGCATAAGGGGACGATTTATCGGTTCACGTGAAGGGGTCCACATCTGCCAGACCGAATGGTGACCATAGGTATGTCCGAAAGCTCCGCTGAAAAGGTCCCAGTAGAGTGGTCTGCGAACATCAGCAGCCGTGGAATGCCCGTTTGCATCCGCATTAAAATTTACAGGATGGTCCTCGTAAACAGGTTCCGAATCAATAACCGGCTTTGAGGGTTCGACCTTGTAATCTTCATTTGTCATGTAATATCTCTCAGTGTAACTCAGACTATGACCATTCTGCCGCATATTGAAATCGAGCCAGGGTTCATTATGAAGATTCTGCGATGAACCTGATCCTCCCGTAGGATGGAAACTAATTACGTGAATGCCTCCGTCGCCTTCACGTAACCCTTCAGCCATAGCAGCAATCGTTTGTCTGTGTATTTCCAGTTCAATTGGACGGTCGCCTCCCATAATCCATATAATATTTGGATAATTTTTATAGCGTTGCCCCAGGAATTTCCCGTATTCCCTTGCATTTTCAGGATGGAATACCTGAGGTCCCACACCCCACTTCCTGTTCCATTTATCGCCCCAGGCAGGAAGCAGCCCGATGAAAATTCCTTTTTCTTCTGCCTTCTTTATTACCCAGTCAACATGCTCAAAGTACTTTTCATTTGGTGTAAGCGGGTTGTTGTTAATGAGAGGTTTATTCCCTTCCGCATTTGGAGTATTGAGTCCGTCAAGTTCTGCAAGTGCCACAGCCTGAATTACCGTAAACCCTTTTGCACGCCGGTTTTCAAGATATCTTTCAGTCTCTTCCTTATTAAGACGATGAAAAAGTTCCCATCCTGTGTCGCCCAGATAGAAAAAGGGAGTTCCGTCTTCAAATACAAGGAAGTGCTTGTTCCCTGAAACCTTTAAACTTCCGTGCTTTAAATCGACCGATGGTCCCAGCCATTTTTTATCCTGGCACTTAAGCGCTCCCACTGAAGTCAGAAAAATGAGAACTGAAATAAATAATTTCTTCATAACAATCTTATTAAATGTATTATGCAAATCTGGAGTATACAATTAACACCAGTCCGGCCAGGTAACAAGCAAACATAAGCGCAAGAATCAGGCTGGTGCCTTTTGGAGCGCCGCGGAACTCTTTCCAGACAAAAATTCCCCAAATTGCCGCTACAACAGGGGCAGAATTACTCAGCCCGTACGAAATAGCCGGACTTGCTGCTCCCACCGACATAAAACTTACCGAATTACCCAGGCACCATATTGCACCGCCGAGCATGCCGAGCAGATGAGTCTTCGGTCCGCCTTTGTACCAATCGGCCATCCTTACCGGGGGACCCTGAACGGGTCGTGACATAAATACCGGGTTAAGAAAACCTGTGCAGACCAGGGCACCTGCAGAAAAAAATACAACGGCAGTGTACGAACTGATCTTTCCGGCATCGGCAGGTGTAAAGTCGGAAGCAAGCGCAGAAGCGACAAACCTGTAGAAGAAAGCAATACACAACCCCGCAGAGAGAGAAAGAAGTATCCCTTTGAAAGTTGTTTTTTTCTGATGAACTGCAAGTCTCCTGTACGAAATCATACTTAAAAAAATTGCCAATACTATAAATGCAGTACCTCCAAACAGAAAAACAGGATTTCCCTCCGGCTTACTTAAATAGTTAATTAAAATACCCAGGGTCCATCCTATTCCGCCACCTATCGGAAAGGCCACTGACATCCCGGCAACTGAGATGGCAGCTACAAGCATAAGGGTTCCTGCATTCCATATGACACCTCCTATCGCTGCAGATAACAGGCTTTCTGCATCAGCCTGTTTCAGATCGGGAATGAAACTCCTTCCTTCGCTACCTATGCTTCCGAAGGTAAATGCCATCAGTAACGCAAACAGCAGAATCCCAAATGAAAAATCCCAGTAATAAAGTTCAAACCTCCAGGACTTTCCGATAAGATTCTGAGTGTTCTGCCATGAACCCCAGCAAATCATAGCAAGGGCGCAGAGAAAAACGGCTAAAGTATAGTTCTGAACCAATACCATAAAATAAGATTGAGTAATTAATAAATATATCCTTTTTATACAGCACTATAAGTGTTATGTACTGTTATGCCAAATATAAAAAGAAAACAAATAAAACTCACTATTAAGTAAAAATTATTTTATCCGCTCACCTTATTTCGGATGTGAACGCAACAGCTTAATTCAAAACTGTCATAATGAATTTCTCTGAATGAAAATATACGGGTTTGCCTTCCTGATGAATGTTCTGTTTTTAATCATTCCGGAAGCAGTTTCTCCCATTTTCCTGAAATCTGTGGAAATTACAGAAATACCACCCGAGAGGATTTCTTTTAATGGGGTATCGTCGTATGACACAATACCAATATCCTTCCCAAGCTCCCATTTTTTCTTCAATGAGATCTTAATAAGCTCGATAAGGTCATGATCTGAAACAACAAGAAATGCATCTCCTTTTGATGGAACGGATGAATCTATATCATTAAATACTTTATGCTTTACTTTATGTTCACGACAGAAATTATTGAATCCACGTTCCATTCCATCAGGTATGAACTGGAAATTATGATTGGAAATAAACTTTAAGTTGGAATATTTTTTCAGATAAGGGCCCGCTTCCTTCAAAGCATCGTAAACATCATTTTCAAAATCCTGGTATACAGCAGCATAATCTGACTCAGCCGATAAAATATCTTTATCAATGATGAGCAATTTATCCCTGGGAATTAAATTTACAGCCTCCGACACATCTTCATTAAAATGAGGCATAACGACGTAAAATCCGTATTTGCCTAAATTGTTGGCGATTAACTGCTCAAACACCTTAATATTATAATAATGAAAATAGATATCAACCTGGTAATCCGGTCCAAGGGAATCAACTAATGATCTGTACAGCACCTCTTTATATCCATTCATGACATCAAAAAGCAGAAATATTTTCAGTTTACCTGAAAATGTTGTGGAAGAAACGTAAAAACCCTTGCCGTGTTTAGCACTTATGATGCCTCGTTCTTTAAGTACTTTATAGGCCATCACAACGGTATCCCTCGAAATATCATAATTATAGGTGACTTCATGAATAGATGGCAACTTATCGCCCAACGCCAGGCGTCCTGCCCGGATATGTCTTATAATCTCATTGGCAAGCTGTTCGTATTTTGGGATACTTGTCTGGTCTGATATTTTTATTTTGATTGCCATGGATCGGATAAATTTCTGATGCAAAAATCTAAAAACAAAAAATTACCCTTCTATGAAATTTATAGAACAGGGTTCCAAAAAAAGAGGCTTGCCAGAATTAACTATAATTGATTCAACATTTGCCAGCCAGTCAGCATCACATACAGCTTCAATATAACTTAACTCATTCAATGTTTTTACATTTAGTTCCCCCTGCCATCCTTTTATGCTTATTATTTCTGCCACAGTTGAAAAATTCACCAATATCATTTTCAGACGGTCATTATCAGACATTACCAAAGAATCCACCTGCAATGGGTGTGAGGAAGCAGACCAGACCAGACCGTAATTTTCATTGCCAAGTATAAATTTAAATACATGATAAACAGGGAAAATCATGCCCTTACACGTCTGAAATTCACCAGGCCACTGTGAATCATTATCGCCCTGAATGATACCTCTCTCACCAACTGTTTCGAAATATGTTATCCCGTTAACAACTTCATGAATGAGATATTTAAGACTAATGGCTGCCCAGCATCCGCCAAATAATGACATCAGGCGGCTGTCAGCCTGCAACGGAAATTTCATTCCCTTATCAGGCTGTTCATATGCTGTAACATTCGCATTGAATCTCCGTTGAATATTGACCGGGGATACCCATATTCCCTTGTCCGGGGAAAACGATCCGGCACTCTCAACTGTATCCCTCATGGATTGAAGGTTCTCAATAAGCGTAAGGTTGTCTGAAGCATGTTCCTGCGGGTGAATTGAATAACAGAGATTATCGAAAAAGGCCGATTCAGGCCTGCATCTGTTAAGCTGGGCAAAATTTGCATTTGTTCCGCAACAGATAATGACCCCGGGCAAAGCAGTTTTTAGAAGCGGGACAACAATGTCAGTTATGCTGTCGGGTGATGACAAACTTGTTTTATGATAAAGCAGGACAATATCAATATCATATTTTAACCTCCTAATAGCTTTTAAGAATTCCTGAATATGAACTGAAAAATTATCATCCAGAAAAAGAGCCAGCTCAGTTTTGTAACCGAGTAAAGCAGCTTCCCTTAAACCGTTTTCAAGTTCTGATTCCCAATCGGATTTAAACAAATAAACATCAATACGATAATGGCTGAATTTAATTTGCCTCAATAAACTTACCTCTTCATCTTCCAGGGGCTGAGGCCGGCTTGAACGTCCGATCCCGATGCGGGGAACCGGCAGAATTGGTTCACGGTTGATTGACATTGAAATCTCATCCGACACATTTCCGTCAGAAAAATCTGCTGCAAGAACTTTTAACTCAATTTTCTGAGAAATTCTTTCGCCTTTTCCAACCCTGACAGGAAAAGGGTGTTCCAACGGGGTGCAATAGGTCTTATACGAGGCATCTGTCCAGTTACGCTGGTCTTCTGATTCAAAAACATCACCGGAAAAATCGATTGAACATTTAAAACCGGATCTATTCCATATCATCGATTTTATATCCTTAAATGGCTGATGCTGGCTTATATAATAAGGAAATACAAGCTCTTCCGGTTTATTGTCAGTATGAACAACCACACATTTCTCTCCTTTAACTGATTCAACAGGATGAAGTACGCACAAACCAATCCTGTTCTTCTCAAAAGAATTCAAAGCTTCACCTTCAAATTTGAAGATCAAAGAGTTGTCAGAATTGCCAATAATTGAATAATGGGCTTGAAAGTTTATCTCTCCCATCAGGTAATGCGCCTCAAATTTTATCCTGAATGAATCCTTCTGTATATCAAACTCCTCCCCTGAAATTACAGGTTTGATAGTCAGCCATTCTCTGCCGCGCACGGCAGAATAAATCATCCTGAGGATTTCGAGTTTATTCACTGAAATATATCTCAGATTCCCATTTTCATACAGCAATGATATATTCCCGGCATTAAGGACCATCCGGTTGCCTGATTCTTTATGGTTTCCATGCCACCGGGTCTCACCTGGTAAGGAAGTAACGAATTCTCTAATATTTCCCATTATAATTATCGGTCGGTTTAAAGCAAATTCCTCTGATAATACAATTTCAATTCCTGGATAAAGCCAGTGACGCTTTTACGTGGTTAGGGGAGCCCTAACCACTTTCACAATCCCGCTTTGCCAGGTTAGTTAATTAAGTTCTACCATGACTCCTCTTAATATAGCAGGCACTTGAGTTCTTCCCTGGGCACCTGTCATTACCGGTACTGCTTTGGCACCTAAAGTAACTCCGACAGTTCCGTTCACTTTCGAAAATTTACATTCTATTGTCTGGCTTCCAAGACTTTCTTCTACATACCGTGCTGTTATCTCAAGTGTACTGGGATCAGTCCAGGTATAGCTTGCTCCCACTTTAACGGTACCCTGTGGCACTGAATAATTGGCATCAATGGATTTCGACTGCACATTTCTGGAAAGAGTCAGTAGGGATGTAAGCTTTGAGTTTGTTGTTTTCCAGCTTCCTGAACCGGCTTTAATGTATGACACCTGGTTATTTCTCTTCACTCCAAAGCTGCAAACATTGTTATCAATATCAAAATAGACCGATTGAATCTGAAAATCGTTAACAGAAAGGATGAATTCCTTGCCCGATATTTCCTTCATTATCTCCGATTCGGGTTTTACGACAGACAATGGCCTCAAAGTCAAAGCCTTTTGCCGTTCCTTCAGTTTATTATAAGCTTCAGGATCAGGAGTAACAGCCTTATCCGATTTAATAGCAGGAATCAGATATTTGTGCACCATATTCAGCTCTTCCTGTGTACTTCTTGCATTTGATGTAAGAACAACTATTGCATCCTTATCAGGAACCATGATTACAAACTGGCCTCCCATTCCGTCGAGCCGTACTGTGTTATTCCTTCCCCTCCACATCTGATAACAATAACCCTGTGCCCAGTCGTTGAGCTCTTTTGGAGCCTTATTCGAAGGATCATTACTTTCGATTTTGAAAGATGTAGCTTCTTTTACCCATGACTCAGGAATAAGTTGTTTGTTATTCCATTTACCCTTCTGTATTAATAATTGTCCGAATTTTGCCATGTCTTCGGTTCGAAGCCTTAGTCCTATCATTCCCATATCAATCCCCTGAGGATTTCTGTCCCAGTCTATTCCGCGGATAGAGAGAGGATTGAAAACTCTTGGCATCAGGTAGTCAAACAGGTTTTGCCCGGTTACCTGCTGAACTATTGCCGAGAGCATAAAAGTTGCCATATTATTATATTTGAAAACCGTTCCGGGTTTATGTACAGGCTCATTTGCAATAAAGCTGGCAATCCAGTCTTCTTCGCTGCCTCCTCCCATACCAGCAGGATCCTGACCCACAGACATGGTTAAGAGGTTCTCAACGGTAAGCTCTCTCATATTATTTCCGATCGCATCGGGCAATGAATAGGGAAAGAATGAAGTTATTTTGTCGGTAAGTTTCAACCTGTTTTCTGTAACAGCCAGACCAATAGCTGTTGCAGTGAAAGTTTTGCTGGCAGAATACATAATATGCCTGTACTCCGGACCATAGGGACCCCACCACCCTTCGGCAATGACTTTTCCGTGCCTTATAAACATAAAGCTATGGATCTCCTGCCGGCCGGTATCTATTGCATTTAAAAAATCGTTAATCCCCGATGACAGAACTCCTTCCAGTTCGGGAATGCTTCGCGGCAATTTTTCAATATTTTGGCCCTTAATTTCCGGCTGACACCCTGAATATATAAGGATTAACAGGAATGCTGCAATGAATTTTTTCATATCCTTTTACTTTTTAAAAGTTGTTTTTATGTTGTCTTTTTCATTTGAGTAAGATCGGTTTTTTTTAACTTCATTGTATAGTTTCCTGCCCTGCAAACAAAATTATATCACCTTAAGCCTTCACGGAAACCCTGATGAATTGGGACTATGCAATACTAAACAAGGCAAAAATTAAAATAAAGTTAATTTTTTTTAAGATAAAGTTTTTATTATTCAAAGATTGGCATATATTTGAAACATGCAGAGTCTCCGTCTTGGACGATACCCTGCTTTTAGTTTATTAGTTTAACCATCAATAATTTCCTTAACCAACATTACAATTAATCTAATTAGTCAACCCTCACTAACCAAGAGAGAATTAAATTATGAGAAATCTAAGAGACTCTTTATTTATCTGGAGGAGAAGTTTATTAATACTTCTTCTCATTTGTTGTGGAATCGGTATTTCCAATGCCCAACAAAGTACTATTAAAGGAAAAGTATCATCTGCTTCCGAGGGCGCCCTCCCCGGAGTAAATATCGTGGTAAAAGGTACTGTAACAGGTGCTATGACCGATATGGGCGGGACATACACAATCACAGTTCCCGGCCCTGATGCAATCCTTGTGTTCACATCTATTGGATATTTACCTCAGTCAATTACTGTTGGTAAACAAACAACAGTAGATGTTGTACTTGTTCCAAACGTAAGCGAATTGGGAGAAGTAGTTGTTACAGGTTATGGAGTTCAGAAAAGAGCAACAATTTCCGGTGCAGTTTCCGCTGTACAGGGTGTTATTCTTAAAAAAGCTCCAACGAACAACATATCAAACTCACTGGTAGGTCAAATATCAGGTTTGATGGTTGTTAACCGTTCCGGTGAACCCGGTGCCGATGATTCCGATCTAAGAATCAGGGGTATTAATACTCTGAATAATTCCACAGCCCTTATTGTAATTGATGGTATTGCAAACAGGGATGGCGGTTTTGCCAGACTTAATCCTAATGATATAGAATCGATAACTATTCTGAAGGATGCTTCTGCTGCTATTTATGGCGCACAGGCTGCAAACGGTGTTATCATGGTAACAACCAAACGTGGTAAAGCAGGCGCTCCTGAAATTGGCGTTCAGATGAATTATGGTATGAACCAGCCGACCAGATTGCCAAGCGTACTTGATGCACAGGAATATGCAACCATATTGAATGAACTCGATGAATACTCAGGAAGGGTTGCAAGATATACCGCTCAGGATATTAAACAATTTGGTGATGGCTCTGATCCGTTCGGTCATCCGAATACTGACTGGTATGGTGAGACAATCAAACCCTGGTCACCACAGAACAATACAAACATTACATTATCAGGTGGTAATGCAGACGGTGTAACTTATTTTATCTCCGGAGGAACAACAAAGGAAGATGGCTATTTCAAAAACAGTTCAGTTGGTTACAACCAATATAACTTCAGGTCGAACATTGATGCTAAGATCAGAAAAAATATTAAACTGAGATTTGACGTATCAGGAAGACAGGAAGCAAGGAAATACACTCAAACACGTGGCGGCAGCACATTCAGATATTTAATAGGAATGAAGCCTACTGAGCCTGCTTTCTGGCCACAAAGAAGTACTGACAAAACACGTCTGCCCGGACCTGACTTTGAAGGAGGACAGAACCCTGCCGTTACATCTACTGATA
Source organism: uncultured Bacteroidota bacterium (assembly GCA_903844815.1). Classification (GTDB taxonomy): domain Bacteria; phylum Bacteroidota; class Bacteroidia; order Bacteroidales; family VadinHA17; genus LD21. The sequence continues at coordinate 31,997 of CAIMVD010000046.1, read as the reverse complement.
TTACAGGTTATGACCATGATAACAACTACATCTTCCAGAGCAATATTGGAATTGATCTTACTGACCTGTTTACCGTGAAAGGTCTTTCAATTGTTGCAAACGCAGCATTTGACCAGTCATTCAGAGAATATAAGAACTGGAAAAAACCATGGACCTTATATACCTGGGACAAGGTTACAATGAATGCAAATGGCGAGCCTGATCTGGTTGGATCAAACAAAGGTATTGCAGCTCCGCAGTTGTCGCAGAATAGTTCAAGAAGCAAGTCATTTACCGGTAACATGCGTGCCAACTATGTTAAGAAATTCGGTGACCACAACGTGGCTATCATGGCAGGTATTGAGAGACAAACAATTGATTCATATTGGTTTAGCGCATACAGAAATGAGTTTGTAACTGACCAGTTGGAACAACTTCGCTTCGGAGCTAACAATACAAGCAAGACCAACGACGGATCGATGGAACAAAGAGCTCGTTTGAATTATTTTGGAAGGGTAAATTATGATTATAAGAGTAAATATCTTGCTGAGTTTGTATGGAGGTATGATGGTTCACAAATATTTGACCCTGCATACCGTTGGGGATTTTTCCCTGGCGTATCAGTAGGTTGGGTACTGAGTGAAGAAAATTTCATGGCTAATGTTTCCTTTGTTAACAGACTAAAATTAAGGGGATCATATGGTACAATGGGTAATGATAAAATTGACCCTTATCAGTATCTGGCATTATTTGAATTTGGAGGAAGCTACATCTTCAACGAGAACACCAATACCAAAAGTTTGCGTCCTTCATCGGTAGCAAATCAGGGTGTATCATGGGAAATTGCTCACAATAGTGACATAGGTCTTGAAGGATCATTATTTAATAATCATGTAAATTTTGAAATTGACCTTTTCAAGAACCTGCGTACCGATATTTTGTATCCTGCTAATGCTTCTATCCCATTGTCAGCTGGTTTTTCACCTCCTGATCAGAACATTGGAGAAGTTGAAAACAAGGGGTTTGACTTATCGTTGTCATATACAAATACTATTGGTTCAGATATTAGCTGGAGCCTGGGTTTTAACGGAGGTTATGCTAAAAACAAAGTCCTTTTCTGGGATGAGCCGGCCGGAAGACTTGATTGGCAGGTATCAACAGGCAAGCCAATGGGCGGCCAGTTGTTATACAACGCCCTTGACGTATTCAAAGATCAGGCAGCTGTTGATGCTTATCCTCATTGGCCAGGCGCCCGTCCGGGTGATATCAGGTTTGAGGATGTTAATAAGGACGGTGCAATAACCGTTGACGACAGGGTACAAACTACAAAAAGTAATTTCCCCACCTTCGTTGGAGGTGTTAATTTTAACATGGCCTGGAAAGGTTTGGAATTGTACATACTTATGCAAGGTTCAACAGGAGCTGAGCAGTACATTCAGGTTCCTTCAGGTGAATTTGGCAACTATCTTCACGATTTTGCCGACGGACGATGGACTACCGCTAATCCGAATTCTTCAAAACCCCGCGCCTATAACCGTGAAGATCAATACTGGATTTCAGGAGATAATACACATTTCATGAGAAGTACAAACTACCTTCGTGCAAAAAACGTAAGATTATCCTATACTTTGCCTGAGACATTACTTAAAAAAGCCAGTATTAAATATACTCAGGTCTTTATTAGTGCAATGAACCTGTTTACCTGGGATAAGTATAAAGTATTTGACCCGGAAAATGCCGATAATTCAGGATCTGCTTATCCACAGAGAAGGCTGTTTAATATGGGCTTTAATTTAACTTTCTAAAAAAACGGTTAATATGAAAATTATTTCAAAAATACTACCTATTGTATTGTTAGCGTTTCTGATCAACGCGTGTAATCAGGATTTTCTCGACACAAAGCCGGCCAACAGTCTTAGTCAGACAGCCGTATGGTCTGATCCGAACCTTGTTGAGCTGTTTGTGAATGAGATGTACCGCGGCATAGGCCACGGACATCATGAATGCGAAGTTGGTTCAATGACCGATGAGAGTCACTTTATCCATAATTATGGAACAAACCAGGTTGTGGCTTCCCTTATAACTCCTTCCGACATAGGTCAATGGTCAGCCGATAACCAGAATGCATACAGATGGCCTAATGTTTACGGCTATTTGAGAAATGCTAATATGTTCTTCGAAAATATCGATAAGGTTCCCTTTAAAGATGAAGAATGGAGAAACAGGTTAAAAGGCGAAGTTCATTTCCTGATTGCTTTTTACTACCATAACCTTGTCAGAACCCATGGTGGCGTTCCAATCATAACTAAAACTTATGGTTTGACTGATAAATTTGAAGTTCCAAGGAATTCCCTGAAAGAATGCGTAGACTATATCATCAAAAATTGCGATGAGGCTTCTGCTCTATTACCTGTTAAGCAGGAAGGTGCAGCTCTTGGAAGAGCAAACAAGGCAGCTGCAATGTCTATTAAGTCCAGAATATTACTTTGGGCTGCAAGTGATTTAACCCATGTTGCTTGGTATAGCAGCTATCCAAATCCTGAGTATGTTACTATTCCCGGTGACAGGGCAGCCGCATGGACTGCAGCCAGGGATGCCGCCAAAGCAGTTATTGACCTGAATGCGTTTTCACTTGAGCAAACAACAGGTGATCCTTTCACCGATTATACAGCTCTTTTTATTAAGAAATCCAGTCCTGAACATATCTTCAGCAGGTATTTCATTAAATCAAATGGCTGGGATTCAGAAGACAGCAACACCCACTCACCATTATTCAATGGACCAAACGGTTATGCTGCATGGGCCGGTAATACTCCTATTCAGGCATTGGTCGACGATTATGAAATGAAAGACGGAACAAAATTCAGCTGGAGCAACCCAACACAAGCAAAAGCTCCATACGTGAATCGCGATCCACGTTTCTATGCTACTATTCTTTACGACAAAGCACCATGGCGTAAACGCCCTGCAACTTTGGTTGCTAACGATCCTATCGGGTTAATCAGTATCAGAACCGTATATGCAGGATTAGATAGAAACAGTGCCAAGACCCCGGGTCTGGATACACGTGAAGGCCCGCAGCAAACATGGAACGGCGGATATACAGGATACTACCTGCGTAAAGCAATTGATATTACTGTCGATCCTGAATTTGTATATGATGGAGCAAACCAGGAAGTTCCCTGGACTTTCTTCCGTCTTGGAGAAATTTATCTGAACTATGCTGAAGCATGTATCGAGCTTAATCAGGATACAGAAGCAAAATTATATATCAATAAGCTTCGTACCAGAGCAGGTATGCCTGCCATTACCGAAACAGGTGATGCCCTGAGACAGAGATACAGAAATGAGAGAAGAATAGAAATGGCTTTTGAACAGTCACGTTACTTCGACGTAAGACGTTGGTTAATTGGCTCAACAACACAGAATAAACAAACCAAAGGTATCGTTATTGACGAATTTTCTGACGGAAGAGTAGAATATGCTACCCGTGAGGTTGGTCAGGTCCGTGGATGGAATGAAAGAACCAACTTCCTGCCCATTTTACAGGACGAAATGAACCGTAATAAATTATTGGTCCAGAATCCTGGTTACTAAGCAAAAAAATCATTTTAGTTTTTAGAATTTCATCCGGTCAGAACACTGACCGGATGATTTTTTTAATATATCGTCTGTTCCTGATTTCCTTCAATAAAATACCCTGTATTTTACCCCGGCAGTGTAGTTGTAACTTATTTCAATTTATAATAAATTGGCCCTGATTTAAAGAAATAAAAAGTAACCTTGTAAAAATGAAGAAAACAGGACTGTTTCTTTGTGTGGCTCTTTCATTATTTGCAGCATCCTGCGATAGGAACCATACTCTTTTAAAGCTAATCCCTTCCTCCGAATCAGGAATCGAATTCCAAAATTCACTTACCGCTTCCGACTCATTAAACGTCATTAAATATGAGTACTTCTATAATGGGGCATCGGTATCAGTTAGTGATTTCAATAATGACGGGCTGAGTGATTTGTTTTTCACCGGCAACATGGTTTCCAACAAACTCTATCTTAACAGGGGGAATCTTAAATTCGAGGACGTTTCTGAAATTGCCGCAATCGAAAATAAAGGCAGATGGAATGCCGGTTCAGCTGTTGCAGATGTAAACAACGATGGCCTGCCTGATATTTACGTCTGTACCAATGGGAACAGCGATTCAACCAAAAGACCCAATTCGCTCTTTATAAACCAAGGCCTTAACAAGCAGGGAATCCCGGTGTTTAAAGATATGGCAAAAGAATTTGGAGTGGAAGAATTTGGATATAGTCAAAATGCCGCATTTTTGGATTATGACAAAGATGGTGATCTGGACCTCTATGTACTTACAAATTATGTAGGAATTAACGGACCAGCCACTTACCACCCAAAGATCACTGATGGTTCAGCAGACAATAATGATCAGCTCTACAGGAATAATGGTGACTATACCTTTACTAATGTTACAATTGAAGCCGGAATAGTATATGAAGGCTATGGATTGGGAATTGCAATCGCTGATATCAACTTAGATGGCTATCCCGATATCTATATAGGGAATGATTACATAACAAATGATCTTATTTACATCAATAACCAGGATGGCACTTTTTCAAACCAGGCAAAGTATAGAATGAAACATCAAGCCCGCTTCTCAATGGGGAACGACATTTCTGATATAAATAATGACGGACTTGTCGACATTTTCACACTGGACATGCTTCCGTCAACTAATTACCGGAAGAAAACTTCTGTTGACGGTGGTGGTTCTTACATGACTTATACAAGCACTGAAAAACTGGGCTACGAATACCAGTATATGCGCAATATGCTCCAAATTAATAATGGAGATGCTCCTTTTAGTGAAATCGGGCAGATGCTGGGTCTCTATCAGACAGAATGGTCATGGTCTCCCTTGTTTTTAGACATTGACAATGACGGTAATAAAGATTTATTGATAACTACAGGGTTTCCAAAAGATCTAACCAATATAGATTATATAAGATTTAAAAATGATGTGGGAATGTTTACCAAATCACATCAACTGATTAGTGTTCTTCCCGAGTTGAAATTACCTAACTATGGCTATAAGAACAATGGTGATTTAACTTTTACGGATAATTCACTAAAGTGGGGCCTCGGTACTCCCTCTTACTCAAATGGTGCTGCTTTTGCCGATCTCGATAACGATGGCGATCTGGATTATATAGTAACTAATATTGATGATAAGGTTCATCTTTATGAAAACACTCTCTATTCTCACAGGTCAAAAAAATCCGACCCTCATTATTTAAGATTAAAATTGAATGGCAAATTCAAAGGAGGCGAACTGGGAACAAAAATTACTTTATTCACTGAAGATGGCAAAAAACAATATTGCGATTATTCAATATACAGAGGCTATTTGTCAACGATGGAGAATTTTGTGCATTTCGGATTGGGAAATCATACTTCAGTAAGTAAACTTGAAATAATCTGGCCTGATGGTAATACCCAGGTTATGCAGGATATTAAGGCAGATCAGTTGTTGGTAATTGACTATAACGATGCGAAAGTGCCACAACCAACTGATGAATCCCTAAGAAAAGACCCGGAACAAAAGTATTTTAAAGAAATAACTTCAGGTTTAGGGATCTCTTATAAACATTATGAGATGGATCAGATTGACTATTATATTCAACGAACACTTCCCCACAAATTCTCCCAGTCAGGACCTGGTCTGGCAGTTGGCGATATTAACAGAGATGATCTGGAGGACTTTATAGTCGGAGGCTCTTCATTTTATAACGCAACAATTTTTACTCAGAATGAAAATGGGAAATTTATCCAGTCGGAACTTGTTAAGGGAATTGAAAAATACAACGAAGATGAAGGATTTTTGCTTTTTGATGCAGATAATGATAATGACCTGGATTTATACGTTGTAAGCGGAAGTTATGAATCTCCTGCCGGCAATGAACGATACAAAGACCGGCTCTATCTGAACGATGGTAAAGGTAAATTTTCATTAAGTGCCGGTCTCATACCCGATGAAACAACAAGTGGTTCGTGTGTCAGAGCAGCCGATTTTGACGGCGATGGCGATCTGGATCTTTTTGTAGGAGGCAGGGTAATTACCGGAAGCTATCCTTTTTCTCCCCCCAGCTATATTTTAAGGAACGATGGCGGCAAATTCACCGATGCAACCAGAGAGATTTGCAGCTCCCTGTCTGCAGGCGGAATGATAACTGATGCTATCTGGACCGACTATGATAACAATGGTACAATTGACCTTATTACAGTAGGTGAATTTATGGCAATTACGCTCTATAAAAACACAGGATCGGTTCTGATAAAAGCAAAAAATTCAGGTATAGAAAAGTACTCGGGCTGGTGGAATAGTATCACCGGTGCCGACTTTGACAAAGATGGTGATACAGATTATGTTGTTGGTAATCTGGGACTCAACAATAATTATAATATTTCGATTGAAGAACCACTCCGTGTTTATGCCAAAGATTTCGACAATAATGGCAGCATCGATGCTATTTTAAGCTGCTATTTTAAATCCAATACAGGAGAAATGGTCGAGTATCCCGTTCACTCCCTGGATATGCTGTCGGGCCAGATTCCAAATCTGAAAAATCAGTTTCCAACCTATAGTAAGTTTGGAGAAACTACAATGAAACAGCTGTTATCACTATATCATACCGACAGTTTACTGCAACTGCAGGCTAACTACCCCTTGACCAGCTATATGGAAAATCTGGGAAATGGCAAATTTACATTAAAACCCTTGCCAATGGTAACCCAGTATGCTCCTGTAAACGGATTACAAACGGATGACATAAACAACGATGGCAATCTTGATCTGATACTTGTTGGAAATGACTTCGGCAATGAAATAATATCAGGAAGATACGATGCATTAAACGGCGCCGTCCTCTTAGGAGATGGCAGGGGAGAATTCAGTACCTTATCGAGTATGCAAAGCGGGTTTTTAGTGCCTGGAGATGCAAAAGCACTTTCCCGCCTGAATAGCAAGCTGAACGACTTGTTTATAGCTACGCAGAATAAGGATAGCCTGATGATTTATGTTAAAAATGTCAGGGCTGATAATGAAATGAAAGTTTATAAACCGCTATCTTCCGACAGCTGGGCTGAGTTGGTTTATAAAAACGGTCAGACTGAAAAAGTAGAATTCTATTTCGGCGCCGGTTATCTGACCCAGTCAACCAGAACTGTTTCAATACCCGGCAATGTTGAAAAAATAATTATTCATGGGTTCAACGGCAAATCAAGAAATATCGATCCGGCATCATTGCAAATGCATTTGTAAATGCATAATGCAAGAATAAACAGGAATTATATTTGAGTTAAATTGCGCTGTATGATGAAAAATAAAAAAACATATAAATACACAATTCTGTTTATTACCGGCGCCTTCATGGCCTTATACGGGTGCAACACATCCTCATCTGATAAACAGTTTACCACTCTTGATCCTGGTAAAATCGGGATAGGATTCCGGAATGACATTCAGGAATCAATGCAAAACAATATTTTAAAAAACGAGTATTACTACAACGGCGGCGGTGTTGCAACAGGAGATATTAACAATGACGGGCTCGCTGATGTATATTTCACCGGGAATATGGTTAGTAATAAACTTTATTTAAACAAGGGAAACTGGAAATTTGAAGATATTTCCGCTCCTTCCGGAACAGAAGGCAGAGGTGACTGGACTACAGGGGTTTCAATGGTTGACATAAACGGTGATGGCTGGCTTGATATCTATGTTTGCTACTCGGGTAATACTCCCGGTGAAGGCTACAACCAGGCTGTAATAAGAAATCAGCCTCAACGTGCAAATCAGTTGTTCATTAACAAAGGCTGTGAGCCGGGAGGAGTGCCGGTCTTTAAAGAAAGTGCAAAAGATTATGGGGTAGATGCGATAGGTACATTTTCAACCCAGGCCTACTTCTTCGATTACGATATTGACGGAGATCTTGACATGTTTTTATTGAACCATGCAAATACATTTTATGCTCCGTTTATAAACACTAAACGACTGCGTAACCTCAGGCATCCATATTTCGGAAATAAACTTTACAGGAACGACAATATGAAGTTTATGGAGGTAAGTAAAGAGGCCGGAATCCATGGAGGTGGCCTCAATTTTGGGTTAAGTGCTTCTCTTTCTGATATAAATATGGACAACTGGCCTGATATTTATGTGACCAATGATTATGATGAACAGGATTACTGTTATATAAATAACAAAAACGGAACTTTCAGGGAAGTATCTCACGACATTCTGGGCCATATGTCGAAATCAAGTATGGGCTCCGATATTGCTGATATAAACAACGACGGCTATGCTGATATTTTTGTATTAGACATGCTCCCTGAGGATAATCACCGCCAAAAACTACTGAGAGGACAAGACAATTATGAAAGATATCAGTTAGCCGTCGACAGTGGTTTCCATCATCAGTATTTGCGCAATATGCTGCAATTAAACAGGGGATTAGCATCCGACAGCCTTCCCCGGTATAGTGAAATAGGACAATTTTCAGGAATTTCAAATACCGATTGGAGTTGGTCGGCTTTGCTTGTGGATCTCGATAATGACGGTCTGAGAGACATATTCATCACAAACGGGTATTTAAGGGATATTACAAATATGGATCAGATGACCCATACGTCAGAGGTTTACAGGAAAGCCGCTTCAAACAAAGAAAACGTTGATTATCTTAAACTTATCAAAGAACTGCCTTCCTCAAAATTGCAAAATTATGTTTATCAGAATTCAACCGGGATTAAATTCATCAATAAGACAGATGATTGGGGACTTAATCAGAAAACAGTTTCAAATGGCGCTGCCTATGCTGATTTCGATAATGATGGCGATTATGACCTCGTTACAAATAATCTTAACCAGCAGGTTACTGTCTTAAGGAACAATCAGAGTGAAAAGCTGATAAATAATTTCGTCAGGATTAAACTGACAGGCAGTAAACTTAATTCACAGGGAACCGGTGCAAAAATCTGGCTCGAAACAGAAGATAAGACCATTTTCCAGGAAGCCTACACAGCAAGAGGTTATCTTTCAAGTTCTGAACCTGTTATTACCCTGGGCATTGGCAGTTCGGAACACATAAAGTCTTTAAAGGTGAGATGGCCCGATGGCCGCCAAACATTAGTTAACGATCAGGTCCCAAACCAGCTTATTAAAATGGTTTATCCCGAATCTCAGTTTGAAATCAACTCAGATCTGGCTCTCCCGAATAAGACATTACTTTCTGATGTAACTCTTTCTTCAGGTGTTAAATACAGATCTGCAGCAAAAGATGTTGTGGATTTTAAAAATGAGGGTTTTTTATATTATCAATTATCCAAACTTGGAGGCCATCTTGCCACTGGTGATGTAAATAATGATGGCAACGATGATATATTTTTTGGAGGAGCCGCTGGCCAATCTGCTGAATTATATTACGGTACAGATAAAGGCACATTCACGTTAAGTATGAACCAACCCTGGTCTGTTAAAGGCCCTTCAGAAGACATGAAGCCCCTTTTCTTTGATGCAGATGGCGATGGGGACCTTGATTTATATGTTGTCAGCGGAGGAAACGCACCTGAATCCAACAGCCCTCAGTCCCAGGACAGACTATACCTTAATGACGGGAAGGGAGTATTCCGCGACATTACAAGTGCTTTGCCGGCTGAATACGTGAGTGGCAGCTGCGCTGTTACGGCAGATTATGATAAGGATGGTGACCTGGATATTTTTGTCGGAGGAAGGCACCTTGGACCCGGATACCCCCACAGTCCTGAAAGTTTCATTCTCAGGAATGAGTCTGCCCGGAATAATATAAAATTTGTAAATGCAACTCCGGAAATCAATTCTTCCCTTAGCCATATCGGAATGGTTACTGATGCGCAATGGACTGATTATGATAAAGACGGCTGGCCCGACCTTATTATCGTGGGTGAATGGATGGGAATTAATGTATTCCGGAATGTGAACGGAAAACTAATTGAACAGCTTATGCCATCATTAGAGAAAAGTGAAGGCTGGTGGACAACAATCCGTCAATCGGATCTCGATGGTGATGGAGATATGGACTACCTGGCAGGAAATGCCGGTTTGAATTCTCAGATAAAGGCATCGGCTAATGAGCCTGTCGAATTATATGCCTACGATTTTAACAATGATGGCAGACTCGATCCGGTCTTATGCTACTTTATTCAGGGGAAAAGTTACCCAATGAGTTCACGTGATGATTTATTGAAGCAAATAAATCAACTGAGCAATAAGTTTCCCGATTACCTGTCATTTGCCGACGCGACAATCAATGATATGTTCGACCGGAAATTACTGGATAAGTCGCTTAAATTGAGCGCATATATCATGGAATCGTGCTGGATTGAGAATGTTGACGGAGTGCTCGTATTAAGGAAATTACCTGATTTGGTTCAGTTTTCCTGTGTAAACGCATTTCTCAATTACGATTTTGACGGCGATGGCAAACAAGAAATATTAGCAGCGGGGAATTTTTATCCGTTTAATCCGAAAATCGGCATGAGCGATGCTTCTATGGGTACTTTGCTTGAATTTTCCAACGATTCATTGTCAGTAAAGAACAATCTCCTCTCTCCATTCTGGCTCAATGGTGATATCCGTGATATGGGATTATTGTCATTCAAAAATGGAAGGAAAATGGTAGTAGTATCGAAATATAACGACACCCCGGGGGTCTTTTCAATTAATCCTTAATTTACTCCTGAATTCATGCTTGTATTTCTGAAAGAGCCGGCCAATCTGCGGATAAGCTATCTGTGCATTCCACTCCCCGGTACTTGGGTCGGATTATGCTGAATTACACCGATCAGATCCGTGAAAATCAGTATAATCTGTGTCATCCGCGTTCTATTCTTTATTGGTAATTTCCCCATTCATTAAATGTAGTCCTGAATCCCCAATGCAAACCAACAGAAAAAATGTGTAGTCTGATTTTTAAAATAGTCCTGGTAATATTTGTCATAGGTTTTTGAACCTGCCAGGTTCTGTATGTTAATGTTTGAACAATAGGTCCCTGCCATTGTTCTTACATTTTAAATAAAAGATATAGGATCACAGTGACAAATACAGAAAAAACTCCCGGCATAAAAAACGAGAACCTTCACAAAGTAATACAGATACGGAATCTGACAGAAAGCACTTATGTATTGAAGTTTACGCGCAACAACATGCAGTTCAGAGCCGGTGAACACATTATTGCAGGGCTTAAAGGAGAAATGGACCAAAGAGAGTATTCAATTTACAGCGGTGAAGATGACGATTATCTTGAAATTCTTATAAAGGAGGTGAAAGACGGGAACATCTCTTCCAAACTGAAACAATGCAAAGAGGGTGATTTATTAGATGTTAACGGACCATTTGGTTCCTTTGGCATTGAAAAATTCGATATGCGTTCTAAAAAACATATTTTCATTTCTACAGGCACCGGAATATCACCTTTTCACAGCATGGTCCGATCCTATCCCGACCTCAATTATACCCTGATTCACGGAGTCCGTTTTAGCAAGGAAGCTTATGAAAATGAGGAGTATGATCAGAACAGGTACATTTTGTGCACTTCAAAGGAAAAAGTCAGGGGCAGAAGCGGAAGAGTTACCGGGTTTCTCACAAAATTCAGGGTTACTGGCGACATGCTGTTTTACCTCTGTGGCAATGGCAATATGATATATGAAGTTTTTCATATCCTGAATGAGAAGGGCATTATGGCAGACAAAATCATCACCGAGGTCTATTTCTGAAAATTACCGGAAATATTCTGTATGCTTCGCTGACATTTCTGTTAACGAAAGAGGACAATTCCGGCAGGATTTACCGATATATAATAATTAACAAATCAATGTCGTTTAGTTAAGCCCGGGTAATCAGTTTCTTACTCCCACATTTTACCCCACTGCCCTCCAGCGGGGGTGTTCTTAAATCCCCCCTTGTGGGCTTGGGGGGTAAAAATCCAAGAAGGTAGAGAGGTTTCGGTGGTAAAATACTCCTTCCATGTCTGTAATAATACTCCTTAACTAAACGCCATTAATTTGTAATGGTTAAATATTTGAATCCTCTCCGAAAAGTATGTTGATATTTCGACAGACTAATTCACGAAAAAGTACCTTATTCTGCATACTGTCCCGACACTTTCTGCATTCTTCGAATTACTTAACCGGATACGCAATACGTGCGATCCATTTTTAAGTCCATCACCAAGGGTAAGGTACCAGGGCAGATGAAGCCATCCGCTCCATTGAGTAAACAGATCGACGCTTTTCCATTCTTTCCCGTCGATGCTGTAATCGATTATTCCTGCATCGGGACCGGCTGCTACAGCAATACCTACAGCAGATCCTTTGAAGCTAAATTTCAAAATCTTGCCCGGCTCTTTTCCAGTAAGCATCGGAACATTTACATAGCCATCCCTGGTTGATGCTTTGTCGTCAGGAGTCCAGACAGGGGTATAAGACCATCCGTCAGAAGTATTCTTCTTTTGTACTTCAACGAGACGGCCACGATTATAGCTAAATTGATCAATGGCAGGGGCAAGAGGCTGCAATGAAGGTGCATCAGAATCATCCTTCTCCCAGCATCGTTTAAGAAGATCTGATATTGATTCGTAATAGACCCGCTGACCGAAGGGTGACGGGTGAAGATCGAGAAAATCACCCTCCCATGTAAACTCCCTATTATTGATTCTTTCGGTAACCTCCTTTGCCAGGTTAACGGCCGGAATCTTGTAATAAGCAGCAACCTTTTCATGATTGACAATCTCAGCAGGGATGATACCATGGTTAAAATCACTCATCTTATCAGGGTCGGCAAAATACATGAAGACAATGCCAGTTAAAGGATTAGCCGTTCTTGCCTGTCGTACAATCCCTTCCATGGCCCTGACCTGTTCAGTTACCGGATAACCGTTTGTCCGGTCGTTAACTGCGGCCTCAACAAACAACAGATCAATTCTGCCTTTTGAAAGCACATCCTGATAAAACCTGAAACCATCGGGAAGGGAACCGAACGAAGGGATACCGGCATTAACAAACTCAAAAGAAGTCCCGGGAAACTTCTTTGCAATGAAACTGCTTACTGAGTCTCTCCACCCATGTCCAAAAGTGATAGACCCGCCAAGAAATGCAACTCTGCACTTTTTCTCCCGCATAAAAACATCGGCCGATTCTGATAACCCGCCCCTGTAATTATGAAAAGCCGATACAGGAAGCTTTGTCCGGAAAGCCCTGGTATTCCTTATTACAAAATCAGCCGCATATGACGGAGTCTCAATATCAAAATGATGGCCTTCAAGTTCCTGTTTGCCCCTTGTGCAAGGCACTACAGTGGCTATTCCGCCAAGCTTAATATATCTGTCAACAAGCAGAAAAGTATTCTCTTCCGGAGGAACAATTTCATCATTGAGCCCTATCATATGAAGAATTGGCACTTTAGCAGCTGCCAGCTTATCAAGATTGTCAACAGGATTATCGCTGAAATTCTTTGCTTCAGCTTCATTCCTGAAATTATAAGCCTTCAAAATGAGCTGCCAGTCAGCAGGGCTACCCTTACCTTTACCAAATCCTCCGGGCCAGCTTTTAAAATCGCAAACCGGAGCCTCGGCATAGATACAACTTACGCGCCATGGGTATTTCTTTGCAAAATTATAAACATAGAGTCCTCCCCTGCTGACTCCCTCGAGTGCAACCTGGTTTTCAAATCCGAATGTAGTTGTCAGATATCTGAAATACTCATCCCAGACCTTAACGCCTTCGGGACTCCCGTTAAACTCATCCGTATTTATATAAGTAACAAAGAATCCCCTGGTAAGCAGTATGCTGTCAATTTCGGTATGCCAGTCGGGGAACCGGGCATTCCAGATCCATGGATTACCTGTAGCAGCTTTGACTGGGCAAACGACACGGCATGCCCTGCCGTTAAAATCAAAATCATATCTGGCAAATCCCTTCCATTCTGATTTCTTTCCGGGGAAATGAGGTATCGTATCTGGTACTGACTGACTGTAATTTACGCCGGGTGCAGCCAGAAAAAAACAAACTGTAAACAATAAACTGAATACCTGCTTTTTCATTTTTTTGATTAACATTTTGGTACCTGACCAAGGTACAAAAAAGGAGAGAAAGAAAAAGGGCAGTGGAAAAAGTCAGGTTTTAAACGCAAAGGACGCAGAGTTAAGCAGAGGACGCAAAGTTATAACAATAATATATAACTCTTTGCGACCTCTGCTTTGAAGCTTTGCGCTCTCTGCGTTTAATGGATTTCAACTTTTAGGCAACCCCGAAATTTTAAAATTGTCTTTTGTTTAAAAATCTTAGTGGCTATGATGATGCTCACCGTGATGATCATCAGTCAATCCGTCATCTGAATGAAGATTCAATTTAATCTTTTTAAGTGCCGTCTGGTGCATTACTTTCTTACAGACCGTTAACGGGTAAACCGTTTCCCGATTTAAGCCATTCATCAACTCATTTGTACAATCCGGAAACTGACATAATGAAAGTGCATATAGTTTAATAACTTAATTTTTTAAAGCGATGTCATAGTTTTTTTAAATAATTAAAAGCAGACATCGACTATTAATATATTTTTTACTTAAACTAACTCCTATGAGAAAAATTCTAGTATTGTTCATGTTTTTTTGCGGGTTTATGGTGGATGCCAAAGCTCAGCAAAAGACAATATCCGGAACCGTCACTTCCTCGGTTCCTGGAGAAGGAGCCCTGACAGGCGCTTCTATTGCAGTGAAAGGCACTACAGTTGGGATCAATACCGACCTGAATGGAAAGTATCTGCTTGTTGTACCAGGCAATGCTGTTACTCTTGTTTTTTCATATATCGGAATGAAAAAGCTTGAAGTTGAGATAGGCAACCGTACGGTAATTGACGCAGTACTGGAACCCGATCTTATGGGTCTTGAAGAAGTGGTGGTCACTGCTTTAGGGGTATCGAGGGAGAAAAAAGCTGTCGGATATTCTGTCCAGGATGTTAAGGATGATGTTCTAAAGCGCACGGGTAATACCGACTTTGCAAGTGCTATCCAGGGGAAGATCTCCGGTGTGGATATTAAGCCTTCAAGCGGTATGCCGGGTGCTTCCTCACAAATTGTGATCCGCGGAGCACGGTCTTTTACAGGGAATAATACGCCTCTCTATGTTGTTGATGGAATGCCTGTTGCCTCCACATCAGATATTCAGTCCGGGACGAACGGAGACTTTTCAGTTGCGGGAGACGGGGTAACAGGATCTGACATTTCCAACCGTGCGGTAGATATAAATCCTGCCGATATTGAAAGTGTCAACATCCTTAAAGGTCAGGCTGCATCAGCACTCTACGGAATCCGCGCATCAAACGGGGTTATATTAATCACGACAAAAAGCGGAAGAAACAATGTCCTTGGGAAACCAGTCATATCAATATCACATACCAGCGCATTTTCAAGAGTTTCCCGTACACCTGATTACCAGACTACCTACGCCCAGGGAACCAGTGGTAATTATGTTCCTAACTCTTCACTGTCATGGGGCCCAAAAATCGTTGATCTGCCAGATGATGCGACTTACGGAGGCAATTCCAACGGTCATCCCGGCATGATTTATGTTCCGCAGATTGAAGCCGGTCAGGCCGGTGATCCATGGGTTACTCCACAGATTTTTAATAACTGGAAAAGATATTTCAGGACCGGATATTCCTCAACCAATAACATCCTTGTAAGTCAGGCGGTGGAGAGTGGCAATTATGCACTTGGCTTCAGTCAGACAACGCAATCAGGAATAGCTCTCGCATCCGGCATGAATCGCTGGAACGGGAAGGCATCTGCTGAGAGGAAATTAGGGAAGAATTTTACAACCGGATTTAATACCAACTTCTCTAAAACCGACATCAATAAGCTGCCCACGGCCAATGACGCTGCCCTGGCAGGTGTTTTGGGGGCTCCGTTATCCTATAATCTGAGGGATTATCCTTCCAATAGTCCGGGCGATACTTATTCTCAGATCTACTATCGCGGAGGCAGCTGGGACAACCCCTACTGGTCGGCAAAACATACAGTATTCAAGGAAAAGACTGACCGATTTTTCGGTAACGGCCATATTAGCTACCAGGGTAAGCTGAGTGAAAAAACAGATCTTAAACTACGATACCAGATTGGTGCGGATGCTTACACAACAAATTTCCAGGACATATTTGAGTATGGGCATGCAGGTTCAACAGGGATGATAGACAACTACGGAATCACCTCATTTACTGTTAATTCGCTCTTTACTGCAAACTTCGGCTGGGATATCGCCAATGATCTGACCTTCGGAGCGATGATAGGCAATGAATTCGACCAAAACAGTCTGAAGACCTATTCGGAACATGGAGAACAATTCAATTTCGGAGGTTGGGCACATATCAGGAATGCAAATATTGTAACTGCCAATGAATCTCAGAAACGAAACAGGACAGTCGGCACCTTCGGAAGCATGACCCTTCAGTGGAAATCATTAATCTTCCTTACTGCAACAGGAAGAAATGATGTTGTATCTACAATGCCGCCGAAAAACAGGTCATTCTTTTACCCCTCTGCTGCTTTCAGCTTTATGGCATCTGAACTGAACACTGTAAAAAATATTAACTGGATCTCATTTGCTAAAATCCGTCTTTCATATGCTGAAGTAGGGCAGGCAGGAGAATATGTTAATAACTACTACACTACTCCCGATTATTCAGGTGGCTGGTGGACGGGATCCCCTATCCAGTATCCAATCGGCGGAATAAATTCATACATACCTAACAATATTCAGTATGACCCTAAGCTGGTACCTCAGAATACAAAATCATATGAAACAGGAGTTGAATTAAAGTTCTTCAGGAACCGTCTGGGTATCGACTATACCTTCTCACGCCAGAATGTAATAAATCAAATCTTCTCGGTGCCGCTTGCAGGTTCAACAGGAATAAGGGCCCTGGTTATGAACGGCGGAAAGGTCCACACAGTCAGCAATGAAGTGATACTGTATTTAACGCCTCTTGAAACCAGGAATCTGAGATGGGATATTAATTTCAATTTTTCGAAAATTGATAACTATGTTGATGAGCTTGCACAGGGAGTTGAAAACATTTTTATCGGAGGTTATTCAACGCCCCAGGTTCGGGCCAGTATTGGAGATACGTACCCGGTCATTTACGGGGATTCATTTCTGCGAAACGATGAAGGGAAAATAGTTGTTGAAGACGACCCATCCTCTCCGAATTACGGATTCCCCCTTACAGGCGAACCGGCTGTTATAGGGAAGGTATCACCCGACTTCATCCTGGGTGGAGGTTCAAGCATTTCTTACAGGAGTTTATCGTTGAATGCCCTGCTTGAATGGAAACAGGGAGGGAAAATGTACAGTGGCAGCAACGGGATGCTTGACTATTACGGGTTGTCGAAGAAGACTGAGGATCGTGAATCCACTTTCATTTACGATGGTGTCAAACGCGACGGCACACCCAATGATATAGCAAGGGGTGGCCCCAATGATCCATATGCGCTGCAAAATCTTCATACAAATGTGCTTACAAATATTGATGAGTATTACATCTACGATAATTCATTTGTCAAGCTTAGGGAACTCTCCCTCAAATATCAGACAGCTAAGAAGATATTCGGGAAAGTTGATCTGGGGATCTCAGTTTTCGCCAGAAATATTCTCATCTGGACAGCTCTTCCGAATCTGGATCCCGAATCAAGCCAGGGGAATACAAATATGGGCGGGGCATTCGAAAGGTTCACGGTGCCCCAGACAACAAGCTTTGGCCTTAATCTTGACTTAACCTTCTAATATAAAGAATCATGAGAAAATTTATATATTTATTGTTTACAGCAGTCCAGGCCATTTCACTCTTATCATGCTCGGAGTCGGTTATGGAAGAGATCAACAGGGATGTAAATAACCCGGGCGATATTTCATCGCGACTGATAATAAGTGATGCCATGACCGCAAGTGCTTTCTCTGTTACCGGTGGTGACTTTGCCTTTTATGCATCAATTTACGTTGAACACAATACCGGAACATGGGGCCAGTTCTATAATGCTGATATAAGGTCAACTCAGCCTTCAAGTTCATCTACCTACAATAATTCTTGGGATGCGACCTACGGGAATCTTTATGCCCTGAAGCTTATAAGGGATAAATGTTCCACAGGCGGCTCTGAAGAGGGCAATAACCATACTCTCGGAATTGCCCAGATTCTCACTGCCTATAACCTCGCGATTCTGACCGATGTAATGGGTGATATTCCCTGGAAAGAGGCTCTCAAGCCCGGTGTAATCTTCACTCCTGTACTTGATAAACAGGAAGCCATATACAATGATATCTTTAGTCTGCTTGACGATGCGATTGCCAATCTTGACAAGGAAACAATATATCCTTCGCTTGCAAACCAGGATCTTATTTATGCCGGAAATAACGAACTATGGAAAAAGTTCGCCTTTGGACTGAAAGCGCGCTATACAATGCGTTTATCATTAAAGAAACCTGGATATACTGATGTTATCAATTTTGCCAACCAGTCCTTCACTTCTGCCAGCCAACAGGCGCTCTTTGCTTATAACGGAAGTACCACTCAGAGTCCCTTCTTCTGCATGTTCCGCGACCGCGATTATTATGGGGCAAGTCAAAGCCTGCATGAAAAGCTGGTTGCAAGGAGTGATCCCCGCGATAACGTTTTCTTCAGGGCACATCCCGATGTCGGGGGAGAATTGGTTTTTGCACCAAATGGCATGGCAAACCAGGTTCAAAGCTCATATTCGGTTTCTGCCATCAGTATTGCTACTGCCCCTACCTATCTCTTAAGTTATCATGAAATTGAGTTTCTCAAGGCAGAAGCATATG
The DNA here is from genome assembly GCA_903844815.1 of uncultured Bacteroidota bacterium. Classification (GTDB taxonomy): domain Bacteria; phylum Bacteroidota; class Bacteroidia; order Bacteroidales; family VadinHA17; genus LD21. The sequence goes on along the minus strand of CAIMVD010000046.1, from coordinate 13,081 downwards.
TAAGGAATGGCAATCTGGCACTGGCAGATACCTCATTACGAAAAGCTGTCACTGCAGCCTTCAGCAAAACAAATATCGGACTGAATGCCTCCGATGCCCTTAATTATTTCAAAACAGTTGTCAGGTCAAAATTCACGGCCGATCCTCTGTCGGAGGTAATGAATCAGAAGTACATCGCATTTTATGAAGAGGAGGCAATAGAAGCATATAACGATTACAGGAGATTAAAAGCAATGGGCAACAATGTTGTCAACCTGGTTAACCCTCTGAATACAAACAGATTCCCGTTGCGATTTTCGTATGGCTCCGAAGATCAGACTACTAACGTGAATATCCGGGAAGCCTATGGTGATGGAACCTATGTCTATTCCGAAAATGTGATGTGGGCCGGAGGCACACGTTAAGCTTTCTTAATTTTTAACAATAAAACTACCAAAAGATGCAAAATATAAAGAAAACAAGCCTGATCGTTATACTTATAATGATCATTTCAGGTTGTGATAAATTACCCGACCCGGCAGGCCGGAGGGGAATCGCTGTTGTGCCAGCCCTTACTGATGTCAATCCGGGGATCTTTGATTCAAAGGATCTTGAGAACTCATATATCGAATTCAAAATAACGATACCCGAAGGAACAATGGTGGAGAAAATTTCAGTTGTAGGTTCATACCAGGATAACTACGAAAGGATAGTCCTGAAAGAGGTAACCACATTCCCTGCAACTGTAAAGATCCTCTCTTCTGACATAGCTCAAAAGCTAGGCATTCAGCTGAATACAATTAAAAACGGTGATGTATTCACCGTTGAACTATTAACGCTTGCCAATGGAATAACAACCCGATCAATTGCTTCACTGTTTGTTCCTGTTGCATGTGCATACAGGTCCGATCTTGCTGCCGGCAGCTATCATTCTTTATCACCTGACTGGAATTCAGAGGGAAATATTACACTGACCGCTGATGCCTCCGATCCGTATAAAATATATGTGAGAGGTCTTGAGGAGATAGAAGGTCTTGTGGAAGATCTTGGCCCCCTGGTAATGTATATAAATCCGGGTACCTTTAATGTTACTGTTCCAAATGAGGCCGTGGCGTCCGATGCCTGGGGCTATGGAGCTATTTCATACTCAGGCAACGGTGTATACAGTTCATGTGAAGGTTCGTACATTATGAACTTTGATATCTCTCTTGGGGCATACGGGAGCCAGGGAACTTATAAGTTTACCTTCACAAGGAATCCATAGTCAATAATTCCGGTAATTAGAAACGGAGGTTGTTTAAAAGTCAAAAATTACATTTTGTTTTTCTCTGTGTGACTCTGTGGATCTCTGTGTAACTCTGTGTAACAACTAAGTAAGAACTTACACAGAGATCACAGAGGATCACAGAGGATCACAGAGATCCACAGAGGACTTTTAAAACAGCCTCCTTTCGTTTTGTCCGAACCAATCAGATAACAAATAAGCGACGTTAACAAACCTTATCCCTTGATTTTCATGCGCTCGGCTGCAGGTGAAAAATATATAATCGCAATTAATCCCTCCGACAAAAAAGTGGAGGCAGTTATTTCTTCGCAGGGAACGGGCAAAGCTATATTAACTATCGGGAATAATCCGAAAAGTACTTACAAACCAGGCAAGAAAGGGACTGACACAATTCTGCTGCCACCAGTATCGGCCGCTGTCTATAAGCTTGAATAGGTCACTTTAACTGCTCAAATATCTGGAGGTCGCCGTTATTTACGGCACCAACCAGATAATGTTTTCCAAGAACATCGATGGGGAGTATTCTTCTTGCATCTCCTTTTATTTTAAGACCGCTTATGGCAGGCATCAATGGTTTGAAACCTTTACCGGTATCACCCAGCAGGCACCAGCCGTAACTTGCATCATATCGCCCCATCGATGGCCTTATGCCGTATTCGTTTCCAACCAGTACCAGATCAGTCTTTCCGTCCTGATTAAAATCACTGGCCAGAATATCGCGGACAGGAGAAACCTGGGCTAACACTGGCAGTTTCTTAATTTCGAATGTGCCATCCCCTTTGTTCAGGAATATGCAACTTTCAAACAGTTCTGCTCTTTTTATTTCGGCCTTGATAATTGCACCTTTACCAAAGATATCCTCCACAGTCTTGCCGCCGAAATCGGAATAGTTTGGGAACTTCTTTCCCAGAAAAGGCATTTGGCTTATCATCTCATCGGGAGAAGCCACGGGGTAACTGATTCCATCCTGAAATGAACAGATTATCTGATCGAGTGATCCATTATTATCGAAATCATTCAGGTACATTTCGACAGGTTCCTTTACGGAAGCCTTAAGCATTGAATTCAGTCCTAAATTCCCTCCTATTAAATCCATATCTCCATCACCGTCAACGTCAGCTGCACTTATACAATTCCACCATCCGGAGGTTTCGCCAAGGCCTGTTTTGTCAGTTACGTCTGTAAAAGATCCCTTGTCATTTCTGAGAATGCTTACCTTCATCCATTCACCGACCAGGATCAGGTCATTATCGCCATCCCTGTCGTAATCCATCCAGCAGGCATCAGTAACCATCCCGATTTTTTTCTGGTTTTTCATTTTAAGATCCGTCACATCCTTAAAATGACCATTGCCATCATTTTCAAGCAACAACTGACTGGGATCCAATCCGTAAATTCCCGGAACTGATCTTGAGCCGACAAACAAATCAATATCACCATCACCGTCAAAGTCGCACGGGCTGACGCAGGATCCGTTATTAGCCGTAAAGGGCAATGATCCTTTTTCACTCTCAGCAAATTCCCCTTTTCCATTGTTAATAAGCAGTCTGTCATCAAGCAAAGGATTTCCAACCATCACTGCGTTGCCACCCCTGACAATATAGATATCAAGATCACTGTCGCCGTCTGCATCGAAAGCTTCAGCATCTACGTCTTCGGAGTAAAGGTCCTTTATAAAAACAGGGGCTTCATAGGGTTTGAAAGTTCCGTCATTTTGCTGAAAAAATATCATTGATAACTGTCCTTTTGCACCGCCGACAAAAAGATCTTCCCTCTTGTCACCGTTTAAATCAGCAACAGCCAGGGCTGGTCCCTCTGTTATCAGACTGTGCGGAATAAGTCGTTCCAGCGTGTATTCATCGTAAGGATCCTCCTCATGTGTGTACTCTATGCCCGGAAGCTGGGCCTGTGAAAAAAACTTCAGCCCCTCTTTGTCCTCTGCATTTCCTTTTTCTGGTTTCGATGCATTTTTTCCTTCTAAAGTAATGAGCTTGTCTGCAGGAACATCTTTTAATACTTGTTCTGTTAAATCAGGCCAGCGTACAAGTACAGAGTCGACTAAACTGACACTTCCCAGTCCAAAATGCAAAACATCTGAGGAAGAAGACAAAAAACCCCTTGAGGGAAATTGTTCACCTACCTGCTTCTGACCATTGTAATATAAGGTAATACGGGCTCCAATGCCATGAGTGTTTAAACTGCTACCCTTAAATGCTACCGACAGGAAATGGTTGCCATTCTGTGTTGAAGCGTTATTCCTGAATATATACGCCTCCTCATTAATATTATTCGAAATAAGATCAAGATCTCCATCATTATCAAGATCTGCATAAGCTGAGCCATTGGAATATGACAGGGTGTTAAATCCCCAATCTTTTGCCATGTTTGAAAATGTGAGATCACCGTTGTTTTTATAGATATAATTATAGTTTGGATAGAGTGGCATTTTCTCATATAAATCCTTGTCAGGAGCATTCTTATTGCTCTCTAAGGTAAAAAAGCTATTCTTCGTAAGGAACTTAACATACTCAAGGTCATTGGCTCGCCTGTAGATACCGTTTGTAATAAAAAGATCTTTCCAACCATCATTATCCACATCACAAAATAACGGGGACCAGCTCCAGTCGGTAGCGAATACGCCCGACAACCGGCCGATCTCGCTAAACACCCCTCCGCCTAAATTCAACTGAAGTGTATTTCGCACAAACTGGTTACCATAACCATGTTCAAGTTTCAGCTTAAAAAGCTCATAATCATCTTCCCCCCCTGATTGTTTCCGGATTTTTTCATCCTCCGGAAGCATATCAAGTACAATTATATCCAGGAGGCCATCATTGTTGATATCTCCAACATCATTTCCCATCGAGGATCTGCTTGTATGCTGAATTGATTCAGTCAATCGCTCTGAAAAAGTTCCATTGCCGTTATTGAAATACAAATAATCATTTTCATGAAAATCATTCGAGATATAGATGTCAGGAAAACCATCATTGTTGATATCGCTGATATTTACTCCCAGCCCAAACCCAATTTGACTATTGTAAATACCTGCCTGAGTAGTAACATCCCTGAAAAACCGTTTCCCGTCAAGAGCATCATTTCTGTATAACCTGTCACCTGCCAGGGAATCATGTTCGTAACGCAAATTTGAAGCGCCATAGCTGCGGTCTGAATGTACTGAATGATTCAGGAGGTACATATCAAGGTCTCCATCCAGATCGTAGTCGAAAAAAGCTGCCTGAGTAGAGAATCCCTGAAAATCAAGCCCGTAATTGCCTGCCTCCTCTTTAAAGGTAAGATCACCCTGATTAACGAACAATTGGTTCTTACCGTGAACAACCTTGTAATTCCCTAACTGGCAAACATATATATCCAAAAGACCATCCCCGTTCACATCAGCCATCGTCACGCCCGTCTTCCAGTCACCTTTCCCTGCAACTCCTGCCTTATCCGTAATATCCTCGAATTCAAGATTCCCCTTGTTGAGGTATAATTTATTCGGATTTTGATTTGAGGTGAAGTACAGGTCTGCCAGTCCATCGTTATTGACGTCCCCGGCCGCAACCCCTGCTCCGTTATTGAAGTACAGATATTGTATCATATTAAACTGCTCGTTTTCCGTCAGCTGATTAATAAAATCAACCCTGGTTCCCGAAGATGACAATAATGTAAACAATTCTTTCATTTCACCATTTTCATATTTCCCTGGTTTACAGGAGAAAATCATTAACAGAATTAATATGATAGTAGCTGACCTTTTCATTTTAAAACTTTTTTGACTTAATAGATTACAATATGTAACAAATAGATGTGGCAGAAAACTGATATTGCTGACACATGCGATTTGATTTCAAAAATAGGATTTATAGTTGATATTAGGAGTTGTCTGTTTTTTGCTTTCAGTTTATGATCTCATTAATAACAACTTCATACGTGAAAATCATTCTGTTGTCCGCAGTTCTTAAAAAAAAGCACCGGGCTTTTAACTTTTATTAAGGTTTTTATTAACTTTTTCACAAAGTAGTTTAATAACTTTCAGAAAGTTTATTTGAGCTAAAATCTTAATAATTAATAAATGTTTAATCACGAACCTCTCTGCCTATGAAAAAACACGAATCCATTAAGGGGTGAAAATTTGTATGTTTCAGCTCCTGTTACATTTTTCGTTTACCAACCTATCGACATTTTTAAAATTAAAAACTACCACTATGACAAAAAGACTTATGCATTTTGTCTCATTACTATTCTGCCTTAAAAGAATATGTCTGGTAATGAGCCTAACAACAGTTCTGTTATTGTCAGGATCAGTCCAGATTTTTGCCGGGTCATTAACAAATGATCAGCAAAAAATTGTGAAGGGACGGATTACTGACGAAAGCGGGGCAGCCCTGCCAGGAGTTAATGTTCTTGAAAAGAATACAACTAATGGAGTTATAGCAGATACAGACGGGAAATATTCCATAACTGTTTCTTCTCCAAGCTCTGTTCTCGTTTTCTCTTTTATAGGATATATTTCAAAAGAAGAGGCAACAGGAACACTATCTACTATAGATGTTTCACTTGCTCAGAGCCTTACCGGCCTCGACGAGATCGTTGTTGTTGGTTATGGAACCCAGCAGAAAAGGGCTATATCGGGTTCAGTAACCAAGGTTGGCGAAAAAGATTTTAACGCGGGTATCACAAGAACAGCAGCTGATTTTATTCAGGGTAAAGTCGCAGGGTTAACTATCACAACTTCAACAGGTGATGTAACTGCTGAACAGACAATGAGATTAAGAGGTACCTCATCATTAACAGGAAGCAGCGAACCCTTCGTAGTAATAGATGGTGTTCCCGGCTTGAGTTTAAGCTCAGTTGCTCCTCAGGATATTGAATCAATAAGCGTATTGAAAGATGCTTCGGCTTCAGCTATTTATGGTTCAAGGTCAGCCAGTGGGGTAATTCTTATCACCACCAAAAAAGGACTTCAGAATAAGACTACAGTTGAATATAACGGGTATGCTGCTTTTGACATAGTAAGCAATAAGCCTGACGTACTTACTGCTGATGAATACAGAAAATGGGCTACCGACAACAATGTTGATGTCAGCGTTTTTGACAAGGGAGCAAACACTAACTGGTTTGACGAAATCATGAGAACGGGTATGAGCCAGAACCATGATTTTTCAGTTTCCGGAGCAGGAGCAACCAATAACTACAGGGTTTCTGTTTCATATCTGGATCAGGAAGGCGTTATGATGGACAACTACCAGAAACGTATCAATACAAGGTTTTCGATGAATCAGAAAGCTTTGAAAGATCATCTTGATCTGTCAGTATCGGGTGGTATCAATCAAAGGGACTATCAGGCTACCGCAACAGGAAACTTCGTTCTCGCTTATAACGTTTTACCTACTATTCCGGTAAAAAATGCAGACGGATCATGGTGGGATTCTGATGAATATGATCAGGGAAATCCCGTCAGGAATATGACATACAACAGTGCTCCCAGAAAAAGCAGTCTGATCTTTATAAACGGAAAAGCTAATCTGAAAATTACAAATGCACTGTCAGCAGGTATAAACGTATATAAGGAACGTAATTCATATGATGCAAGTGATTATCTTGATTCACGGACCCGTTATGGAAGAGCATCCAATGGTACTGCTTCGCGTTCGTCTTCAACAAGTGATAAAAATCTGCTTGAAACAACAGTTAATTATGCAAAGAAATTTGGCAGGCATGATGTCAATTTCCTTGCCGGTTATTCTTATGAGGATTATTATTACCAGTCAGCATTTGCACAAAACAGGTTTTTTGTTACAAATCTTTTCGGTCCAAACAACCTTGGTGCCGGAGAACAATTGTTAACAGGTGATGTGGCTTCGAGTGCATCCATGAATAAATTAATCTCCTTCTTTGGAAGATTAAACTATTCATTTTCTGATCGTTATATCGTTTCGGCATCTTTACGCCGTGATGGTTCATCTAAATTCGGTGCTGACAACAAATGGGGTACATTCCCGTCAGTATCAGGTGCATGGAGAATAATTGACGAACCTTTTATGCAAAGTATTAAGGGTGTTGTAGATGAATTAAAATTGCGTGTTGGTTACGGAGTATCGGGAAACCAGAGCGGACTTGCTCCTTATCAGTCATTATCATTGTATGGTTCTTCGGGATTGTATTATGACAACGGAGCATGGCACACAGCCTATGGCGTAAGTCAGAATCCAAATCAGAATCTGAAATGGGAATCGACATCCATGTTCAACGTTGGAGTTGATTTCAGTATTTTCAAATCACGACTGAATGGAACAATTGAATATTACAACAAAGTTACCGACGACCTTCTTTACAACTATGCGGTTCCTGTTCCTCCTTATATGTATGCAAACATGATGGCCAATGTCGGATCAATGGAAAACAAGGGGATTGAACTTACTCTTTCGGGAGATGTCATCAGGAAAGCCGATTTGAGATGGACTATCTCAGTAAACGCTGCCCATAACGAGAACAAAATCCTTTCACTTTCGAATGAGGAGTTTACTACTTCCTCAATTAAAACAGGAAGTGCATGGGTAAGAGGCGGTTCAACCAATACAACCCATATTATTCAGGAAGGCTACCAGGTTGGTCAGTTCTACGGACCGAAATGTCTTGGAATAGATGAAACAGGTAAGTATATCATAGATGACATGGTCGACGGTATAGCCGGATTTACGGTTACTGACTACACATACATCGGGAAAGCTCAACCAAAACTGACCTATGGTATCAATAGTACAACCACATACAAAGATTTCGAATTGTCATTTTTCATCAGGGGCGTGTATGGTAATGATGTTTTGAATTTTTCAAAAATGTCATATGCCAACTTACAGTGGCTGCCGGGAGCAAACGTACTGGCTTCAGCTTTAACTATGGGATTAAAACAGAGTCCTTTCTATAACAGCTTTTACATTGAGAAAGGTTCATTCGCGAGACTTGATAACCTGACATTTGCCTATGCATTACAGCCAAAAGACATGCTTGGTGTGAGCAAAATAAGGTTCTATGCAACTGCTCATAACCTTATGACGTTTACCAAATATAAGGGTGTTGATCCTGAAGTACCAATGGGCGGACTTGATCCCGGCATCGAAGGAAGGGAGTATTATCCTAAAACAAGGACCTATATCTTGGGCATAAATGTAACTTTTTAACTTTAAAATTGAATAACTATGAGAAAGTTAACACTATACTTAGCATTGATCATGCTCATGGGATTGTTGACGGTTGGATGTACCAAACTTGATGAAAAGGTATATTCCCAACTGCCAATGGATTCATATGGTACTACGGCATCAGAGGTGAACTCCCTTGTTGCTCCGATCTACACCCGTCTCAGGGACTTTAACTGCGTAGCCAGCCCTGCACCGAAAGAAACTAGCACAGACATGTCATTAACTCCCACCCGCAGAGGTGGTGACTGGTGGGATGGCGGCGCTTATAAAGAGATGGCACAGGGTACATGGAGACCACAAACCAGCCCTGCTATTGGTACATATAATACAAGTTATTCCCGTATTACAAACTTCAACCAGATTATTTATCTCATTAATTCCAGTCCGGCGATTACCGATAAGGAACCTTACCTTTGCCAGGTCAGGGCTGCCAGGGCTCAGAGATACATGGAGCTGATCGATTTCTACGGGAATGTTCCGCTTGTAACTGATTTTACCGATCTGACCAAACCAGTAACAACACCACGTGCACAGGTTTATGCATGGGTTCTTTCTGAACTTCTCGATATTAAAGATAAAATCAGGGCTGATGTTACCGCATCGAGTTATGGTAAATTTACAAAGGGATCAGTATACTTTATGCTTGCCAAAATGTATCTGAACGCGGAGGTATGGAACCCTGCGGGCGGTGCAAAATGGGCTGAGTGTGCTGAAGCCTGCAGTGTTATTATGACCCTTCCCTATTCACTTGAACCTAACTGGAAAGAACAGTTTAGTGCTGCGAATGATGCTTCCAAGGAGGCTATTCTGGTTGCCGTAAACAATATATCCAATTCATTTCCTGCCCGCGGCTATACATTACATTACCTTGATCCTCAGGCCCTGGGAATTCCCGGAAGTGCAAATAACGGAATTTGTGCAAATCCTGATTATGTGAAGTCATTTGACCCTGATGATAAACGTTATCTTGGAAGTTTCCTTATCGGACCAATGATTAGTGCTACTACCGGAAAACAGCTTATTACGGCTCACGGAAGACCACTTATTCATACCGTTGATGTTACAATGAAATACGCTATTGATGCAGACGGATGGGGCCAGACAGAACAGGAAGACGGCGCACGCTGCAATAAATGGGAGTTTAAGAAAGGTGTTACAGCAATGGAAAATGATTGCGCAATTTACAGGCTTGCCGATGTATACCTTATGAAAGCCGAATGCCTTGTAAGGCTCGGACAGGATAATACTGAAGCAACAAGGCTTATTAATGAACTCAGAAAAAGAGTTTTCACAGATCCTTCCAAACTTAAAACCAGCGTTACTCTGGAGGATGTTCGCATGGAACGTCGTTTTGAACTTGCATGGGAAAACTGGGGACGCCAGGATATGATCAGGTTTGGTACATTCCTGAATCCAATTCCAAACTGGAGACCTAAGGCTCTTCCTTCATTCCGTTTATTATTCCCAATTCCACAAACTGCAATAGATGCAAATCCATTACTAACCCAGAATCCGGGGTACTAATATAGCGGAAACTGATTTTTGTTTTGTTAAAAATCCAGTATAGGATAAGTATAAAGGGAGTCCAAAGCCACGATAAGATATTCATCGGAGCATGCTGAGGACTCCCTTTTCATTTTTAAATTACCCTGGTATGCCTTTGCGCCCTGGTGGCTAAAAATGACTTTTCAGATCAGGCTAAGTGTTTGAATTTATTTATTAATCAATATTGACACCATTCACTAACAGTACTATTAAATGAAAAAAATTATTATTTCAGGATTAATGCTGACAATGTGTGCATTAATCTTCGCTCAACAACCTCCTGCAGGTCAGCAGCAACAAGTTCCCGGCGCTCAGCGCCAGCGTCCGGTCGAAGACTCAACGATCAGGATGACTCACTTTCAGACAGAAATCTGGAATCCTGAGATCCCAATGGTTCAGCCGGCCGAAAAAATTGGCGATGCTCCGGCCGATGCCATAATATTATTTGATGGGAAGAACATTCATTCAGAGTGGGAAGAGACTGGAAGAGGAGGTGTGGTAAAGGCTGCTACCTGGATCATTAAGGATGGCGCAATGGAGTCGATACAGGGTTCCGGCTCCATAAGAACTAAACGTGTTTTTAGTAATTTCCAGCTGCATATAGAATGGAAAACCCCTTCTATAATTACCGGCAACAGCCAGGGCAGGGGCAACAGCGGGGTCTATTTACAGGATCTGTATGAACTTCAGATACTCGACAGCTGGCATAACCGGTCATACAGGAATGGTCAGGCCGGTGCTTTTTACAAGCAGTATGCTCCAATGATAAATGCAAGCAGAAAGCCGGGAGAATGGCAGTGTTACGATATTGTGTACACCGCTCCTACCTTTGGCAAAGACAGCACAACTTATTTCACTCCCCCAAGAGCCACCGTTTTCCACAATGGAATGATAATTCAAAACAATGTTGCTTTGCGCGGGCCCACTACTTATGTTGGAATTCCTGAATATCTTATTAAGAAACACGGACCAGGAAGAATAATGCTGCAGCAGCATGGCAATCCAATTGCTTTCAGAAATATCTGGATCAGAGAACTTTAATTTGCCAAACAGAAATCTCAGGAAACAGTTCCTATAAATACATTTTTTGAGATAACTATTGTTTACGGAGTAGGGGATCCATTAACCCGGATCCCTGTATTCTCCGGATTTATAAATTTATTCTATTAATACTTAGAATTTATCAAAGTTGGAGGCAGCTAATCATGGCAAAAAAGAACTTCACAGAAAATAGTAAAAAAGGTAATGAATTTACCAGGAGAAAATTTTTACAGACTACCGTTTCGGCAGCTGCAGCATTTACAATAATACCGCGTCATGTACTTGGAGGAAAGGGTTATTCGGCCCCGAGCGACACGGTTTATGTTGCGGGAGTTGGAGTGGGAGGAAGAGGTGCCAGTGATATCAGGGGACTATGCGATCCTGATGTCATTGTGCCCTCTGCCCAGAGGAATAACGCCCGACCACAAAATCCTGCGCAATCCGCCAACGCTCCGGCTGCGCCCAGAGAACCGGTAAAACTTGCCAGCATCTATGCCTTGTGCGATGTTGATTCGGTAAGAGCAGGTAATACATTTAAGGGTTATCCTAAAGCAAAAGTCTATACTGACTGGCGTGAAATGCTTGACAAGGAAAAATCATCTATTGATGCAGTCGTTATTGGCTGTGCCGATCATAGTCATGCACCTGTTGCTGCAGCTTTCATGAGGGAGAAGAAACACGTGTACGTTGAAAAACCCATGTGTAAGACAATTTTTGAGTGCCGGAAACTTGCTGAACTCGCAAAAGAGTATGATGTTGTTACCCAGATGGGCAATCAGGGCCATGCGGCAGATGGCAGCAGGCAAAGTGTTGAATGGATACAGAGTGGGGTAATCGGACTCGTAAGGGAAGTGCATATGTGGACTAACCGTCCTAGAGGCGGGGGCTGGGTGCAAGGTGACCTGAAACGTCCTGAAGGAGTGCCCGTCCCTCCTACTTTAAATTATGATGTATGGCTGGGCCCTGCCCCTGAAAAACCATATAGCCCGGAAATTATACCCGGAAAATGGCGTGGCCTGTGGGACTATGGCACTGGTGCAATGGGCGATATGGGAGCACACATAATGGATGTCCCGGTTTGGGCTCTTAACCTTGGTATGCCAGGCAGAATCCAGGCAAGTTCTTCCCCTTATAGCACTGACTATCTGCCTGCAGCTGAGTGGGTAATCTATGAATTCCCTGCACGCGGAGACATGCCTCCGGTGACTCTGACCTGGGTTGACGGTGGACTCAGACCTCCGCTTCCTGAAGGACTGGAACCGGGAAGAAAGCTGGCTACCAACAATATGGGTTATACAACTTACTATGGAGACAAAGGTATCATGACGCATGCCAGTCATGGCGCTGCTCCCGAGCTGATACCCGCAAATAAGGATTTTAAAGGCCCGAATCCCTGGATGCCACGAACAGGCAATATATATGAGGATTGGATCGGAGCTATTAAGAATGGAACCAAGTCCTGCAATGATTTTTCAATATCGTCAAAACTGACTGAAATCATGTTATTGACAAACATTGCCATACTTAATCAGAAAATGGATATTAAACTGGAATATGATTCGGTAAACATGAAAATCACCAATCTTCCCGAAGCAAACAGTTTATTCCATTATGAATATCGTAAGGGCTGGTCGTTGTAAAGCCAAAGTTGAATTGAGGTCCCGTTTAAGTTACTCCCGGGGCCTCAGTTTTACAAGCCTGAATTTTTCATAATTTTCAGGAGCACTCAGATATACAATCATTCCCTCGTCCGATCCCTTCCTGATAATAACATTTTTATCACTTAAATCTCCGGCTTTTGAATGACTTAATAGTCAGGATGATCTAACGGAATTCGAAATCTCCTGAGGCCTTCATTGGGAGAAACAGGTCTTCTTATCAAACTTGTGAATCGGCAACCGGTAGTTTTAACATTTTTTTGCAAACTACCGAATCCATCGATCGAATGAAATGACTAATATTGTTTCTTCTGGTTGTTGGCTCTCTTGTTTTTGATGCCTGACAGGCTTTAAACGACATATCATAC
>CAIMVD010000045.1 GCA_903844815.1 uncultured Bacteroidota bacterium | reverse complement strand
TCAGTTTCTTACTCCCACATTTTACCCCCCTGCCCCCCAGGGGGGGTGTTCTTAAATCCCCCCTGGGGGGGTTGGGGGGTAAAAACACAAGAATAGTAGAGTGGTCCCTGTGGTAAAATATTCTTTTCATGTTTGGTAATAATATTCCTTAACTAAACGCCTTTGATTTATATTCTATTATATAAATTCGTCGAAGATAAATTATTTTGCCCTTGTAAATGCAGGATCAGTCCAGCTTACCTCTTGTCTGCTATCTGAAAGCCAGAGAACGACTTTTGCAAAATAGGTTGTCAGCTCAGCCATATTATCGAAGTCAAATTTATCGGCTTCATCAGTAACAGAGTGAATATAGGGAGCCATGGTTGTTGTCGCAAAAGTTCCGCTGGGTATTCCCGATGTTATTCCTTCAGGTGAGACACTTACCCTTGAGAAAGCAATATTGTCAGAAGCATAAAAAAGGGAATTGGCCATTTGAATTGTATCTATCAGGGTAATCTCCCCTGCATCGGGATATGATTTTATGAGGTCGTCAAGATTGGAGAGTTTGCATCCTGTCATATAAAAATTATGTTTCCCAAAAGATTCCGAATGCCCGATCATCTCAAAATTGAGGTCGGCATAAATCCCGCTTAATGGAACAGGAGTATTTGCAACGAAATATCTTGATCCTTTCATGCCTCTCTCCTCTCCACTGAATGCAGCAAACACTATACTCCTCCCTGGTTTTATGGCCGACATCCCAATAGCCCTGGCAATTGCTATAAGTGCAGATGTACCAGCGGCATTGTCATCGGCCCCGTTACAGATCGAATCGCCCGTTACCCCCTTCTTTATTCCAATATGGTCAAAGTGAGCTGAAAGAATAATATACTGATCCTTAAGGGCCGGATCTGATCCCGGCAATGAGCCAATTACATTTCGCTCCTCAGTTGTCTGCTGTTGACGACCAATAAAAGAATAATTCTGGATATATGATCCGTCATTGAGAACAGGCTTCAACCCTGCCTCAATGAACATTTTGGAGATCCATTCTGCAGCTGTCTTCATTTCAGGGGAACCATTTGTCCTGCCTCTCATTTCATCTGAAGAGAGATACGAGACCCATTCCTTCAGATCCTCAGCCCTGACTATCTGGGCTGAAACTTTATTTCTTCCGGAAATAATTACTAAAAGCAAAACTATGAAAGTAAAATACAACTTCTTCATTACCTGCAATAAAAAAAATAAGTACCTGACTAATAAAAATAAAAATACATCAACCAAGGCAAGCAAGATAATATATATTTGCATGATTGATCACTGCGCATGAACATATTAACGCGACAATTGTAACAGTATTAAAATCAGGATGACTCCGGGAACCCAATAACAGGACTGCGATTTTTACCGAATTTACAGTTCCAAACTCATTTTACGCAAAACAGGACAATCATTTCTTGACATTAGATTTAAATATATTATATATTAGCATATAATATTTCTTTAGGTAAATATATTTTCAAACTAAAAATCTTAATATGACAGTAAAAATCTACTTAAGATCCATTGTTTATCAGGGTGAAAAACACCTTGCCATGTTCGATTCAAACCGATCGGGAGATATCGATAATCTAATAACAAATGTTGAACCAGGTGATCTAATTATCTGGAAACCTGATTACTGCAGCGGAATAAAGAGAATAACAGGAATCTATTCAAAAAATGGGGAACGCATAATTTTTGAAACCGATCCAAAGAAACAATTTCTGTGCAGGGGATTTGAATTTAGGGTACCAAAATCTGCCGAAAAAGGTATAGAAGAAGCATATAGTATTGAATACATCCTTTGTGATGACACAAAGGGGATTCTTGATCCCTACATAAGGATCCCGCCACCACCCACAATCCGGTAGGATGTATCAGCGTTTTGCCTCTGTTGCCTGTATTGCCTTTATTATGGCAATCATTTCGCCCATGGTTAATGGTCAGTCCTCCGACAACCTGGCAGGCCTGAAAAACCATAACCTGGTTAAGGATGACTCGGTAAAATATGAATTTCTTCTGAAAATTGCATCAAACTCAGTTGATTCCGATACAATTTTAAAATATAGTAAACAGGCTGATAATCTTGCTGAAAAACTGAATAAAAGTCCTGCTCAGGCTGC
This sequence comes from uncultured Bacteroidota bacterium, assembly GCA_903844815.1. Lineage (GTDB taxonomy): Bacteria > Bacteroidota > Bacteroidia > Bacteroidales > VadinHA17 > LD21. Next base: position 18,486 of record CAIMVD010000045.1, on the reverse strand, counting down.
TGTCCTGAAAGGATTTGGCTACATGGATTCCGGCAAACTTGCATTAGCGCTTGAATGCTTTATGAAGGCGGCTAATTTTTATAAAGAAAACCACAACGATTATGGTCTGGCAGCGGCATATACCTATATGTCGGAAGCATATAACCAGCAGGAAAACTTCGATAATGCCAGATACTATCTGAAGAATGCTGTTGATATCTTTATAAAGGAAAAAGATTCAGTAAGTCTGGCTTCTGCCCTGCACAACTTAGGATATGCGAATTACCGTAAGGGGCAGTACGATACTGCATTAGTTCTATACACACAGACAGGAAATATCTACAGGAAGTTAGGTTATCAGAATGAATATGCCTACTGCCTCGGGAATTCGGGTCTTGCATATGCCCGTAAGTCAGATTTCCAAAGATCGGAAGACTATCTTCTCCGTGCTATTGAAATACTTACAAAACAATCAGATCAAAGCGATGAACGGGCTGTATTAGAATATATGATCGAATATGCAGGTATCCTTCAGCAAAAGGGAGAAATCAATAAAGCAATAAGCATTGCAAAACTGAGTTTTGACAAGGCTGAAAAGAATAACCTGCTTGAGTTTGAACGCGATGCTGCATGGAGACTGGCCAGATTATATCGTTCTTCCGACAGATACGACAGCGCTTACTACTATCAGTCTTTTTACATAAACGCAAATGACAGTATCAAAAGTGTAAGGAATATTCAAAAGATGGCTGATCTGCGCACCGAATTTGAAGTGGCGAAAAAACAATCAGAAGTTGATGTGTTGCGAAAAAATAAGATCATACAGCTTCTGGTTATTGTGGGTTTAAGCCTTATTTTGGTTCTGGCCATTGGAATAATACTTCTTTACTATCATAGTTTGAAACGTTCAAAAAAGCTTACTTCAGCTCTTGATGAACGACGGATATTACTGGAAAAGCAGAGTAAAGAGCTGAAACAACAAGGGGAAGAGATTATTGGCAGTATAAACTATGCAAAAAGGATACAATCAGCCATCCTGCCTCCCGAAAGCTATATAAATGAATTACTTAATAAGAATTTCATTTTCTATAAACCGAAAGAAATTGTAAGCGGCGACTTCTACTGGATAAAACGGGTAAAGAATTATACAATTCTTGCATGTGCGGATTGTACGGGTCATGGTGTTCCAGGGGCTTTTATGAGTATGCTTGGAATTAGTCTCTTCAATGATATTGTGGAAAGAAGGGAGATCACCGAAGCAAATCAGATTCTGAATGAACTGAGAGTACAGCTTAAACTTTCGCTCCGGCAGGTAGGACATAAAGAAGAACCAAAAGACGGAATGGATCTGGCACTTTGTGTTATCGATAATAACAATAACCTGATGCAGTTTGCCGGAGCAAATAACCCACTTTATATAATTAAAAACAAGAATGGTGTCACGGAATTTAAAGAGATAAGTGCAGATACAATGCCTGTAGGCTTTTATTCATCCGATGAAGAATCATTTTCAAATCATACTGTTCAACTTCAAACCGGGGATACTTTTTACATTTTTTCAGATGGCTTTATCGACCAGAACGGGGGAGAAAAAAACCACAAATTCAGCAGTGCAAAATTCAAAATGTTTCTTTCGGATATTCACGATAAACCTATGAATCAGCAAAAACAAATAATGGAGAAGACACTGGATGAGTGGATGGCAGGTCGGAATCAGAGGGATGACATACTGGTTATCGGAGTCAGGATTTAATGCATTTTTTTATTCGAAATCACCAGACCTTTAGTATTATTCTATCTCCCTCAAGGTTTAGGTTCACAAACGGCCCGGGAAGGATATTCTGTTCTGTCCGCTTGTTTCCTGAATAATCCCTGTCAAAACTAATAGGAGTTCCGTCCGGATTGTCAAATCGCGCCTTTGGGACCCTTGCCCTTCCAAGATTTTCGGTGTTCATTAACTTCACGCTACGTTTGTAATATGATTTATCAATATCAAAATGCAGAAAAACACTCTGGTCCTTTTCCTCGATCTCCAAAACCGGATCAAACCATGGAACAATTGATGGGGTAATATCATTTACTGATGGCATTGCGCCGAAGAAATAAAAATTATCTGCAATAAAAACAGGAAACTTTGCATCGTCATAAGCCTTAAGTCCCGCCTTCGTATTTTCATTTTTACTATCGGACACCCCTTTGCCTACAAAAATATTATTATAATACCTGTCATCGCCCGATAGTATTGTGGTTAATGCAGCTACATCGGTTGAATGAGGCAAAAAATATGGTGTGAAACGGTTTGGTTCAGGCCACAACCGTACCGATCCTGCAATAAGATTGTGCAAATATGCTCCGCCTTCCGACATATTAGTGATAGCAAAAGGGGATAACAGGATATTGTTGTCGACTATAAACGGACCATGGTTTACCTCCACGAAGATGTCTTCCAGATCGTTCCGGTACATTAAGTTACCCGCAACCCTGGTTCCCTGTGTCATCCAGTCAAGCCAGATGCCTCTTCCGCAGTCGTGGATACGGTTTTTCCCTATATAGGTATCAACAGCTGCATGGAATTTTATTCCTCCAATTTCTGCACCCGAGAATTGTCTCTTTGTCCAGATATTATATATATGGTTATTTTCAATTGTGCTGAATGCAGCGCCCATACTTCCGCACATGCCTGTCTGTTCGCAATTGTAAATTGTGTTGTTTCTTACAATATGTGAACCAATGTTCTCCTTATTCCACCCATTGCGCAGAACCCTGAAAAGAACCTCAATATAATGGATATTCCCATCCCTGTTTACATTTTCAGCGTCGGCGCTCCATACATTATGCCCTGTTCCCCTCTCTTTACCAAGTGTAATTCCCGAACATTTGGAGTCGTGAATAATGTTGTTCTCGATTATCCACCCTTTGTTCCAGTTTGTTGAGATCATTCCAACCTGCTCGGCAGTAGGGGCGCCCCACTGGGTGGCTGCCTGACTTATATTGAATCCACTTACTGTTAAATAATTAACACCTGGCTTATCAGGATAAAAAACTGTTCTCCGGGTACTGATTTCGATAAGCTCCTTATTGGGATTGAACTTATGAAAATTAGCCCAGATGATAGTGTTACCATTACTGTTTTCACAATACCATGTATAGGTTGACCCTGTTGTATCAGCAATATTTTTATTAGCTACCGGTTTCATTACTTTTCCAAGTGTTTCCTTTTCGTAGAGCGACTTACCATTCAGGAATACTTCGCCGGTATGATGTATCCTCCCCTGCCGGTTGAACCAGTCGCCGTATACTGAATCCTGGTAGGGATTATAATCTCCGAAGAAGGAATTGGGAATTATCACTTTCCAAACACCATCCTTAACTTTTTCCCAGCCTGATATTATCTCTGAGCCCTTTAGCTCAACCTTTTCACCCGGGGCTGCCCGGTAAACAATTCTTTTCAGATTGCTTTCGCCTCCTCTTTCCGGATTAATCCACTCCCGGTAAGTTCCGGAATGGACCGTTATTGTATCGCCCGGAAAAGCAACCTTAGCAGCCGCAGAAATGGTTTTGAACGGCATTGACACTGAGCCATTGTTCGAATCATCTCCTTTGACTGTTACATGGTATTCCTTAGCAGAAATCAAGGAAGTATTAAAAACTATCAGAATCAATAAAGAGAAATAAAATCGTACCATATATCTACATAATTAAGGTTATTGTTGTTTTTTCAGGGCAAACTCAACGGTTTCTTCTATTCGCTTTTGTCGTGTTTCGGGCCGCTTTACATATAAAATCCTCTCTAATATACCTCTTTTTGCGGAGCGTGAAAAACCTTCCCATTTTCTACAGGGTTCAGGATTACTTTCTGCCATTCTCATATAATCCTTTCCAGTGGAGCTCAATCTCTTCGAGCGACTTTCCTTTTGTTTCCGGTACATACAAATAAGTAAATAACCATTGAAGAGCTGACATAAGCGCCAGGAAAAGAAAAGTAGTTGCCCCTCCTATCGACTTGAGGAAGTGAGGGAAGAGTAATACTACAACGAAGTTAAAGATCCATTGTGTAAAAGATGCAAATGCAAGTGCTTTTCCCCTTAGCCTGTTTGGAAATATTTCTGATACAAGTGTCCAGAAGACAGGGCCTATGCAGGAAGCAAAAAATGCCATGAACATCATTATACAAATTAATGTGAATATCCCGTCAAGCTGCAGGTAAAATGAGATTGCCAACAACACCAGTGTTCCTGCCATTCCTGCTGAACCAACAAGATAAAGCTTTCTGCGACCCACTTTATCAATAAAAAGGATTGCCACAAAAGTGAAAAAGCAGTTAATAAGCCCTATCAGGGATGTCTGAAGAAGTGCATTTTTTATTTCAACGCCTGCCGACATCAGAATTTTGGGTGCATAATCGACAACTGTATTTACACCACTTATCTGAACGAAAACTGCAAGAAAAAACCCAATAACAATTACTCTGCGCGAATCAGGTTTAAATAGTTCCATAACTTTTACGAATGACTCATTACCTCTGAAAGAATTGGCTATTTCCTCAATCTCTCTCTTTGCAAGTTCCGCACCCCCAATTCTTGTAAGCACCTTTAAAGATTCCGCTTTCAGGCCGGCTTTATATAACCACCTGGGACTTTCAGGAATGAAAAACAGTCCGGTAAAAAACAGAACCGAAGGAATAATACCGGTAGCAAACATCCACCTCCAGTTATTCTCCACATCATGCAACCAGTAGTTAATAGTATATGATATCAGTATCCCCAGTACAATTGTAAGCTGATAGATAGCAACGAGTGTCCCGCGGTTTTTAGCCGGTGATACTTCGGCAACATACATTGGCGAAAGTACCGATGCAGCACCCACAGCCAATCCTCCAAACAGACGTGCTGTAATAAAACCGGCTGATGTTTCTGCAAGGGCTGTGGCAGCACACGACAGGGCAAAGAACAGGGCTACAACAATCAGTATCTTTTTACGGCCGTATTTATCAGTAAAAGTCCCTGAGCCAAAGGCTCCGATTACACAACCTACCAGAAGAGAACTGACTCCCCAGCCCAGTTGTAATTCGTCCCAGCCGAAATATGGCTGAATAAATGGCACCGCGCCTGAAATAATAGAGATGTCGAAGCCGAACATCAGACCGCCCATTGTGGCTATCAGGCAAATGAATGACAGGTAAACTGAATTTGTGGATTTGGTCATGGTAATATTGACGTTTTGAAAAGCATGTAACAGAATGAATCCCTTAAAGATATTGAAGAACAGAGGTTTTAATCGCAAACAACTATTTTATATAACTCAATGGCAAATTATTATAGGTACGAATCAGGGCCCCAATGTTTCGTTCATCAGCTTTAAGGCTGTCAATTGATTTTGAAAGGTAGTAATCAACAGGAGGCATCATTGAGCCCTGAACTGGCTTAGTAAAACCATACAATCCGACATTTTCTTTTAATGCAGCAGGTATCACTTTAGCAGCATCCTGTTTATTCCAGTTAGCTAAACAGGTTACAAGACGAGTCTGCGGACCCAGCATACTCCGGACAGACTCAGTTGTCAGAATATCACCTGCTTCATTTAACACCCAGTCAACCTCTTTTAGCATATCCGATCCTGCAATATCTTTACTTGTCAGCTGACAGGAGGTTAACCAAATAATGCAATCTGGCTTTGTTTCTTTTACTGTTTTTCTTATCCTCTTCCAGCATCTGTCAATCGCTTTCCGCCGAAATTGAAGTTCTGTTTCAGGTGTTACTTTATCCTTGCCCGGAAAAGGCTGATCCATCAGTTCAACGAACATTATTTGCTCACACTCAATCCATCTTAAAGGAGGATAGGGTTCCATAGTGGTTCCCGGATTCCATAGCCAGTCAATAAATACCCCATCCATATCAGTTTTCTTTATGGCATCATCAATGGAAGCGCACAGGAAGTCAATATACTCTGATGTATAAGGAATATGAGGAGCTGAAGGAATTTCATAGCTCAGATCGGGGTTTTCCAATCCCCACCTGGTATTTGACCCTGCACAGAAATATCCGAATACTCTGATATTTTTCTTATGTGCCAGTTTTACCTGTTCAGTCAGAAAATCGTATTTTAAACCGGGCTGTTCAGGGGCAATTCCATTTTTATACCATGCGTAACCGTTACATGAAACAGCAAACGACTGGATCACATTGCACCCCATGTCAGCATACCAGTTTACATGATCCTCCGGATTTGCATCAGCCCACAGGCCTGGTCGTGCAAAACCATTGGGGCCTCCCTCTCCCCAGTTAAAATCGATATTATATGCTTTTATTGGTTCATCATCGGTTTTCTTTGAAGGATTATTGCATCCCCACAAAATCAGTAAAAAAGTTAATATTAATAAAGATGGGATCTTTCTCATAGAACAGGTATTTAAAAGTATTCAAAAAATCATCTCCGGGTTAGTTACTTTTTATAGAAAGGGCAACCAGCGTTAAAGGACTAAACTCCTGCTGTTATTAATAATTCTGAAAACATCATTATATCTCTTATCAACCAACTTCATCGATTTCTTCAGGGTCTCAAGAGCAAGGGGGTAGTCACTATAAACACTCATCAGTCTGTCAGAAATTTGAGTCCCGGTTGAATTTTCTATCTCGAATACCCAATCGTTAAAACCCAGGTCGTAATACATCTGCCCTTTTATTGTATCTGTTGGCTGGCGAAGATAGAATGAAGGAGTTCCGTTTGCCGCTGCAATAATGGGAGAATGACATTCCATACTCAGCACGGTATGAGCATGGGCATAAACTGATGCCGCCTCATCGGGAAACCAATAACCTCTCTTTAATACAAATGGCTTCACATCTTCAGGCAGAGGATTAATAAGAAGTTCATCCATAATATCAACCTGGTATGTCATTTCGGGACAAACCAATACTTTATTACCGGTCTTCCTCACCCAGGTTATAATAGCTTCCCTGAGTTTGGCATGATCAGTCTCTTTGAATCTATCATTAAGTTCATCAACCTGTTTAATTCGCTCCTCTGACCAGCCGGCAGGTCCATTTATTTTATAATATGGGGTCATTCGTAGCCTCGGAACAGCACATATAAACTTACGATGCTCCAGCTTATTTTCCGACAGGAATGCTGAGGCTTTTTGTTCATCATGAATTGCAAGACTGAAGGTTGCATCGGGAGCAAATGCTATATGATCACCCGAAAGTCCCGATTTTCTGAGGACCTCTACGGAGGCTGTCTCCCTTGTAAATATAAATGAAGCTTTTTCCAAAAGCGCTTTTAGTTTTTCATCTATTGTCTGGATTGTAACACCAAAAATCCCGAATTTTTTGCCGGTTTGTTTATCCCAGCATCTAAGCCAGTCGGCAGCAACTACTGAAGGACCTGAACCATGAATGAAGAGATCTGATTCAGCAAATGCCTTTTTAAGCTCCTCACTCTGGGGAACCAGATCCTTGTCAAAACTTCCGTGAATGATTTTCAATCCGGGAAAATTCTTCATCAGCATCTCGTCTACCCTTTTGCTTTCAGATTTTTTCCAAAGGATAACGCTGGCCTGAGGGATATGCTTTTGCAGCAATGCAAGGAAACCCGGAGTATGTGCTATATCACCGATATTCACATCCTGCCATCCCGAAACAATCATTATAACAGGATTCTTCTTTTTTGTTAAGGCAGTAAAATCTAATACTGATTTTGCCAATAAACCAATACTCAGGGTACCCGTATATTTTATAAAACCTCTTCTTTCCATTATCTTAATGAATTACAAAACCTTCCTGACTAGAGATTAAATATATAATTCAACCCCACAAAAAGAGATGTTTTTAAATTATCAAATTCCTTACTTTAAAGATATAGCTCCCATTTCAAAGAATTTATAAACAGGCACTTCCCCAACTTTAATGTATCGTCGCGAAATAACAGGGCTTACATTTCCTTCTTCCAGAAACTCAGCCAGCAGTAAATAACCTCCCGGAATTTTTGGCAGTCCGATATCGACTGAAAACGAAGAACGATCGAAAGCTGAAAGAGTGACTGGCATACTCTTTTTTGAAACTGTTTTACCTGTAACATCCAGAATTTTCAGATTTACCTTTCCGTTAATGTTCTTATTTAAATCATTGATCTTATTCAGTTTTAAAGCTAGTACTTCACCCTGCTGATGAGGAACAGACTGTTTTACATATCTTTCATCAGTCAGATTGATAAAAACTGCTGTGGGGGCAAAAGCATGTCTGAACCAGTTGAGTGTTGAAATTGGTTTCAGATCCCTAATATTATCCATGAACCAATCACCCGTATAACCATAGTTATTTGCCAGATAGCAGAATACCAGAACACCAGCAACGTCAGGTTCACTCCTCAGCCACTCAGTTTCAAGCTGCATATCGTATGCCTGAAATTCACGGTTTTGTTCCGGAGTGGAATTGCTTCCCAAATAGTATTTAAAATCATTTACAGTTAACTTGCTGGGCATCCCGTTTCTCCAGAGCCATCGCCATCCGTATTCATTTACAAGCTGGGGAACACCTGCCTCCCTGATCATTTGCAGCGCCTGGGGTTTATAGTCAAGATTGCCGAGTGGATAAAAATCCTTTTCCGATCCGTCCTCTTTCCCCGACATCCTGCCCATATATGGATGCGGCTCATCCATCTCATCGGTTTTCATCAGCCCTTCTCTCATATAACCTGCATCCCAGATACGCGTGGGATCAAGTTTCTTAAGGTCGGGAATAAGAGTATTACCAATAAAATTATCGGTGTTTTCATTAATGGCATCCCATATTGCTATGCTTGGATGACTTCCATCGCTCCAAACCCAGTCGGTGTACTCCTTTCTTATCTGGTCATCCCAGCCATGGTTTTGCCAGTAAAGCCATTCATTCTGGAACAGAAGACCGCATTCATCAGCAATGTCGTACCAGAAATCAGGTACCACGCCTACGCAAATTCTCATAGCGTTCCAGTTGAGCTTTTTCGGATAATCAGAAAGCAGCTTTCTTACCCATTCCTTGTCCCACACAAGGTTCCCGCAGTCTGGATCTTCGAAAAACCTTTGAAGTGTAATGTTTGTGCCACGCAAAATATACTTTTCACCATTGAGATAGTAGAACTTGCCTTTTGCAGTAAAGTCGCGCATTCCAAACTGATGGCTAAGCTCGTCCGAAACACCCTTTTCCTTTATGATTCTTGCAGTTGCACTATAAAGAAACGGTGTTTCCGGTGTCCAGGAAGTATACTCAGGTAATGAAATATCAAGTAATGTTTCGGTAAGATTGTCTCTTTTGGCTGAGAATTTTCCCTGACCGGATGCGACCTTTTTGCCTGAAATCTTTTCAGCTACCGATACTTCAATTGCTACAGAATCATTCATGGGATCACCATAAAAAATCTGCGCTGGGATCAGGCTTCTAACCTGAATTTTAATTGTCACTTTTTTACTTTCAGCAGAAGGCAGTATAAGTAACCTGTTTATCCGGAAATCCCCTGTGAATGACAGAAATACATCGTCCCATATCCCCGGAAGATAATGCTCCTTTTCTTTATCAGTTCCGCCTGCCGCCTCAGCAGGAAGCCAGGTACGGTCACCTACCCTTATCAGAACTTCATTCTCCTCACCAAATTTAATCGCTTTATTTACAGGAAATTCAATGGGAGTGTAACATGCCATAGAGGTTCCAATATCCATTCCATTGATATAAACCTGAGTCACATACTGGCTTTTCTTTATTGTAATCATCCCCTCTTTGGTTTCAAGCTCCTTCGGGATGAAAACCATTTTCCGGTACCAGCTGTACCGGGGAGTATAGTCGAGATTATACAGATTAAATTGTTCAACCGCCTCAGCCTTATCCTGTCGTTTAAAGAATTTATCATATTCCTCAATTCGAGGTTCAGCAAGGTGGATTAATCCTGGAACAGGAATTTTTCTTGTGAATTTGTCAGGAGGAAAAGCCTTTGTTGTCTGGTCAAATTCCCAGGTGCCGTTAAGGTTAATAACCGTACGGGGTTCCTGCGCTCCTGCAAACTGTAAATTCAAAACTATTGCAAGAATATGTATTATAAGGGGTCTGAGCATATGTTTAAATTTTTGAATTATTGTTCCTTACTTATCTTTACAACTGCTGCTCCATGCCAAGGCACATTTATCTCAATAGTATTTTCAAACGATCCTATACTCTTTTGTCTCCAGACATCCCTGACATTTGCTTTCCCGTCTATTCCAATATCTTTCAGGCTTATTTTGATTTTTTTAGGTAACATCTGAGGTTCCCATTCAAAATAATCAGCTGGCACCGGTGGATTTCCGGATACATAAAATAGACCAACAGCTTTGGAGCCATCTTCAAGATCCTTTACCATAATTAATTCATTATCTGCATATTTCAGTATCTTTGCCTGACGGCCAAGCACATCCTGGTTTATATCAATAACCTCATTATTGCATAGTACGTTAAGGGTGAATTTGTCAAGCTTTGCCATATCTCCGCTGAAGATAAGGGGGGATGCCATCAACGACCACATTGACATATAGGTATATTGTTCATCAGGGGTTAGAGCTGTTTTTTTACCCTCTCCCATTGAATTTGCACTCCCAACCCATCCAATAAGCAAATAATCGGGGTCATTCCATGCACCGGGACGGGCATATTCGTTATGCTGAGCATTACTTATCCCTATATTGAAAAACCCGGGCATGGTGCTCGACGACTCAAGTCCCAGATCACCTGTGGTGCGCCACGAATTGCCGGTTTCTCCTGCCCATTTCCACGATTCACCCATCCCGTACTGGCAAAGATTAAAAACGATATCACGGTCGAGTTTCTGAAGTTCCGACCACATAAGTTTATACGGTGCTTTGAAATCCTCAACAGTTCTGCCTTTAACCACGCTGCCGTATGAACACCAGTCATACTTGAGGAAATCATATCCCCAGGAAGCAAAAGTTTCAGCATCCTGCTTTTCGTGGCCAAGGCTACCGGCAAATCCTGCACAGGTTGTCGGGCCTGGCGAGATATACAGCCCTGCTTTCAGACCTTTTTCATGAATATATGAAGTCATTCCTTTCATGTCGGGAAACCTTTTATTGGTAAGGATTATCCCGTTTTTATCACGTAATGGTCCGCCCAGATCGGGTTCATCTGAATTCTCTTTTCTCATCCAGCAGTCATCAATATTTACATACTGATAACCGTAATCAGCCATACCGGAAGATATCATCACATCTGCCGAGAGGCGCATGAGTGAATCGCTGATACGGTTATAATGAATATACCAGCTGTTCCAGCCCATGGGAGGAGTAAGAGCCAGAGTATTACCGACAACAATGGTGAATGGTCTCACTGACTCACCTTTGCTGTTTTTCGCTACCAGTTCCACATTGTATCTGCCGGGTTTTGAAACAGTTCCCGATATGATCCCTGTTTCTTTATTCAGTTTCAGCGATCCGGGCAGTTCTTTAACATCAAACGACATGGGTCTTTCACCCGTTGCAGGAATACGGTAAAGGAAAGGGGCACCGGGGCGCATACCATAGATCTTTGGCCCGTTAACACGCGGTTCTGCAGGAGCCGCAGGTGTAAGGAGTTCACCTTCTTCAATGATGCTTGCAAGTACCGGCGAGGGAACAACTCCCGAATATTCGATCCTGGTTTCGATCCAGTTTGCATAATCCCTTGAGTTTCCATCGTTCCCATCAGCTACAAGTAATCCGATTTTTGAGATCTCTCGTATATCCAGATCTGCAACTTTTACACTGTCACCCTTTCGCATCAGGCCACTTTCCCAAAGGATCTTTTTGTCACCAAGAATATAGAAGATCACTGAACCTTCCTCATTTGAACTATCATCCAACCCTACTTTTGTATGGAATGATTTTCCTATCCCATTGACGTTGATCAGAAAAGTGCTTGTTGCCACGGTTCCCACTCCGCGTGAGTAGATCTGATTACCAATTGATAAGGGTGTACTTTTGAATGATTTGTTTATTTGAGGAGTACCCCAGCCGGTTTTCATACCGGTAAGATCCATTTCATCGAGAAAGATCATCTTTTTTGATCCTGTGCATGATGTGAGAAGAAGAAGGACTAAAAAGGTCGCCAGACAGTTTGAGAATGTTTTCATTTTAACTCTTATTTGAAAGAAATTTACAAACAATATTCAATTTAACGAAGGCTTCAAAATAAAACCTTATGTGTCTTAATGTAATCCGGATCAATAATAATACCTGAATCACGCTATCAAAATTCGATATCTGAAATTAAATAATAACCTTCTGAATCTCTTATCTGCTCTTTTAATCCGATTTCCACAGGTCTCCCTGATCTGGTATCGAACAATTGTAAAGCAAAACTGTAAGTACCATTGAGTCTTTCTTTAAATTCTGTTGAATAACTCTCAGTAACAGGTACATCGGGGAGCCAGTTTCTATTTCCGGAGTTCTTAATAGTAAAATAAACAGGGTCGTTTTGCTTAATAATGCTGGTTAATTTGCCCCTTAACTGGTATTCCGAATATGCCGGGGCAACGCCTTTATTCAACCATTCAATATCGAATTTGAAAGCTGATTCATTACCAGCTTTAATTGTCAACGATTTTGGGAAATACCAGTATCCGCAAAGGTTTAGCAATTCTTTTGTCAGATCAGGGTTGTCGTTAAGATATGCCCCGGCATATCCGTGGAAACCGATATAGGTGGCATGTTCAAGTTTTATTGCTTCACGAAATATTTTGGCTCCGGAATATCCAACAGAAGGAATTGTGTCTTTTCCGTTTTTACCGAGCCACAAACCATTTCTTTTAACAGTTGGGTAATGTTCCGATTCGAATATTATTGGTTTCTGAAGATAGAGAGGTGAATAAAAATGAGGATGGCTTACCGACCAGGTTTTAATCATTTCTTCAACATAATATTCTACCATTGGACTATCATCGCGAAGAGTAAAGCCATTACCTACAGCATAATTGTACAAGGTTTCGACATCCTTTTCACTTTTTTCCCAATATAGCAGATCATCAGTTACAACAAGTTGTGTGTTTTTATAGTTTTTAAGGTAAATATCCATGCTGGCTTTTACTTCTTCAACAGAAGGTGGAATTCTGGTTGAGTTAAATGTATGTCCTTCACCCCATTCGCCGATACTTCCTACATCAATATACCTTACCCACGGTTTTCCATCATATTTTGCAGCAAATGCCCGGTGAAAATTGTCAAGCTTTTCAAGGAAAACAGGATCATCCCAGTCGGGGGTCCATGATTTTGAACCATACTGAGTTGGCACAAAGCCTTTTGCCCCTGCTCTCTCAACCCATGAGGGAGTTGCATAAAAAACGCCGTTTATTTCTTCGGGAACAGAGTTGGGCTTCCCCCCTGTTTCCTTACACGAAATACGAAAGGAGATGCCATAGCCCAGGGGAACATATTTCTCTACAATGTTATCGATATATGACCAATTAAATTTACCTTCTTCGGGTTCAAGATAGGCCCATGCCAATCTAAGGTAGAGATGATCCATGCCCGGAAATACTGTCAATTCTGATTCGTCCTTCAGCCCATATTTACCAATGCCATTGTCGAGCATGTGGTGATACCATCCTTTGTCGGGATTGGCCAGCGGACGGACAGTATCCCATTTAACTGAAAGGTCAATCTTTTGTTCCTGAGCAGATACCAATCCGGCAGTAGTTAATATAAGAATTGAAAAAAAAACATAAACGAAACGACGCTCTCTCATAAATACAAGTTAATAAGTTTAAAAGGCTACATCACAATCTGACTTATCTCAAACAGTTCTCCGGAATATAATTCTCCAAGGGTTACAACAAATCCTTTATTTTTCAATTCAGTTCCGGATAATCTAGCAACATCTTTTCCAATCATCGATTTAACCTGATAAGTCTTTAACGGATCAAGCCAGTTTACAGTAACTGTCCGGGCTGATTCTACTGAACCATGACGAAATACTCCAATAATCCCACCCTCTTTTGTTTCTGTGTTTATACGCTGAAATCCATCCCACATCCCTTCCATCGGCTCTCCAAATCCCGGCAGATCCTGCCGGAAGCTCATAATACCGTATTTACTCTCCATAAGTTGAAGCCAGTCGGCATATCCGCGATATGTTTTAAGCTCGCTTTCTGAAAGTTTACGTGGATCGCCCAGCATTATTGGCAGTGCCCCTGCAATAGATTTTATATGTGTCTCCCACCCTATGTCCTGCATCTGGGGATTACCAATTACCAGTGCAGTGGCAGGCATGGCAGGCGAACGCCACCATGCCATATTTCGTATTCTGATATCAGTTTTCTCACCCTCGGCCCCTGCAAAATTTGAAAGCCAGTCGCCTTCAGCATGTTTCACCAGGGCATAATCTATCGCCTGTGTTCCTCCAAGGGTTTCAAAAGTACAATCAATAAAAAGCTCAGGTTTGGCTTCATGAAGTTCATCAAACAATTGCCACAGGCGTTCATAGTTTGTGAACAGCGATTCATTGTGATCTTTATGTCCTGTATGGTTAGTTGAATAACAACCCGACTGGTTATGATCAAATGTATAGGCGCTTGTTACTACGGCAAAATCGAGCTTGTAATACTCCAGACCGTATTCGACAGCCATTTTGAGTAGTATTTTTTTAATATAATCGTACCAGCCGGTACCGAAACAAGCAGTATATTTCTCTTTGTCACCTGGTGCATGCAAAGAGGTAGCAGCACCGTCCTTATCTGTTACAAACCATTCAGGATGGGCCTGGTACACTTTGCTCGACGGGGCAGCACTTCCTATGCTAACCCAAAGACCCGGCTTCATTCCCAATGATTTTATATAATCGAAAACAGGCTTCAGTCCGTTAGGAAATTTTTTATAGTCTATACCCCAGTCACCATAACTATCCTGCCATCCATCGTCAATTATGAACTCCTTCATTCCGGCATCCGAAGCAGCCTTAGCCAGTTCCATTACAAGCTTTTCATCTATGTTTTTAAAAAATGGTTCCCAGGTATTATAAACAAAAGTGGGTTTCTCATTAAGCTCTGAAAGTCTAACCCCCATATATTTCCTTACAAAATCAGGGACCGCGGTATTGAGAATTTCATCCGGTGTCTTCTGATTATTATATACCATAGTAAATACCTGGGGTGTCTCAAACGACTCTCCCTTGCCAATCCATTTACGAAAAGGAAAGAGAGCATTTTTATACGTAAGCCCGACACAGATATCCTGTGTTTCCCAGAAGACGGATGTATGTTTCATCACGCCGGTTGCTTCATTACCCAAAACAATTCCCTGTTCAGTATTCATATCATGCACAATGATAAGTGCGTCCTGTTTCCCACCGTCATAATTACCAATATATCTTCTTCTTCCATAGTCGTGATATATCCAGCTGTATGTAACCGGGTAATATCCGGGGACTTCCAGCTTTTCAACGTCAACCGATTCAAGCCTTATATCACTATCTGTTAAATTCTTAACAATAAGGCTTTTCCTGATAGCCGGAGAATTCGGATACATCAGAAATTTCACAGAAAGCCCGATCTTCTTATCGCTGCTTACTAAAGTTACAACAGCACCGCTCCCCTCTTTTGAATCATCGGCATACTCGATTTTAACTAATTCCCATTTTGTTTTCCCTGAATAGACAACATCATTTACTTCGAACTGAAAGTCGGTGCAGCTATATGAAAAGTAATTAAAATCACCATTAAGAGGCTTATAAGAGGTGGTAACAAAGGTGCCGTCAACAGCAGGCAGTTGAAATATTCTGCTTACAACACCATTACAAAGAGTAAGTTCTGTTTTTGTCCATTTTGCAAAAGGATTGATACTGTAACCAGGCTGTATTGCCAGGGTGAGAAGCGAAAAGAAAATTAAAAAATACCTCATATCTGCAATTGTTTATGATTAGGAATCCGATTTATGAAACTTAAAGATATTTAATATTAATGAATATGATTGTTGGTAATCAGGCATAATATGTTTTATAACCGGGAATCCCCGGTCTTTCCTGGCAAGCGATTTGTATATAATGCCGGAAGCATTTAAATCCAAAAGCCCTGACCCGGTCTGGATTAGTCGTAAACCAAAGATTTGAATTGGAAATACTGAGATTGAAAAAGTTTCCCTTTCCTGATCCTATATGTACTCAATATTCAGACTTCCTGAGTTGGTGGCTATGCTCATCAGTTAGGTGGCATAGCGCCTGCGGCCGCGACAGGTCTACGTTTGCGAATTCATCATGGCAATTATATTTCATTTATTCTATTGTACCTTGATTCACTTCTTATCAAATTTCTGCTTGACATGACTATCTTCAGCCACTTATCGGGACTCTGTCATCTGGACAACTTTATAGTGACAGCTTGAGTCACGCGGAGTCTCAGTTTGGTTTAGTGAGAAGGATTTAATAAATTAGGAAATGCTGCCGGTATCAAAATTAGGAAATAGAATATTACAAGTCAAGTTTTGATTTCATTTTTTCAACTTTTTACTTTTGTCTTTTTACTTCTTGCTGAGCCTGTCGAAGCATGTCTTGGTCACGATTTCTCCAGCTCAACCTTAAGCTCACTTCTCTCCCTGTCACTTATGCTGACAGACAAAGCTTTTTCTTTATATCCGTCCTTTTTAACAGCCACTTCATATGTGCCAGGTTTCATGTTCCGGATAAGGAAACTACCTTTATCAGCAGTCCTTTTGGTTAAAACGGTACTGTCTGATTTAAGTGTGAATAAAACTCCTTTTATGGGTTCGGATGTAACGATATCGCTCGCTGTTGCTTTCAGAGCAACGACTCCTGTATTTATATTAACCAGTTTTCTTATAGTCTTGTAACCGTTGTAAAAATTCACTTCATTATACCTTATAATACCTATAATGGCATCCAGCTTGCTTATCTGGGAATCAAGTAAAATAAATAATGTTTGCAATCCTCTTGTTGCTTCCCGTTTTTCTGCAATACTTATTCTTGGTTTTACAAGTGAATTTTCAAACGCGGTAAGTGTGTCAGCAAATTTTTTCTGTGTTTCTGCTGTAATGCCATACTTACCAAGCGATTCCAGTAGTGGTACCATCTTCTTGTTAAGTTCATCCGAATAGGTTCTTAATGCAACATCTGTCATTCTTCCAAGATCTGAAATGCTGAAGTGTACTTCGTCCATGAGAGTCTTATTGTTTGACACTTTGGCAAATGCAAAAACCTGAGCTGAATTTTCTGCGGCCAGGGCAATAAGTGCATTTTTAACATCTCTCTTATCTTTAGCTACTCCGGTTCTGACATTTTGCTGCTGGCCGTCAATAAGCTTTATCTTGGATAAAATGCCCCTGAATTCAGTAACAGTTGTCCCGAATTCCGGCAGGTCCTTTGTCAGCCTTTCATTCTTAATCAGGAATTCATCAGTTGACAAGGACATTTTGAATTTACTCTCTTGCTTGATTGTCATAACTTTTAGAATTAAGGGTTAATAATAGAATTTATTTGTAATTAGAAATGGTTGCATTGTTATTAATAAATCTATCAGCCACATCGAATTCATTCAGGTTTATATTTCCAGATACTGATTTTTCCCAATGATGACCAGACTTTCTCCATTGAGAAGCAGTTTTTCTCAATTGAGAAGCAGTTTTCATCCATTGATAAGCAAACTTTGTCCATTGAGAAGCAGTTTTTCCCAATTGAGAACCAGACTTTCCCAATTGATAACCCGTTTTCCTCCATTGATGACCAGATTTCCCGTTTTGAGAAGCAGAATTCCTAAATTGATGACCAGAATTCGGGTATTGATACGGAGTTTCCCTTAATTGACAGACATGAATGTTTAATTGTGCATTAAAAAACCCTTTATGCACTCTCAGAATATAGTTCTGCGTAAGGCGACAGAATCTTTTAATATAGTTTTTAGTATGGTTCACGAGTCGAAACATAAATTCCACTACGAAATTATGCCATAGAACAACATCGCGCAATGGTAAATTAGTACCATTACCAGTACCAGTACTAGTAATAGGTTAAACTTAGTAAGTCGAATTTGAGTCGATTTCGGATTTCGGATTATTGATTTCGGATTTATTCTTAAAGAAGATGAGGTTTGCAATCCGCAATCGTTATTCCGTAATCAGCAATCTGTTTAATTATTTATCTGATTCCTGATATCTATGTGGGATTAGTTTCGTAATTTTAATGTGCGGTCGTGCTTTCCCTTACTGGGAAGACCGGGTAAATTAAAGTTGAATCGCTGTATTAATTAGGAATTTCGGATTTCGGATTGACGATTTCGGATTGTTTTAAACTGCAATCCATAATCCGCAATCGCAGATCCGCAATCCGCAATCTTACCGCCATGACAAAAGATGAGCTAAAGACCCGTACCAAGCAATTTGCCCTTAAGATTATTTTGTTGGTTGAAGATCTGCCAAATACAAAAGCAAGGCATACAATTGGGAACCAGATAATTCGTTCAGGAACTTCCGTTGCAGCAAATTATCGTACCGCATGCAGAGCCAGGAGTAAT